>DASYLW010000423.1:0-16652 GCA_036009385.1 Caballeronia sp.
CGGGTCCGCGGCACGAACACCGAGCGCGGCCGGAATGGTCCAGCCGAGCGGGCCGGCCTGGCCGCAGTTGATCCAGTTGCGCGCCTTGTACACATGCAGGAACTGTGCGCCGGCGATCTGCGAAAGACCAATTGTCGAGACATAGCAGGTATCGCGACCGAAGACCTTGTTCATCTCTTCGTAGACGCGTTGCGGTTTCATCGGCACGTTGTCGAAGTGCGTCTTGCGATGCATCGTGCGCTTACGTTCCTGGCACTCGCCGACCCAGGTGCCGCGATCCTTCAGTTTGCCCGCGGCCTTCCATTCACGCGCCACTTCGACGAACAGTTCCAGCGCGAATTTAGCGTCGGAGACGATGCCGAGATCCGGGCCGAACACGCGGCCGATCTGCGTTGGTTCAATGTCGACGTGCACGAACGTACGGCCCTTCGTGTAAACCTCGACGCTGCCCGTGTGACGGTTGGCCCAGCGATTGCCGATACCCAGCACGAAGTCGGATGCGAGCATCGAAGCATTGCCGTAGCGATGTGCCGTTTGCAAACCGCACATGCCGGCCATCAGCGGATGGTCGTCGGGGATCGCGCCCCAGCTCATCAGCGTGGGGATTACCGGCACGTTCATGATTTCAGCGAACTCGACCAGCAGATCCTCGGCCGCCGCATTCAGCACGCCGCCGCCGGAAACGATCAACGGCCGCTCAGACGCTGTCAGCATCGCCAAAGCCTTTTCGATCTGGCCACGGGACGCTTTCGGCTTATAGACGGGCAGGGGTTCGTACGTATCAATATCGAATTCGATTTCCGCGAGTTGCACGTCGATCGGCAGATCGACCAGCACCGGACCCGGACGGCCCGAGCGCATCAGGTGAAAAGCCTGCTGGAACACGCGCGGCACGAGCGCCGGCTCGCGCACGGTCACGGCCCACTTTGTCACCGGCTTGGCGATCGATTCAATATCGACGGCCTGGAAGTCTTCTTTGTAAAGACGCGCACGCGGCGCCTGGCCGGTGATTGCGAGGATCGGGATGGAGTCAGCCTGGGCGGAATACAGCCCGGTGATCATGTCCGTTCCCGCCGGTCCCGACGTGCCAATACACACGCCGATATTGCCAGGCGCCGCCCGCGTATAACCTTCGGCCATGTGCGACGCGCCTTCCACGTGGCGTGCCAGCACGTGGCCGATGCTGCCCGCGCGTTGCAGGGCGGAGTAGAACGGGTTGATCGCCGCGCCCGGAACGCCGAAGGCCATTTCGATCCCTTCTTTTTCCAGCACGAGAACGGCTGCGTCGACTGCTCGCATTTTTGTCATGACTGTCTCCTTCCATTGTGTTCTGCTGCATCGCGCCGATGCGCAATGTCGTTGAGGGGACTTTATGCGGTTGCCGGAGTGTTGATAAGATCAGCCAAAGTTGTTTTATCCGATACAAAAAGTACGGACTGGAGGCATGAAAATGGACCGCTTCAGGCAGATTGAGACGTTCGTAAAGGTCGCCGAGGCCGGCAGTCTGGCCGCGGCGGCGCTGGAGGAGGGGGTGTCGCCGGTAATTTTGGGGCGGCGTATCGACGCGCTGGAGAAGCGTCTGGGTGTCAAGCTGATGTACCGTTCCACGCGCCGTCTAGTGGTAAGCGAGGAGGGCGCGGCGTTCCTTGAACGCTGCCGTGGTTTGCTCGCTGACTGGAACCAGGCGGAAGACGAACTCGCCGATGGCCAGCGCACCGTTGACGGCCATCTGATCGTCTCGGCCCCGGCGGCGTTCGGACGAATGCACGTGGCGCCGCACGCGCCGGCATTTCTCATCGATAAACCCGCGTTGCAGATGTCGTTCAACCTGAATGACCGGGTAGCTGACTTGATCCGCGAGGGTTATGACCTGTCGATCCGCATAGGCGGGGCGGTCGATCAAAATTTCGTTGCCATCAAACTCGCCGATAACCGCCGGGTGGTCTGCGGCACGCCGGCGTATTTCAAGAAGCACGGCAAGCCGAAATCGCTCGATGACCTGCCGCGCCACAACTGTCTCGCGTTCAATTTGCAGGGCGGCCAGAATCGCGGCTGGTATTTTCGTCGCAACGGCAAACTCGCGACGGTGCGTGTCTCGGGCAACCTGGATTGCAACGACGGCGAATTGCTGCATAGATGGGTATCGGAGGGCCACGGGCTCGGCTGGCGCTCGACCTGGGAAATCCAGCGGCAACTGGCAAACGGCGAACTGGAAACCGTCCTGGACGAGTTCGCGCTGCCCGATTACGACATCCTCGCGGTCTATCCGCAGCAGCGCTACGTGCCGGCGAAAGTGCGCTACTTCATTGATTATTTGAAGAAAATCTACGCGCAACCAGATTACTGGAACCGTGAAAGATGAAATTCCGCGTCCGTGTGGCATGCAGAACCGCTAAGCCATTGAAAACACAGCGGAAGTAATACGCGAAATGCGTAAATCAGTTGTGTGGCCGGCCGTATCTCGCTATAATCGCTGGCTTCTCTCTTGCCGCACCGGTCCGACGCCCGGGTGGCTTTATATCCTCAAGGAGTAACAATGCGTCATTACGAAATCGTATTTATCGTGCATCCGGATCAGAGCGAGCAAGTGCCCGCCATGATCGAACGGTACAAGACCACGATCACCACTCACGGTGGTTCGATCCATCGCATCGAAGACTGGGGCCGCCGTCAGCTGGCTTACATGATCGAGAAGCTTGCGAAGGCTCACTACGTGTGCATGAACATCGAATGCAGCCAGGAAACGCTCGAAGAACTGGAACACGCGTTCAAGTTCAACGACGCTGTGCTGCGTCACCTCATCGTCAAGCTGAAGAAGGCAGAAACCGGCCCGTCGCCGATGATGAAGGAAGTTCACCGCGAAGAAGCCAAGAAGGCGGCCAGCCAGCCGTCGACTGAAGCTCATGCAGCTCCGGCCGCAAGCTCGCAGGCAAACTAATCAAGAAGGCGACTTTTGAAGTCGTCGCGTCACCAGGAATCAAGTGAACCGGCTGCAACTGACAGCAAGCGTTGTGGAGCGAGAACCGGTGCGGTACACCCCCGCCGGCGTCCCCATAGCGAGTTGCACGTTGCATCACCGTACGGAAGTTGTCGAAGCGGGTATTGCCCGGCAAATCGAACTGACTCTCCCGGCGGTCGCGGCCGGAGCAGCGAGCGGCAAGCTGGAAGGCCTCGTAATGGGCGTAGAAACGCTCTTCACGGGCTTCATGGCCAAGAAAAGCCGCAACGCGCGAACCCTGGTGTTTCACATCACAGAATTGCAGGATATTGGAAAGGACTGAACATGCCCCGCCCGACTGGTAAGAAATTCGACAAACGTCGTCAGCAACAAAACCCGCTCTTCAAGCGCAAGAAGTTCTGCCGTTTCACCGCGGCCAATGTCGAGTCCATCGACTATAAGGACACGGAAACGCTGAAGGACTTCGTTGGTGAGAACGGCAAGATCACGCCGGCTCGTCTGACAGGAACGAAGGCTCACTACCAACGTCAGCTCGATACGGCTATCAAGCGCGCTCGTTTTCTCGCGCTGCTGCCGTACACCGACCTGCACAAGGCCTAATCAGACGACGCAATAAGGAAAAAGCCAAATGCAAATCATTCTTTTGGAAAAAGTCGTCAACCTGGGCAACCTGGGCGACATCGTTCGTGTCAAGGACGGTTACGCACGTAACTTCCTGATCCCGGGCAAAAAGGCCCGCCGTGCAACGAAGGACGCAATCGCGGAATTCGAAGTGCGCCGCGCTGACCTGGAAAAAGTTGCCGCTGAAAAGCTGGCAGCCGCTACGGCCCTGGGCGAAAAGCTGAGCGGCGCGACCGTTCAGATCTCGCAAAAGGCTGGCGTCGATGGTCGTTTGTTCGGTTCGGTGACGAACGCGGACATCGCCGAAGCGCTGAAGAAGCAAGGCCTGGCCGAAGTCGAAAAGTCGCAAGTGCGTCTGGCCGACGGCCCGCTGAAGCTGGTTGGCGATCACGCCATCCAGGTTGCACTGCACACCGACGTGGTTGTCGACGTGACGGTGTCAGTGCTGGGCGAACACGCTTAAGCGCATTTCGTCTGCATGGGCCGCCGGGCTTAGCCCTGTTGCCGATGCAACAGTAGTGCCGCAGTAAAAGAAAGGCGGGAACCGCGAGCGGTTTCCGCCTTTTTTGTTTTTCCGGCCTCGCCGCCGCCCGTCATTTCGCCGATAATTCCTCCTCATGAACGCACCGTCGAAAGATCCCCAACTGGATGCGCTGAAGGTCCCGCCGCATTCCATCGAAGCCGAGCAGTCCGTCATTGGCGGCTTGCTGCTCGATAACGCCGCATGGGACCGTATTGCGGACGTGATGTCGCATGGCGATTTCTACCGCTACGACCATCGGATCATTTATGAGGCGATCGGCAAGCTGATCGCGACCACGCGCCCGGCCGACGTGATCACCGTCTACGAGGCGCTGACGAATACCGGCAAGGCGGAGGAAGTGGGCGGGCTCGCGTACCTGAACGCATTGGCGCAGAACACGCCGAGCGCTGCGAACATTCGCCGTTATGCGGAAATCGTGCGGGATCGGGCGGTGTTGCGCCGGCTGGTTTCAGTCGCTGATGAAATTTCCGCCGACGCATTTAATCCGCAAGGCAAGGAAGTGCGCCAGTTGCTGGACGAGGCCGAGGCGAAGGTGTTCTCGATCGCGGAAAGCGGCGCGCGCGGGACGCAGGGCTTTCTGGAGATCGGGCCGCTGCTGACGCAGGTGGTTGAGCGTATCGACACGCTTTATCACACCGCGAATCCTAGCGATGTGACCGGCACGCCAACGGGTTTCGTCGATCTGGACCGCATGACATCCGGCATGCACGGTGGTGAACTTATCATCGTGGCGGGCCGTCCGTCGATGGGTAAAACCGCATTCTCGATGAATATCGGCGAATACGTGGCCGTTGAATATGGTCTGCCGGTAGCGGTGTTTTCCATGGAAATGCCGGGCACGCAACTCACCATGCGTATGTTGGGTTCGGTCGGCCGTCTGGATCAGCACCGGATGCGTACCGGTCGTCTCACGGACGAAGACTGGCCGAAGCTCACGCACGCAGTACAGAAAATGAGCGAGGCGCAAATCTTTATCGATGAAACGGGTGGTCTGAACCCGATGGAACTGCGCTCGCGTTCACGCCGTCTGGCGCGGCAATGCGGCAAGCTGGGGCTGATCATCGTGGACTATTTGCAGCTCATGTCCGGCTCCGGTTCTGCCGGTGAAAACCGCGCGACCGAAATTTCAGAAATCTCGCGTTCACTCAAAAGCCTCGCGAAGGAACTCGATGTTCCCGTCATGGCGCTCTCACAGTTGAATCGCGGGTTGGAGCAGCGTCCGAACAAACGTCCGATCATGTCCGACTTGCGTGAATCTGGCGCTATCGAACAGGACGCGGACGTGATCCTTTTCATTTATCGCGACGAAGTCTACAACCCGGACAGCCCGGACAAAGGCACGGCCGAAATCATTATCGGTAAGCAGCGGAACGGTCCGATCGGTCCTATTCGCCTCACGTTCCAAGGGCAATACACGAAGTTTGAGAATTTTGCCGGTGCGCAGAATTTCTACGGCGACTAGGAAATTTATCCGCGGGACCTACCGCGAACGCATCTGCCGCCCGAACTCGCCGCCCAAACTCGCCGTTGCTTGTCGGCTCGGCATAAGCGCCCGTCAGCGCCGGATTGCTCGCCAGGATCTCGACCAAAATGTCGGTGATCACTTGAATCCTGTCCGGCAGGCGGCGGCAGGCGTGCGCTTGAGCCGCGAAACGACGAAACCCTATACCAACGCCAAGTGCCCACTTTCAGTGGCGACTATTGCGTTAATCGAAGCACCCCCAAATTGCCCGCGATCTGTTGGAAGATGGCATTGAGTGTCGCGTTGTCCGGCGCGTGATAATAATTTCCCGGACTGGCGCAGTCTTGCATCGCCTGTTGCGCAACCGATTTAGAGGCACTGGCGCCGAAGGTGATCGCGTACACGATCACTCCGCTCTGCTTGATTGCTGTGCAAACAGCCGACTGGAAGGTGTTGACGTCATCAGGCCAGCCTGCGTTGTTGCCGCTCGATGGATCGGCCGGGTTGTTTCCATGGAGTTCCGACGAGTCGGTCAGGCCATTGCTGAGAGAAGTGCCGTCTGTGCGCACTACGGTCGGAGCGGCGAGGCTGCGCGAGCCGACGCCCGACAGTCCGTTGAAATACAGGTCGTTGGGAATTGAGCCGGCCGCGCCAATCTGGTTCTCGCCGTCGGTCAGGACAATCATGACGCGTTGTAGTCCTACTGTGGTCTCCGGCTTGGGAAAACTTGAATCGGTCGAAATCCAGCCATTGCCCTTGGCGACACTATTGGACCAAGACGACGCCAGCATGCGCCATCCCCACAGCAAGCCTTCCGGAATGATCGTGGAACCGCCCGCCTTCATGTTGCCAATTGCCTTGATGAGTGTTGGCTGGTCATTCGTGAGGAAGGTAACAGGCTGCGCGATGCAATCACTGTTCTGTGTCAGGGTCGACGTCCCATAACCGCTGTTGGACACCTGGTCATAGTAAATCCCGAGGCCAGTGCCCGTTACATTCGACAAATAGCCGCTGCAGTAGTTGGGCTGACCATCTTTATCCAGTGTGACAGGCACACCGAGTACCGTCGAAGTGGTCGATTTGCCGCAAAACCGATTGGTATATGAACGAATTTGCAGGCCGGCGGCCGGTACGTTGTAGTAGTACGGCGTGAACTTGAGCGTGTCCGAAGGGGAATAGGCATTCGGATACAAAAAGCCGTTCGCGTCCCGCGGTTCGACTGCGCAACCACCCCATCCGGCAATTTTATTATTTTTGCTCATTCCGACATTCGTTGTGTTGTAGGCGAACGAAGGATTCATCCAGGTGCCCGCTGGCGGCAACGCGCCACTGACATTCACGGTGCTCGCGAAGGGCACGAGACCGACGTAGTAGGTGGAGACCGCTTGCCCGTACAAATCTTGCACGAGACTCGTCGTCGCCGCCTGGAGGCCCGCCATCTTGCTCGGCCCGTTCCCAGACCCGGCGGCAGGATCGTTCATGGACCCGGTGTTATCCAGGACCATCACGAGCTCGAGTGTGCTCTGCGGGAGATACAGCGCGGTGTTGTTGGCAGCCAAGGGCGCAGTGGTCGGCAAAGTCGTGGAACCGGAACCGGAACCCGAGCCATTGCCCGACGTCCCTGGCAAGACTACCGGGGCGATCAGTTTCAAGCTGCCCGTCGCCGACAGTTGAATGGTTTCTCCTGAGGCCGGCGTCCCGGTCACCGTGGCCATAAAGCCGCTGTCCGGCATGGTGAGCGACATATAACCGGTCCGCATGTTCGCGTTGTAGTAGGCGCGTGCGTCCTGCTGCCATTGAGCAACCGAGAGATTTGCGCCGTGCGCGAGATCAATGCCCGCGGAAAGTGTCGCGACATCGAGCGCCGATTGCATGCGCGCGTGCGTCATGCCGCCATCGATCGCATCGAGCGCAATGCACATGCACGCGACCATCATGCTGCCGCATAGTGCAAAAACAACTGTGACTGCACCCTGGTCTCCCTGCAGTCGCATGGCGGCACGGCGCAGGTTCGGCTTCCTCTCGTGGGCGATCCGGTGATCGCGATGTTCTTTAGCGGAGCGAGTCAACATCATCCCGATACCAGTGTGAGCGGCTGAAGGGTACGCGGACGCACGTAGACACGCTCGTAGAGAATCTGCGTGCCCGGAGCGCCGGGCCATAACCCGGCCGTCATCGCGAATGGATTGAATGTGTAGAAAACCTCTACCACGATGGCGGAGTCCCCGTTTCGGAACGGCCAAGTCGCGGGAAGAATGTTGGCAGCCGTCACCCTCGTCTTCATGCCGCTGCCGTTCCACGGGGCATTTGCCTGCCACCAGATTTTCGGCACGCCCGCCGCCATGGTCGGCGGTGGCATCGCCGGCCACACGCACGATGACGTGGTTTCGCATACCGAAGTAATGATGACGCCGCCGCCCTGGTTCAAGCTGTTCGGCGCGCTTAGCACCGTCGCTGCGTTCCAGATCGAACCAAGATCATTCGAGTCGGTTGTGGCGTTGGTGTTGATGAGCCGTGTTGTTTGTCCGAGCGAATCGGCCAGCGTGAAAGCCGTGTGCTCCAGCGCGCTTACCGTGCGCATATATAGATAGATCTCGCTGAATCCTACCATCAGCAGCACCATGATCGGAATGATGATGACCAGTTCTACTGCCACGCTGCCGCGGTCCGAGCGAAGCAGTTGCCGAAGAGCCGCGTGGAAACCCGGATGTCTGCGTGATCTGACTGTGGCGAAGGCCGTTGTCATTTTTCGTTCTGCACAAGGTAGTTGCGCTGGAAAGTCAGCATGGGCATACCAACCATTTTGGGAATACCTGAGATGCCCGGCGTCGTCAGCGTGATGTTGTACGACACGACATCGCCGAGCGAACCAAGCCCCGCCGTGGAACTGCCGCTGCCTACATCGTTGTACGTGCTGTAGCCGAGCTCGGTGATGGTGAGAGTCGTTCTGGGCATGCCGGTCCAGCCGCTCATGATGTTCTTCACGATCTGTTGCGCCTGGGCCGCCCGCGTCCCCGAGGCAGGGTTGGTCGTAGTCAGCCCCACGCGGGACGCGGATTGAGCGGCGACCTGCACGGTCGCGTCGATCATCATGTCGACTGCGAGCTCCACAGTACCCAGCACGAAGATGAACAGGAACGGCGCTGCGATCGCAAACTCGATCGCCGACACGCCGCTGCTGTCGCGGCGGAGGGCAGAAAGGAAGCGCACGAATCTGCGCAGATCCGCAGCTTTCATCGCACGCTCGACGCCTGGATAGACGCCGTCGGCACGGCCGTAGCCACCGTGGCAGGATGGCCAGCCGTCTGCGTCAGAAGAGCGCGCTGGATTTCGTAGAAGCGCAGGTTGTCTTGTACCGACGCTTTCGGCAACGTCTTTCCCAGGATTTCGGCTGCGGCCTCGGTATTGCCAAGCAGCCCATAAGCGAGCGCCAGATCCTGGCGTGCCTGCGGCGGTGCTTCCGGATAGCGCGTGACGTCGAGTAGCACGTTGGCCCCTTCGCGCGGATTGCCGCCGAGCACCAGCGACAAACCCAGGTTCACGCTCAGTAGCGGATCACCCGGATTAGCCTTGAGCGCCTGCCGCAACACGGCTTGTGCGCCTGCGTGGTCCCCCTTCAGGTCGAGCGCCGCGCCTAAGCCTGCCGACGCCATCGGATCGCCCGGCATACGGGAGAGCACGCCTTGATAGGTCGAGATCGCATCGTCGAAGCGGCGTTGATGGATCGCGACACGCGCAATGCCGATCAGCGGCGCCACTGCGGCGGGATCGAAACTGCTGGCGCGCTGGTAGTAGACGCCCGCCCGGGTGAAGTCACCGACCGCGTAGAGCGTGTCGCCGAGCCCGGTCAGGCCCGGCACCGACTTCGGATCGGCCTTCACGACCTTGTCGAAGAGCGAAGTCGCCAGCTCGATGTTGCCCGAGTCCAGGGCGGTCGCCGCGATACGCAACTCGCCCATCGTGCCCGGCGACGAATTCCGTGTCACCGGGCGCGCTTCGGTCACATGCTGGGTCGTCGTGCAGGCAGCGCCCGCGAGCAGTAGTAAGCCGCCTAGTGCAGCGAGACACAAGATTCGGACCACTGACAATGAAGCAGTGGGTGGCGAGGGGTCATCAGAAAGCAGGCTGGATGAGTTCATTTTTTGTTGATTACTTCGACAAGCTGAATGACGGCCGGCCCCGCTGCGATCACAACGACCGCCGGAAGAATGAAAAGCATCATCGGGAGCACCATTTTGGGCGCCAGCTTGGCCGCTTTTTCTTCAAGGGAAACGATGTGCGTCAATCGTTCCGTGCGCGACAAGATACGCAATGCCTGGGTGATCGGAGTGCCATAACGCATTGATTGCGTCAGCGTCGAGATCAGCGCGCGGATCGAGGGCAGGTCGATGCGCTCAGCGAGGCCGTGCAGCGCGCGGCTACTGTCACCGGAAAGCTTCAACTCGTCGGCGGTCAGCGAGAATTCCTCTGATAGGGGCGGGCAGATCGTTGCGAGTTCATCGGCGACGCGGCGGATGCCGACGGCAAGACTGTTGCCGGCATTCGTGCAAATCACGAGCAGGTCGAGTGCATCGGGCAGAGATCCGGCCATCTCTTTGCGCCGGCGTGACGCCCGAAATGCGATCGCATATTCGGGGAGCATCATGCCGATCACGAAGGCGCCCATCATGGCCGCGCCGCGTCCGGCCGGAAACGAGCCGATCAGTGGAATATGTTGGCCCAGCATGACCGTCGGCGCGGCGCAAAGCAGGCCAAAGCAAAACTTGACGGCAAGAAGAACCGACACCGCATAGTGGCCGCGATAGCCGCTGCGGACCATTTCCTGACGAAGTTTTGCGCGGTATTTCGCGTCGAAGAGCGGCAGTTTGTCGCCGAATGCAGCGAGCCGGCGCAAGACGCGGCGGCGAAAAGTTTTTTCTTGTCCGTCGTCTTCGAAATCGGTCGGGACTGTCTGATGACTGAGCGCGGCTTCGCGCACACGCTCGGCAATACGCCCACGTCTTCCGCCGTGTTTGGTTGCCCACCAGATCGCGAGCCCGGCGAAAAGCGCCAGCAGCATCAGCAGGTTGACCAGCGTCTCGACGTTGGACGGGCTCATCGCGAGGTATCCAGATTCGCCAGCTTGTTGATCACCATCACGCCGAACACGACCGATATCGCGGCGTAGGTCAGCAGTTTGTGACCTGCCTCCCGTTCGAATAGCACCATCATGTAGGGGCGGTTCATGAAATACAGGCACAGCATGATGCAGATCGGGATGGCCGCGAGGATCTTGGTCGTGATGCGGGCCTCGGCGGTAAGTGCCTTGGTTTTTTGACGAACCTCGCGCCGGGTCCGGACGATGCCGGACAAGTTTTCCAGTGTCTCGCCGAGCTGGCCGCCGGTTTCCCGCTGCAGCAGGAGACAGACGCAAAAGAATGAGAAGTCGGCTATTTCTATGCGCCGCATCGCAACGGCCAGTACTTCTTCGAGATCGCGCCCGACCTGCAACGAATCGCTCATTTGCTTGAACTCGCTTCTCAGCGGCTCGGGACATTCGTCGGCTGCCGATCCAATCACATGGGTGACCGGTACGCCCGCGCGAACCGCGCGCACGATCATATCGAGCAGGTCTGGGAAACCGTTGAGGAAGCGTTTGCGAAAGCGTTCGACCAAAAAGCTGTAAGTGCGCATAGCTACGAACACAGGCAGCCCCAGGATCAGGAGCGGTTTCGCGAAACCAGGCAGCGGCATGAAGTGCGTCATGAGAAGCGCGACCAGTTCACCGGCGATCGTTACCGAAACGACGACACGGATGCCATTGGTGCCGGCAACAGTGCGCAGCCGCGAAAGCTTGGGCCGAAGCCAGCCGCTAAACACGTTGTCGGTTTTACCTACCGTGAACAGGTCCGAATGGACGTTGACCGTGCTCTGCTCACGCGTTACATGACCCAAAAACGATTCACGCATGCGCGTCCTGATCCGCGCGTCTGGCTGCTTGTGCCTCATGTCCATGACGACGAGCGCCATCACGCCGCAGAGAATCACGCCAATGAACGAGCACACCGTGAAGACGTCGATCGGACTCATGTCCTCATGGCCTCCAGCAAAGACTCCTCCAACCCGTAATAGGCGGCGCGCGCCGAAAAGGCGGGCCTGACGGACGCACATTCGTACACGCCCTTGACCTCTTCGCTGTAGGCAGTCGCGTCGTAGTGGAACGTGAACAGGTCTTGCGTGATGATGACGTCTCCTTCCATGCCGACCAGCTCGGTAATGCGCGTGACACGCCGCATGCCGTCGCGCATCCGCTCGATCTGCACGATCAGGTGCACAGCACTCGCGATCTGCCGGCGAATCGACAAGAGCGGCAGGTTGCCGTTGGCCATCATGACCATGCTTTCGAGCCGCGTGATGCCGTCTCGCGGCGTATTTGCGTGGATCGTGGTCATCGAGCCGTCGTGGCCAGTGTTCATGGCCTGCAGCACGTCGAATGCTTCGGCGCCGCGTGTTTCGCCGAGGATGATCCGGTCTGGACGCATCCGCAGCGCATTGCGCACAAGGTCGCGCTGGGCGACGGCGCCTAGGCCTTCGGCATTCTCCGGTCGCGTCTCGAGGCTTACAACGTGCGGCTGCACGAGCTGGAGTTCGGCCGCGTCTTCTATCGTGATGGTGCGTTCGCCCAGTCCGATGAAATGCGACAGCGCGTTGAGCAAGGTGGTCTTGCCCGAACCCGTGCCTCCGGACACGATGATATTGAGCCGGCACGTGCTCGCGAGTTTGAGCACGTTCGCCATTGCCATCGACATGTTGCCCTGTTGCGCCATGCGGTAGAGCGTGATATTGCGCTTCGAGAATTTGCGAATGGAAATGGTCGCGCCGTGAATGGCGAGCGGGGGCAAAACGACGTTGACCCGGCTGCCGTCGGCGAGCCGTGCGTCAACCATCGGGCTGCTTTCGTCGACACGGCGCCCCACGCCCGCGGCAATCCGCTGCGCGACGTTGACAACGTGGGCGTTGTCGCGGAACTTGTACGCGGTCAATTCGAGCCGGCCGTTGCGCTCCACATAGACCTGGTCCGGTCCGTTGACGAGCACGTCGGTGACTGTTTCATCGGCAAGCAGCGGTTCAATGGGCCCGAGGCCGAACATGTCATTGAGCAACTCGCCGACAATCTGCCCCTGCTCGGAGATGGTGATGTTCAGGCGTTCCCGTTCGGCAATGCTCAGCACGAGCTGTTCGACACCCGGCTTCATCTGCTCGCGTGTCTTGCCAATCACCGCTGATGCGTTCATGGAATCGAACACACCGCTGCGGATGACCTTGAACAGATCTGAGCGGACCAGCGCTTCGTTACCTTCGACCATCGGCGCATAGGTGGCGGCTGGCGAAGCCGGGACGGGGGCACCGACCGCCTCGAAAGCCGCCAGCGCCGCCTCTCCAGCGGTGGGAACGAATTCGGTCTGCGTTCGCGCGACCTGTTTTTGCCCGAACATCAAGCCTTCCTCAGTTTGAACTTGTGCAGCAGCGTGCGTTCAACGGCCGCGTGCTGTCCGGTCAGATCATTGGCGATCCGCATGATCGACTGGTTGAAGCCGGTCGCGGCTTTTTCCTTCGGCGCCTCGCCGAGGTTTTCTGCGATTGACAGGGACTTCGCTTCGAACTGCACTTCGTGCAGTACATTGCGGCCGACCGCCGACGTGAAATCGGTCGTCTCAACCTTGCCGGCGCTTGCCGCGTTAGGGCTGTTCAATAGCAGCGACGTCGCCGGGTTGTTATCGCGGTCCTCGATATAGCGCAGCAGACGGATCGTTTGCCGCGTGGAGAACACGGTGCGGTCAGTAACGAGATATACGCGAGATGCGTTGTCGAAGGCTTCGACTGCGAGTGGATCGACCGGACTGCCAATATCGAGCAGTACATAGTGAAAACTGTCGCACAGTAGTTGCAGCACGCGTTTCAGTGCTCCTGCCTGATAGGACTGTGCGACGTCGAAGTCCAGCTCGGCGGACAACACGAAAAGCCGGCTGCCTTTCGCGACCAGCGTGCGGTCGACATATTGCGGATCCAGCCGGTGCACGTTCTGAAGGACATCGATCAACCCATTGTTGCTCGTGATGCCAAGCATGCTGTTTGCGGCGCCCCCGTTCACGTTCAGGTCAACATAGGCCACCCGCCTATGGGTTTCGTCAGCAAGGTGGCGCGCGAGATTCAACGCGAGTGTCGTGACACCCACGCCTCCACGCGTCCCCGTGAACACGATTGTCTTACCGATTCGCGCGGTCGCAATCGGGCTGATCTTGCCGTCCTCGACATTGATGGTTCTCTTGAGCAGTTCGACGGTCAGCGGCTTCACAAGATAGTCGCGCACGCCGATTTTCAACAGGCTGCGGAAGAGCCCGACGTCGTTGCGTTCGCCGAGCGCGACGACCTGGACCGACGGTTCGCATACCTCCGAGAGCCGGGCGAGGTCGGACAGCGGCATGGCGGAGTTGTGCAGGTCGACCAACAGGAAGAGCGGCGAGCGCTCGAGTTTTGCGACATGCGCGATGGCGTCGTCGATCCCGCCGATCACGACGTGCACATGGGGCATCGCCTGTTCGAGCACGAAGGTCTTCAGGACCCGCTCGGTCGCCCGGTCGGAGACGAAGGCGATGAAGTCCGCGATCCGCACGCCGGCGGCGGTTTTCGTCAAGTTGAACCCTGTCGTGCTCATAGCGTGTCTTCAATGAAGGTTGAGCGCATCACTTGGAATCGCGCGACGTGGTCGCGTCGAGCGGGATCACATGGCCGGTTTCGTAACGGCGCACGGCGCTCGCTGCGACGGCGGCATCGGCTGGCGCGAGCTTTCCCGGCGCCACGAGGTCTTTCGGATTGGCAACCTGGGCAGCGAGGTTGGTGTACGTCGCGCAACCCCACTGCATGGAGGGGCGGTGCCAGCCTGCATCGGTCAACACCGAGCCGCGAGCAAGCTCGGTGCAGTCCGGCGATACCGCATTTTTACCGTCGAAGCCGATAACCGACTGGTCGGGCATATCGCGCGGCGGCTTGAAGCAGCCGCTGACGCACGTGGCTGTCGCGCAGACAAGAAGGAGAGACAGTATTTTTTGCGAGTTCATGGCATCCGGCTCAATAAACGTATCCGGCCGCGCCGACGAGACGTGGCTCTTCAGCCTGCGATGACGCGCCCGCTGCCCGGTGTTGTTGAAAGCTGTATTCCACGTCATTGCTGGGCGACACGAGCGATTCGAGCGGTGTACGCAGCTTGCCCGGGTCGGTCGGTTCGACCAGATAGGGCGTCACCATGATGACCAGTTCGGTCTTGTTGTTCTGGTAGTTGGTCGACGAGAAGAGCTTGCCCAGGATCGGAATGGAACCCATGCCCGGAATCTGCGAAATGATGTCGGTCGTATTGCTTTGAAGCAGCCCGCCGATCGCGAAGCTTTGGCCGCTCGCCAGTTCGACGGTTGTATCGGCGCGGCGCACACTCAGGCCGGGGATCGTGATGCCACCGGTCGTCACGCTCACCGTCGTGTCGATCTGGCTGACTTCCGGACGGACCTTGAGACTGATGCGGCCTTCGCTCAACACAGTCGGGGTGAAGTCGAGCTTGACGCCGAACTGCTTGAATTCGACGGAAATCGCGCCGTTGACTTGCGACACGGGAATGGGAAATTCGCCGCCCGCAAGGAAGCTGGCCGTTTGCCCCGACAGCGCCACGAGACTTGGTTCGGCGAGCACGGTTACCAGGCCCTCCTGGTTCAACGCGTCGACGAGGGCCTGAATGTCCGTGTTGCCGGTCTTGAATTGACCGAATAGCGAATACGCGTTGTTGGTCGGCAGATTGACCGGATAAGTGACCTGGCCGTTAGCACCCGTTAACGGCTGCGCCAGGTTGTAGATGGGCCGGCCGCTATAGATGCCGCCGAAGAAATTTCCGGCTGCATTGCCCAGCGCCTGCCAGTTGATGCCGAGCTGCTGCGTGACATTCCGGTCGACCTCGGTGATGCGCACGCGCAATTGCACCTGTTGCGGCCGATCGATTGTCATGCGATTGACCAGCACTTCCTTATCGGCCAGATACGGCGTGAGCGATTGCACCACCGCGTCGGCATCGGCAGCGTTAGCGGCTTGTCCCGACACTTGCAACGATCCGTTGCCCGTGCTCAATTGCAGGTTCATGGAGGGAAACCGCGCGGTTACCATGCTGTGCAACGCGTCCATGTCGCGCCCGACCACGATCGAGCGCTGCAGCAGCGTCTTGTTGCTTGCGCCCAGCACATAAAGCGTCGTGGTGCCGGCCTTCTTGCCCAGCACGAATACCGCCCTCGGCGAAGGGACATGAACATCGGCGATCGCCGGGTCTGCCACGAACACCGAAGTCGCGTCTTCGTTGAGACGCACGAGTGTGCCCTTGCCAGCGGCGATATCGAGTGGGCCCTGAGGAACGGCCGGCGCGTCAGCGGCTGGATTGGCTGCACTGGCTCCATTGGCCGGCAGCCGCGGCTGTGCGGCGTGCGCCGGTGCTGCGAGGATCAAAGCCACCGCGCACAGTGTGCATGCCGAAAGCCTCATTGTGTTGGCATGCGAACTGAACGGCAGAGTCATGACTTCCGGTCCTGGCGAATGGGTGCGACGTCGAACGGGTTGCATGGGATCACCGCGGCGTGGCGAGGGTAGGGAGCGGCGGCACGGCATCACCTCCGGCTTGGGCAACACTCGATGTCGAGTCTGCCTTTTCGGAGCCTCGATAGACGGTCACCGATTTCGGCGCGGCCGGCATCGCCGTCCCGCCTGCCTTGACCGTGACCGGATGGGCTCTGGGCAGGTCACGCAGTGCGCGGGAAATGTCGCCGGCCCAGACGGGCGCGCGCGGTGCATCGCCGGCTGCAGACGCGGTGGCGGGTCCCGATGCGAGCGCATAGGGGTCGCGCGACACGGTGGCAAAGCTGCGCAATGCAAGTGACAAGCTGCCGAGCCGGGCGGCCACCGCTACGACCTCGCCCATGTGCGGCGTCACTTCGAGCGTCACGGTGCGAACGCGCTCGTTGCGGTCCGTCGTGTCTCCGCTTTTCGGCCGGTTGATA
>DASYLW010000424.1:0-7111 GCA_036009385.1 Caballeronia sp.
AGGCTGGACGTCGCAATGCGAAGTCCAGCCCGTGTAGATCGTGCCCTTCAACAACAGCAGCGACTGACGCTCGGCATATTGTTTCGGATCGAAGATCACGTTGCCGTTCGAGCTATTAGCACCGGTGCCCGGATACGACGCCGTGATTTCAGTCGGGCCGCCGAACAATTCAGCACCCGTCGTGACGTCGAGTGCGTGGATTCTCTGGTGATACGCTCCGGCTCCAGTCTTGGACATGCCGACTACATACATTGCGCCATTCGGACCACGCGAGCGATCGATAACAGGCGTCGCAGTCACGCCGATCGTCGGAGAAATCTGGAAACAGCCGAGTGTGTCGCTGGGCGTTTCGCCGCTGGCGAGGGTAGTCGTTTTCCACAATACAGCGCCCGTATCGGCATCAAATGCGTAGACGCTCGCATTTTCCGTCGCGACGTACAGCACGTTGTGCGTGCCGCCGGCAATCGTCATGTTTGAAAGATAAAGCGGCTCGGCGTCGACCGGACCATCCACGCTGTAGAAACCAAGCTTGCCGAACGTCGCTGACTTGACCGTGGCAGGGGTCAGCGCGGTCTCGTTGAGATGCTGGCCGGTGCGCGCGATGTCATTGTGATAGGTGGCGACGTCAGCGGCGTTGGCCACGGGTGTGGCGGGTGTGGAACCTGGCGGGGAACCGGTGCTCGCGCTGGATGCTGCGGGCGTGCCTGGAGCCGTGGCAGGACTCGACGTCGCGTCCGACGCGGGCGTGGTCCCGCTGGCGCCGGACGCCGGCGTGGCCTCGCTGGCGCCGGACCCGGCAGCAGAACTACTACTGGTGTTCGAGTCTCCGCCGCCCCCGCTGCATCCGACAATCGCAGCCGCAAGCAGCACTTCGATAAAGCGTTCTGGAAGATGCAAGCGTTTCATGTGCATTCCCCTTTATCGAACGGTTGGGGCCGGTGGTCGGATGCTATCTGGCGAACATGGTTCGGTCGAGCAATAAGGGTGCCGGGGAGCGGCCGTTGCTAGCTTTTGGCGTAATAAGCAGGGCGGGCGAGAGCGCGGCAAGCGCGAAGCGCAATGCGAGTCGCCTCGGTGTTTGATCAGACTTTCGGGAACGGCTTGCTGAGGAATTTCGATCCCGCGAGCCCGAAGCGCCAGGGTACATCCGTCGCCTTCGTGATGCCGATGCGCGGTCCCGTCGCGAGCGGATAGTCCTCCTCCGGCGCTTCAATGTGAAACGGCGCCTCAAGCAGGGACATACCGTTGTTGCCGTGCGTGATGCCCAAGGCCTGCGCGACGCGTCCCGGTCCCGAGCACAACAGCTTTGATGGTTCGAGGCCGCGTCGTTGACGCATGGCATCGAGACCGGTCAGCGGTTCAATTGCACGGATCAACACCCCCGCGCCGTGACCTTCTTCGCGGCAAACAAAGTTCAGGCACCAGTGAATACCGTACGAGCGATACACATAAACGTGCGCGGACGGCCCGAACATGACGGCGTTGCGAGGGGTGGGTCCGGAAAAGGTATGCGACGCCGGATCTTCGCGATCATAGGCTTCGGTTTCGACGATCCTGCCGCCGACGCCATCGACCGTGAAGATTGCGCCGATCAGGCGCTGCGCGACTTTTTCCGATGGAGCATTGAAGTCGATAGGTGCTGCAATGCGGGATGATTTGAGCATCATTGAAGGGAGCGTACAGGAGCGCGTTGTGCGGGGTCCGCCGCGGCCAGGATTGTTCCTTTGCAGTGGACGTTCAGCGCCTCGATTCTGCCGTTGCCGGCTTTTCCCGTCCACCCACACACGCGTGGAACCGCCTATGAAATGTACACCCGGCTTAATGCTTCAATTCATTGCTCGTCAACGCGCCGGAGCGCGGGTCGACGTGGATGTCATAGAACAAACCCTGTTTGGTGGCTTCGCCTTCCCAGCGTCCGTCGTCGGCCTTGAGGCGGACCGCGTCATAACCCAGTGCCTTGACCTTGGCGATTGCAGCGTCTTTCGATATCCAATCCGCGCCCGGCTCGTCATGCGCGAATGCCGCGTTGCCTGTTGCGAGTGCAAGGATGGTTCCAGCTGCGATACAAGTCTTCTTCAACATTGGCTCTCCTTAACAAATCGAATCGGCCAGCCTGACGGTAACGGCTGGTAAATACTGCTAACGGCTGGGTTAACGGTCGTCAATCTAACATCGCGCTTACATGCCGATCCGCGACGGATCCGCACAGTCGCGCTTGCCGGACGCGTTGGCACGGCCATTGCTGCCATGCCATTGCCAGACCAAGCTACTTTCTCTCAAAAGGAGAGCCACCATGCCTGAGAAGAAAACCATCGACCGCGCCCATGCCGCCAAACGCGCGGGGAAGTCGCCCAGCACGCAGGCTGGCGCGTTCGTGAAGGAACAGATCGATCATGTTCGCGAAGGCAAGCACGGCGCCAAGTCCGCCAAGCAGGCGATTGCCATCGGGTTGTCCGAGGCGCGCAGGTCAGGTGTAGGCGTGAAGGCGCCGAAGAAGGGTGCGGCGTCCGCTGGCACTCGCAAGAAAGCAGCGAAGGACACGCAGGCCGGCCAGCATAAAACCCAACGCAGCGCGAGCACGGAATCGAAGTCGAAACGTTCCGCGACCTCCACGCGCGTTCTCCAACGTGAGGGCACCAAAGCCGCTTCGCATAAGTCGCTCTCGAAGCAGGCGCATGCGAGCGCAAGCCGGCGCTCCGCGGCCGATCGATCGGCCGCAGCGAAGAAAGGCTGGCAGACGCGCCGCAAGGCCGCTACGAAGGCGGGTACGGCTCGGCACGCACGCTAGGGCGCTGGCGTACCGTTCGCGGCGCATTTGCAGCGCCACAACGAAGAAAGGCCGTTCCGGATCAACCGGAACGGCCTTGAGGTTTGCACTTACAGTTCGTATGCCGCTTACATTGACAGACCGTAAGCGGCTATCGAAACCGCGTTATTTCACCGTTTCGAGCACCTTGCGAACCGTGCTGAAAATCTGCTCGATCTGGTCGTCTTCAATAATCAGCGGTGGCGAGAACGCGAGAATATCGCTTGTATAGCGCACCAGAACGCCTGCTTCGAAGCACTTTACGAACGCTTCGTAGGCTCGCGCGCCAGGCGCGCCATCGCGCGATTCCAGTTCGATACCGGCCACCATGCCGAGATTACGCACGTCCTTCACGTGAGGCGCGTCGCGCAACGCATGTGCAGCGGCTTCGAACTTCGGCGCCTTCGATGCTGCCCGCTCAAACAGTTGGTCGCGCGCATACAGGTCCAACGTGGCGATTGCGGCGGCAGCGGCCATCGGGTGCGCGGAATACGTGTAGCCGTGGAACAGCTCGATACCGTTTGCCGCGCCCGCATTGACAATCGTGTCATGCACGTTGCGATGCGCAGCCACGGCGCCCATCGGAATGGCGGCGTTGTTGATGGCCTTGGCCAATGTCATCAGGTCCGGCGTCACGCCGAAATATTCCGCGGCCGTCGCTTTGCCGAGCCGGCCGAAGCCCGTGATGACTTCATCGAAAATCAGCAGGATGCCGTGCTTCGTGCAGATCTCGCGGAGCTTTTGCAGATACCCCTGCGGCGGCACGAGCACGCCTGTCGAACCCGCCAGGGGTTCCACGATCACGGCAGCGATGGTCGAGGCATCGTGCAGCGCGACGATGCGTTCAAGTTCTTCGGCGAGATGCGCACCCCACACCGGCTGGCCCTTCGAAAACGCATTGTGCTCGGGCGCGTGCGTGTGCGGCAGATGATCGATGTTCGGCAGCAACCCGCCTGAAAACGTCTTGCGGTTCGGTCCAATGCCACCGACCGAGATGCCGCCAAACCCCACGCCGTGATAACCGCGTTCGCGGCCGATCAGCTTCGTGCGCTGGCCTTCGCCGCGTGCGCGGTGATAGGCGAGGGCGATTTTCAGCGCGGTATCGACGGATTCAGAGCCTGAATTCGTGAAGAAGATGCGGTCGAGGCCTTCCGGCATGATCGCGGCGACCTTCGTGGCCGCTTCGAACGCGAGCGGATGGCCCATCTGAAAGGTCGGTGCGAAGTCGAGCGTGGCGGCCTGCTGCTGGATCGCGGCGACGATTTCGTCGCGGCAGTGGCCCGCATTCACACACCACAAGCCGGCGCAGCCGTCCAGAATCTCGCGGCCATCGGTCGCGCGGTAGTACATGCCCTTGGCGCCCTCGATCAGGCGTGGTGCAGCTTTGAACTGCCGGTTGGCGGTGAAAGGCATCCAGAACGACGAGAGGTCGTCGATGACGGGGCGCGAAGTCATGGGAAATCTCCTGTTAGAACACGCAATGTAGTCCTCGATAAAAACCCGCGGCATAGACAGTTGTCCTGTCGCGGAGAGAACTGTGCTGGCAAAATGGTGCAAACTGTATTGGTCTTCCACTTTGGGCGGTCACCTTGATCATCCTCTTCCTGTCGACTCATGATCGAACTTCAACTGGACCGTGAGCGCGCGCATGCGACGCTCGTCGAACAACTGGTGAGGGCGTTTTCAGGCGCTATCGAGCAGCAGGTGCTGCGCGCCGGCGCGTTGCTGCCTTCGGTGCGCCAGCTCGCGCAGGCAGAGCGGCTGAGCACCTTCACGGTAACGGAAGCGTATGGACGCCTTGTGTCGATGGGCCTCGTGATTGCGCGGCGCGGCTCGGGTTACCGGGTGGCGGCACGGGCGCCGGCCGCCCGCAAGCGCGCCGTGGCATGGCAACCACCGAGTCTCACCGCGACCTGGCTCCTCTCCGATGTCTTCGCCGATCATTCCGTGCCGATCAAAGCAGGCTGCGGCTGGCTGCCCAACGAATGGGTCAATGGAAGCGGCCTACATCACGCGTTGCGCTCGGTCAGCCGCGTGCCGGCGGCGCGCATGGCCGACTACGGACACCCGTACGGTTTCGCGCCGTTGCGCGAGCGGATTGCCGAGCAACTGGACCGCTATGGTTTGCCCGCCGACCCGGCCACGAACGTGTTGCTGACCGCCGGGGCTACGCAGGCGCTCGACCTGATTGTGCGCACGTTACTGCGCCCCGGCGATACAGTCATTGTGGAAGATCCGGGTTACTGCAATCTGCTGCAGATCCTGCGACTGGGCGGCCTGATCGTGCGGGGAGTGCCGCGCACACCGGCAGGTATTGATAACGACGTGCTTGAGCAACTGGTGATCGAGCATAGTCCCAAGGCCATCTTCCTCAACACGACGTTGCAGAACCCGACCGGAGCGACCTTCGGCATGGCGGCGGCGTTTCGGCTGTTGCAGATTGCGGAACGCTATGGCTTGTGGGTCGTGGAAGACGATGTTAACCGCGAGCTCGCGCCGGCTGGCGCGCCGCTTCTGGCCGCCATGGAAGGCTTGAGCCGCGCGCTGTATGTGGGCGGATTTTCGAAGACGATCACGCCTGGATTGCGCTGCGGTTATGTGGTCGCCGAGCGCGACGTGCTGCGTGAACTGGCGCGCACGAAGATGGCGGTGGGGCTGACTTCATCGGCGGCGACGGAACGGATCGTTGAAAAAGTGCTGACCGAGGGACGTTACGCGCGTCATGTGGAATCGGTCACCGAGAAGCTCAAGGACGCGCACGTGCAAGTCGAGGACCGGATGGATGCGCTCGGTGTTGAGCTGTTTCATCGGCCGCGTGCGGGTTTGTTTGTGTGGGCACGGTTGCCGGTTGAGCCCCGGCAAGCGAGCGAACTGGCCACGCAGGCGCTGGAAGACGGCATCTGGCTGGCGCCGGGTTCGTACTTCCGTCCGGGCGATGCCGCGAGCAACTGGTTTCGCTTCAACGTGCCGTATTCGACTGATGACGCGTTGTGGGGGTTTATCGAGAAGTGGATCGGAGGCTAGAGCCTGATCGCCTGACATCGCCCAATGAAAAAGCCTCGCGAGTGAACAAGTCCAAGCGAGGCTTTTCGCTTTGTGCGACCAGCGTTTGCGCCATGTATCGAGGAAGGCGGTCAAACGCCGGCCTGCTGCTTCATCGCCGGAATACGCCCAGCAACAGCGTTGCCAAAAAGATCACGATGAAGATGAAGAACAGGATCTTCGCAATCTCGGTTGCGCCACTCGCGATTCCGCCGAAGCCAAAAAACGCCGCGATGATCGCGATGATGAAAAAGATGACAGCGTATCGAAGCATGAAGCCCTCCAAAGGGTCGATTATCGGATTGGTTTGCGTGCTGGCTTAACGCCTTCGCCGCCTTGACTGCTTTGCATGACCATGTGCCGCTGAATGTAGCTATATCCCGCGACGCCCGAACTCAGAGCAACCGTCGTGCCCAGGACGCTTCACCCCGGAAAATAGGGCGCAAAAAGATTCGCGCACAAAAAAGCCCCACTGCGTTGCGCGAGTGCGGCTTTGGAAGACGCGCCAACAGGCGCGGGAACGGAGGAGAAATGTTATCGGCGGGGCTTGCCGGTGTCGGGTTCGTCGTCGAGGTCGTCATCGTCGGCGTGGTTTAGCGCATCCGGCAGTTGGTTCTCGAGTTCATCGCGTTCAATCTGGTCGGCGAGATCGAGGGACTTGCGTGTTGCGGGACCGGACGGGCGGTTTGCTCCAGACATGGCGTAACTCCTTGGGAGATTTCAAAGCCGCGCCAACAAGGGCGCGAGTTGATCGGGCAGCAAGCTTCATGCATGCCTGTCGATTTCCCCGCATAACGGAGTGCGCATTTGTTGCCGCTTTCTACGGCCAAAGTTGCAATCGGGCTGCATATTTTGCGCGACGGCAGGCATGAGCCAGTATGCGCCGCCTACGAAAAAATAGGCTGGATCTCAACCTCGAACCTCCAAATCAGCTCGCTGCGAATGCAACGACCGCAGCATTGATTACGCTGTCACGCCATGCCCGACATTACGCCCTCACTACGCCATCACGCCAACGCCCGCTCGACGATTGGATACAAAGACAACACCAGCAGCGTGGCCATTGTCCAGTTGAAAGCACGCAGCCAGCGCGGCTGCGTGAGGAGCCTTCGCATGGACGTTCCGAACGCGGCCCACATCGTGATGCACGGCAATCCAACCACGATGAATACCACCGCCATCAAGACGGCATTCAGCGAAAAGCTCGAATGCAAATGGATCGTGGTCGCGGCTGTCAGCACCATCATCCATGCCTTCGGATTG
>DASYLW010000425.1:0-3375 GCA_036009385.1 Caballeronia sp.
GATCCAGTAATGCCGCATCGGACAGCGCGGTCAGGTGGCGAATCAGGCTGCTCATCGGCACGCCCGATTGCTTCGATAACTTCGCGAGCGACCATGCCCGCCCGGGTGTTTCCTGCGCCGCCCGCCACAACTGCGCGAGGACCGCGATCAGCGCAGGATCGATCTCATCGTTCATGCCATCCATGGTTTGTCCCTGTTATCAGTCTCTGATTTTCTCGCGCGCCATGCCGGCGACCAGTTCGCCCAGCCTCTTCACCGCCGCTTCCGTCTGCGCGCTCCAGGGGTAACTGTAATTGAGCCGGATGAAATGACGGAAGGCATTACGCGATGAAAACATCGTGCCCGGCCCGATAGTGATACCGAGTGCGAGCGCTGTTTCATAGAGCTGCATCGAGTCGACATGCTCAGGCAACTGGACCCACAGCACATATCCGCCCATGGGCGTGGACGTGTGCGTGCCGGCGGGGAAGAAGCGCTTGACCATCGCGATCATGAGGCGCGCCTGCTGCCGGTACACCTTGCGCACATGCCGCAGGTGACGGTCGTAACCGCCCTGCCGAAGATAGTCGGCTACCGCGATCTGCGGCACCGAAGGCGTGGTCAGCGTGTTCAGGAACTTGAGCTTTTCCACCTCGCGGCGGTAGCGCCCGGGCATCGCCCAGCCAATCCGGTAAGACGCCGTCAGGCTCTTCGAAAAGGACGCACAGTGCAGCACCAAGCCCTTTTTATCGAAATTCTTGAGCGCTGACGGCCGGCCTTCGCCGTAGTACAACTCCTGGTACACGTCGTTCTCGATCACAGGGATTTCGTGCGCCGCGAGCAGGTCGACAAGCCGCTCCTTGTTGGCATCGGACATCACGAAACCCAGGGGATTCTGGAAGTTCGGCATGACCATGCACGCGGCAATCCGATGTTCGCGGATGATGTTCGCGAGAGCGTCGATGTCGATGCCTTCGACCGGATGCGTCGGCACTTCGATCGCCCGCATGCCGAGGCGCTCGATGGCGTGGAGCATCGCGTAATACGTCGGCGATTCGACCGCGACGGTGTCGCCCGCTTTCGCCACGGCTTGCAGGCTCAGGTTGATCGCCTCGGTCGCGCCGACGGTGATGATGATCTCGTCGGGGTCCACGGGCACGCCGTTCTCCGCATAGCGACGCGCAATCTGGCGGATCAGTTCCGGGTTGCCGGGAGGCAAATCGTCCATCAGGTTCCAGCTTGAATGCCGCCGGGCAATGGTGTTGGCCAACTGGTTGATGCGACGCCAGGGGAACAGCGACGGGTCCGGATAAGGCGATCCCAGCGGGGTGGCGTCCTGCGAACGGATGGAGCGCAGCGTGGACAGCACGAGGCGGCTGACATCGACATTCGATGCAACCGGCGGTGGCTGCGAGGCCGCTTGACTAACCGGGTACGGGGCGGGCAATTCGCGCACGAAATAACCCGACTGCGGCCGGGTTTCCAGCACACCCCGGCTTTCCAGCAATGCGTAGGCGTGCAGGACCGTCTTGATGCTGAGCCCATGTTGTGCCCTCGCCTGACGCACTGACGGCACGCGTTCGCCCACGGCGAACACCCCGCGGCGCACGGCTTCCTCAATCTCGGCAGCCAGTTTTTCGTAGAGTGTCACGGTAGACAAATGAGCAAAGGAGTTGACCCGACAGGCTTGCAAGTCCGGTAGATCCTCCACTGTACTCCTCGCCTATCTATTTTTCTGTATACCGCGCTATTTTCGGAACACAGTAGCCTAGAGTCATTGGTGAAAACCCTCACGAATCTGGGGCAGGCATTGTGAAAAAACCCGAACCTCGCATTGAACCGTACACGCACCCCGCAGCCGGCTGGGGCGCGCTCAAGTATGTCGCCCTCAATCTCCTGAAGGAGAAGGTATCGGGCGGAAATTACCGCACGCTGTTCGGCCAGAACCAGCCGGACGGCTTCGATTGCCCGGGCTGCGCGTGGCCCGATCGCGAGCACGCATCCACGTTCGAATTCTGCGAAAACGGCGTGAAGGCCGTGGCGGCCGAGTCCACCAGCAAGCGCGTCACGCCGGCGTTTTTCGAAGAACATACCGTCGAACAGTTAATGGCGCAGTCGGACTATGAGCTGGAACAGCATGGCCGCCTGACCGATCCCCTGGTCTACGATGCCACGCGTGACCGCTACGTGCCCATTGCATGGGACGACGCGTTTGCGCTGATCGCGGACCACCTGAATCGCCTCGATAACCCCGATCGCGCCGCGTTCTATACCTCGGGCCGCGCGAGCAATGAAGCCGCGTTCCTGTACCAGTTGTTCGTGCGGATGTACGGCACCAACAACTTCCCCGACTGCTCGAACATGTGCCACGAAGCCACGAGCCGGGGTTTGCCGGGAACCGTGGGCGTGGGCAAGGGAACCGTGACGCTCGAGGATT
The DNA here is from genome assembly GCA_036009385.1 of Caballeronia sp. Taxonomy (GTDB): domain Bacteria; phylum Pseudomonadota; class Gammaproteobacteria; order Burkholderiales; family Burkholderiaceae; genus Caballeronia. The sequence goes on from DASYLW010000425.1 coordinate 2,417, forward strand.
TCGAACACGCGGATACCCTGCTGCTCTTCGGCCAGAATCCCGCGACGAACCATCCGCGCATGCTCGGAGAACTGCGCGAGTGCGCGAAGCGCGGCGCCACCATCGTCTCGATCAACCCATTGCGTGAACGCGGTCTCGAACGTTTCGCGAGCCCGCAGCATCCGGTCGAGATGCTCACCGGCGGCAGCACGAAAATCAGTTCAGTGTTCATCCGCCCGAAGATTGGCGGGGATTTTGCGTTGATCAAAGGCGTGGCGAAACGCGTGGTCGAACTCGACGATGCAGCGCTTGCGCAAGGCTTGCCGCGCGTGCTCGATATCGAATTTATCGCCGGGCATACGGTTGGTTTCGATGCCTTCGCCGAGGACCTGCGCGCCGAGAGCTGGGATGCGATTGTCGCGGAATCGGGCGTGCCGAAAGACGAAGTCCTGCAACTCGCCGATATCTACGCACGCGGCCGTGCCGTGATCTCGACGTGGGGCATGGGTCTGACGCAGCACAAGAACTCGGTGCCGACCGTGCAACTCCTGTCGAACCTGATGATGATGCGCGGGAACATCGGCCGGCTGGGTGCGGGACTGTGCCCGGTGCGCGGACATTCGAATGTGCAGGGCGACCGCACGGTGGGTATTGAAGAGCAGCCGTCGCAAGCGTTCCTCGACCGGCTCGGCGCCGCGTACGACTTCGAGCCGCCGCGCGAACATGGCTACGACGTCGTCGGTTCGATTGAAGCCATGCTCGCCGGCGAGCTGAAAGTGTTCATCGGGCTGGGCGGCAATTTTTCGATTGCGACGCCCGATACGCCCCGCGTGTGGGAGGCCATGCGCTCGTGCGATTTGACCGTGCATATCACGACCAAGCTTAATCGCAGCCACCTGATTCATGGCCGCGACGCGCTGATCCTGCCGACGATGGGCCGCACGGAAATCGACATGCAGAACGGCGTGGCGCAAGGCGTG
>DASYLW010000426.1:0-3655 GCA_036009385.1 Caballeronia sp.
GGACGGTCGTTCAATTCCTTCCAGCCGTCGAGAATCGGTTCGACCCAGGCCCACGCCGCTTCGAGTTCATCGCGACGCATGAAATGCGTCAGGCGACCGCGCATCACATCGATCAACAGCCGTTCGTAGGCTTCCGCGCGACGTTCGGTGAAGGCCTGCTGCAAATCGAGATTCAGGTTCACCGGCAGCATATGCATGCCGCTGCCCGGCTCCTTCGCGAGCATTTGCAACTGGATGGATTCTTCCGGCTGCAACTGGATAATCAGCCGGTTGCCATAGTTGCGCGGCCCGCTGGGAATGATCGAGAACGGCAGGTCGGCGAAGTCGATCACGATCTCCGATTGCTTCTTCTGCAAGCGCTTGCCGGTACGCAGGAAGAACGGCACGTTCGCCCAGCGCCAGTTGTTGATGTGCGCGCGGATGGCGACGAAGGTCTCGGCACGGCTGTCGACCGGCACGTTGTCCTCTTCCATGTAACCCTTGACCGGCTCGCCGTCGATGGCGCCCGGACTGTACTGGCCACGCACGGTATCGCGGGCAATATCGGCGACCGTCATCTTGCGCAGCGAACGCAGCACCTTGAGCTTTTCGTCGCGCACGGCATCGGGATCGAGCGACACCGGCGGCTCCATGGCCACGATGCACAGCAGTTGCAGCAAGTGGTTCTGCACCATGTCGCGCAGTGCGCCGGTCTGGTCGTAGAAGCCCGCACGGCTGCCCACGCCCACTGTTTCCGCCACGGTGATCTGAACGCTCTTAATGTACGGCGCCTGCCATAGCGGACCGAAGATCGCGTTGCCGAAACGCAGCACCATCAGGTTCTGCACCGTTTCCTTGCCGAGATAATGGTCGATGCGATAAATCTGCGCTTCGGCGAAATGACGGCCGACCGAAGCATTGATCGCTTGCGCCGAGGCAAGGTCATGACCGAGCGGCTTTTCCAGCACGACGCGCGAGTTGCTGTCGACCAGGCCGGCGGCCGAAAGGTTGTCGCAGATGGTCGTGAACAGGTCCGGCGCGGTCGCGAGATAAAACACGCGGCATACGTCCTTGCGCGCAACTTCCGCCAGCCGCAAATAGTCGCTCGCCTGATCAATGTTGATGCGCACGTAGTCGAAGAGCGCCAGGAACGAGTCCCAGGATTGCGGATCGAGCGCCTTCTTGTCGACGAAGGGTTTCGATTGCTCTTCCACGAACTGCACGTACTGCTCGCGCGACCAGTCGCGTCGTCCGATCGCGATAATGCGCGTTTTCGGGGGCAGGTTGCAGTGCAAATGCGCCATATAAAGCGCCGGCAGGAGCTTGCGTGCGGACAGGTCGCCGCCGCCGCCGAAGATGATCATGTCGACGGGAAGGTCGGACGCGGCAAAATGAGTTTGAGTGGTCATGGTGCGTGGGAAACTCGCGAGTATGCAGTCAGAATTGTGCTCCGCGGAGCGGGCCGTGTGCGACGCTAAGTATGTCGTTATACCAGCTACGCTTTAAACAAGCATGGTTCGCGCGTGGCGAGAAGCGGTACGGTTCACGGTCGTCGGACTAGTTGGGAAAAACGTCCGACCGGTCGGGAATCCATGCGACGGCCTGCATGTAACGGTAGTGTAAGCGTGCGGCCCGCGCTGCCCTGGCTCGATCAGACCGACCGGTGGTGCGCAAAATTGATTGCGACAATCCCGGTCTTTTCCTCCTTGACGCGACGCTTGGCGACAGCCGCAACCGCGCCTTTTCCTCGCAGATGCGCGCCGTTCCGGCGGCCATCCTGACTGCGTCAATCGACATGGTGACGAAGCCGAAGAACTGCCGGTGCCGGCTCCGGTCTTCGCTGTAGATGCCGCCTGCCAGGCGGTCTTCCGGCCTGCGCGTGCACCGGATTTGAAACGTCATAAGGCAAGCGGCACGCCGTTGATGGACGTGCCGCGCCGCTTCAGATCACCATCGACAGCCCAAGCGTTCGCGGCTCGGCTGGCAGCGCCGCACGCCTGACTCGATCGGCTAAACGCGGCGCTGGTTAGCTGGCTAGCGGTATTTGAATTCTGTCCTCAACACTTGAAAGAGAACCAACGCAACATGAGATTTTCGACTGAGATGAACTGCTATGAACGACTCCAGGCCCGCGGCTTAAAACTTCAGAACGCGCCCGCACCCATAGGCAACTTCACTCACTGCACACGCGAAGGCAACCTGCTGTTCCTGTCAGGACAAGGGCCACTGGATGAAACCGGGCATCTGATGACGGGCAATGTCGATGACACCATTACCGTCGATGAAGCGTACGAACACGCGTTACTCGTGAGTCTTAACCTGTTGTCGGTCCTACATCAATAACCGGGTGATCTGAGCCGGGTAAAACGCATCGTGAAACTGGTTGGCATGGTCAATGCAACGCCGGATTTCGCCGATCACCCGCGCGTGATCAACGGCTGCTCCGATCTCTTCGTCGATGTGTTCGGCGACGCCGGACGGCACTCGCGTTCTGCTGTCGGTGCGGGGTCGTTGCCGGGCAACATCACGGTAGAGATCGAAGCAATTGTTGCTGTTCACGACTGATTCAGCGACTGAAATTCAGCCGTAGTGCGATCTCACTTTCGCTCGATCACGATTTCGAGGTACTCACTGGGCAGCACCAGCGTGCTGTCGCCCGAACGGTTGCGGCTTTCCATGAGCGCCAGCAAGTCCTGCCTGAATGCAGCCTGCTTCTCGACGTCGAGAGCGCCGAAGGTCTTGTTCATCGGACCGTAGTAAGTGCTGAACACGTCGAGCCAGTGCGCCGGCGAATGGTAACGGAAGACAAACTCGCGGCTGGTCACGCGGATCTCCCGCGCGGCGTTTTCGAACAACTCCTCGAGCCTTGCCTTGGTGCCCCACAGCGCTGGCGACCTCACGCCCGGCGCGGGCGGAACGTATTTGCCGATCGTCTTGAACACCTGACCGATAAAGCTGTCGGGCGTCCAGTTCGCCATGCCGATCCTGCCGCCCGGTTTGCAGGCACGCGCGAGTTCGTGTGCCGCGTTGTCCTGATCCGGGGTGAACATCACCCCGAAGGTGGACATCACCACGTCGAATGACGCGTCGGGAAACGGCAGGTTCTCGGCATCGGCTTCCTGGAACTGGATCGTGTGGCCCTCGGCCTTCGCGCGTGCTCGCCCGGACTCGAGCAGCGACGCAACATAGTCGGTGGAGGTCACGTCGCACCAGCGGCGCGCGGCCGCCAGCGTGGCGTTGCCGTTGCCGGCAGCGACATCGAGAACGCGGCTGCCTGAGCGCAGATCGAGCGCCTCGCACAGGTTTTCGCCGACGATCTGCAGCGTGGTGCCGACGACGGCATAGTCGCCCGCGGACCATGCGGCTTGCTGGCGGGTCTTGACGGCGGCGAGGTCAATAACCGGGGTGGTGGATGTGTCTGCTGGCATGCCTGTACTCCTGATCATATAAAGACGAACCGGGTTTCGATGCAGCCACGCAGTGCTGCATGGTGTGGTGACGGTGTAACTGATGCGCGTTATTCCGATAAGGCGACGCCCGAGCCGCTCATTTCCTCTGGAAGATCTCTCATCTTCGGCAAGCCGTCCTTCAATCGCAGCTTCGTTTCCTGATAGTTCACATGAACGCCGGCTTCGTACGGGAAGTCTGGAATAACTGCTGCATACACATCGGTGAG
>DASYLW010000427.1:0-1989 GCA_036009385.1 Caballeronia sp.
CCCCCTGTACAATTTCCGGCTTTCCGTCGTCGCCGGAGCACCTCATGAGCTTGCCTGCCATCGTCGCCGCGCGTCGTTTCGATGCTTCGGCGCACCTGCCGTTTTACATCGGCCATGAACGGGTCGGCTGGATTCGGCGCACCGACGCGCCCGCGCTGCACTCATGGCCGGATGTGTTTCATGTCGATCAAACGTCGATCCGCCTCGCCAATACGTTCTCCGATCTCAACGCGCGCAGCGCCGCGCTCGGTGCAGTCATCGGCATGCTCGCTGCCGACGGCCGCATTCCTGGCTGGCGCAACGAAACCTACGCCATTCGCAATGCCTTCGACGCCGAGCCGCTTGCGTTTATCGAGCGGGCTGCATCGCGGTTCTTCGGCACAATGACGTACGCGGTTCATCTGAACGGTATTGTCGAAGAGCCGGGCCGCGCGCCGCAGCTCTGGATCGCCCGGCGCAGCGAAACCAAAGCGACCGATCCCGGCATGCTCGATAACGTGGTGGCAGGCGGTATTGGCTGGGGGACGGGGATCGAGGAAACGCTCGTGAAGGAGTGCTGGGAAGAAGCGGGCATGCAGCCGGAGCTTGCTGCCAAGGCCATTCGCGGGCGCGAATTCTACGTGCTGCAATCGCTGCCCGAAGGTACCCAGGCAGAGCTGATTTACGTTTTCGACGTGGCTTTGCCCATTGATTTCGCACCACGCAATCAGGATGGCGAAGTGGGCGAACACCGGCTTGCGCGCATTGATGAAGTCGCGCGATGGATTGAAGAAGGCGCAATGACGGTCGATGCCAGTCTGGCCACCCTGGATTGCCTGCTGCGCCGCAACTGGATAGACGACGAAGCGTGCGAGGGCATGCCGGCGATTTATTTACCGCCGGTGGTTTGAACGCGCGTTGAACGTGCTTTGAAACATCTCAAAGGAGTATCGGTTCATGTCGACCGAACATAGTTTTATCTTGAAGTTGTCGTGTCCGGATCGTCCCGGCATTGTCCATGCCGTGTCTGGATTCCTGTTCGATCTCGGCAGCAATATTCTCGATTCCGCGCAATTCGGCGACAGTCACACCGGCGAATTTTTCATGCGCGTGCACTTCCAGCAGGTCGGCGGTGACCCCGGTCTCGTTGCATTGCGCACCTCCTTCAGCACGCTCGCCGATGAGTTCGGCATGAAGTGGGAATTACACGATGCGTCGGCGAAACCGCGCGTGATGATCATGGTGTCGAAGATCGGGCATTGCCTGAATGACTTGCTGTTCCGATATCGCACGGGGCAACTCGGGATCGAGATTCCGGCGATTGTTTCGAATCATCGTGAGTTTTATCAGCTTGCGGCTAGTTATGACGTGCCGTTTCATCACTTGCCGTTGATGGCTTCGACGCCCGAAGGGAAGGCATCGCAGGAAGCGCGGGTTCTGGAGATTGTCGATCAGCACAAAATCGATCTCGTCGTGCTCGCGCGTTATATGCAGATTTTGTCGCCGGAAATGTGCGCGGCGCTCAATGGCCGGGCGATCAATATTCATCACTCGTTCTTGCCGAGCTTTAAAGGCGCCAAGCCTTATTACCAGGCGTTCGATCGCGGCGTTAAGTTGATTGGCGCTACTGCACATTACGTGACGACGGATCTCGATGAAGGGCCGATCATCGAGCAGGAAGTGGAGCGCGTGGACCACAGCATGGCGCCGGATCAGTTGACGGCGATCGGGCGTGACGTGGAATGCGTGACGCTCGCGCGCGCGGTGCGGTGGCATGTTGAGCACCGGATCGTGCTGAATGGGAGTAAGACGGTGGTGTTCAAGTAGGGGTGTTCGGGCTTGAGGGGGCTGCTCCGCTGCCTACCAGCGCGAGCAAAACCCCGCGCTCAAACCAGCCTCAAATAAACCAGTTCGCGCTTGAGATAAGCATAGAAAATCGGCGCGGCGATCACTCCGGGCAGTCCGAAAGCGGCTTCCATCGCGAGCATGGCCAGCAGCAATTCCCAGGCG
>DASYLW010000428.1:0-2914 GCA_036009385.1 Caballeronia sp.
AAAGGCTATATTCAGGATTCGCTGAATGCACGCCTCATGAAAATGCCGGTGACGGGCAACGCGCGGCGCGAGTCGTATGCCGCCTTGCCCATGCCGCGCATGACCAACACGTACATGCTTAACGGCGATAAAGATCCGGGCGAGATCCTGGCATCGGTGAAAAATGGCTTGTACGCGGTGAACTTCGGCGGCGGGCAAGTCGACATCACCAACGGCAAGTTCGTGTTCTCGGCGTCCGAGGCGTACATGATCGAGAACGGCAAGATCACGTATCCCGTGAAGGGGGCAACGCTGATCGGCAGCGGCCCGGAATCGCTCAAGTACGTGACCATGATCGGCAACGACATGGCGCTCGACGGCGGCGTGGGCGTGTGCGGCAAGGAAGGCCAGAGCGTGCCGGTGGGTGTGGGTCAGCCGACCTTGCGGATTGAGAAGATGACGGTGGGCGGCACGGTTTGAGCGTGTACTTTGCCATTTGACCCGTGGTTTTCCCGCGCCGCGCTTGATGAGCCTTTCAAGCGCGTCACGCGGAAAATCCGCATGGAACACTCACGTTTACTGCGGGATTCAGTGCTATGACGCGGACTATCCGCATTTTAATCGCTGACAACTTGCCAACCGCGCGTGTTTTAGGTTATAAAGCCAGACGTTCAGTTTTTATCAAAGCGACCGAAACCATCATGTCCGCCAAGTTTTATTTTTACTTTTTTTGGCATCTCAAGCCGCTGGCGGATCGAGAGGGGTGAGTCGTTTGTGTAGAACCCAAGTTTCCCGAAAAACCGCCAGCGCAGTCTGGCGGTTTTTTTATGCCCACTTTTTTGACGACTTTTGCCCTGTCCCTGATCTGTCGGATGTAACGACCAAGACGAATACAGCACAAAAAACGAGTTCCTGGAGAACCAGCATGCCCCCGCACAACACCGACGATGTCCGCATCCGCGAATTGAAAGAACTGACGCCGCCCGCTCACCTGATCCGTGAATTCGCCTGCGCCGAGCCGGTTTCGAACCTGATCTACAACTCGCGCCAGTCGATGCATCGCATCCTGCACGGCATGGAAGACCGCCTGATTGTGATCGTCGGCCCATGCTCGATCCACGACACCAAAGCGGCCCTGGAATACGCAGGCCGGCTCGTCGAGCAACGCAAGCGCTTTGCCGGTGAATTGGAAATTGTGATGAGGGTGTATTTCGAAAAGCCGCGTACGACGGTCGGCTGGAAGGGTCTGATCAACGACCCGTACATGGACAACAGCTTCAAGATCAACGACGGCTTGCGGACCGCGCGCGAATTGCTGCTCCGAATCAACGAACTGGGTCTGCCTGCGGGCACCGAATACCTCGACATGATCAGTCCGCAGTACATCGCTGACCTGATTTCCTGGGGTGCTATCGGTGCGCGGACGACGGAATCGCAAGTGCATCGCGAACTGGCGTCGGGGCTGTCCTGTCCGGTCGGCTTCAAGAACGGCACGGACGGCAACGTGAAGATTGCTGTGGACGCCATCAAGGCAGCATCGCAGCCGCACCATTTCCTGTCGGTGACGAAGGGCGGCCATTCGGCCATTGTTTCAACGGCCGGCAACGAGGATTGCCACATCATCCTGCGCGGCGGCAAAGCGCCGAACTACGACGCAGAAAGTGTAAACGCCGCGTGCAACGACATCAGCAAGGCCGGACTGGCCGCGCGTCTGATGATCGATGCAAGCCACGCGAACAGTTCGAAGAAACATGAGAACCAGATCCCGGTTTGCGCCGATATCGGCCGGCAGATTGCGGGCGGCGACGAGCGGATCATCGGCGTGATGGTGGAGTCGAATCTGGTCGCGGGACGGCAGGATCTGAAGGAAGGTTGCGAGCTGACGTACGGGCAGAGCGTCACCGATGCGTGTATCGGCTGGGAAGATAGCCTGAACTTGCTGGAAGGGCTGTCGGACGCCGTGAAGCAGCGGCGCGTGGCGCGCGGGAACGGGAACTGATTGGCCTGAAGCGCGGGTAAAAAAAGGCCGCCAGTCTGGCGGCCCGCTCTTCAAAACGCAAACGCGCTACGCCATTTCGCCGGAACCATAGATCTCAGTACGCACCCGTGCCTTCGATACCCCCGCCGCCATCAACGCATCCTGCTGCGCGCGCATGAAGGGGACCGGGCCGCACAAATAATAGTCGGCGTCCGGCAGCACGGTTTTATCGGCGATGCGGGCGAAATCCAGCCGCCCGGTGAAATCGAAATCCGCGCCCGGGCGATCATCGGCGTGAGTATTTTCATAGAACACGGTGCGCGACACGTTCGGATGTTTCGCCACAATCGTATCGAGCCATCGGCCGAACGCATGCGTGCGGCCGTTCCGGCAAGCGTGCACAAACGATATCTGCCGCGTGCTGTTCTGCGCGGTCAGCGATGCGAGCATTGACACCATCGGTGTAATTCCAACGCCACCGCTGATCAAAACAACAGGCGTCGTCTTGTTCCGGTCGAGTGTGAACTCGCCCATCGGCGCGCTGACTTCAACAATCCCGCCAACTTCCATGCCGTCGTGCATGAGATTGGACACGTACCCGGCCGGCGTATCCTGCGGCTTCTCGCGCTTCACCGAAATACGTAGCCACTCGCCGTTCGGGGCGTCGGAGAGCGTGTATTGACGCGGCTGGACCACGCCAATCTCCTTCACAAACCGCTTGACGCTGATGTACTGGCCCGGTTCGAAATGACAGACCGGACCGCCATCGGATGGCTTCAGATAAAACGATGTGATCTCGTCGCTTTCCTGTTCTCGCCGAAACACCACAAACGGCCGGAAACCGCTCCACGCAGCTTGGGCATAGAGCTGTTTTTCCGCCCCGATAAAAATCTCCGCGAGTTGCGCGTAAGCGGCGCGCCAGGCATCGAGCGTGGGTTCGTCGATAGCATCGCCCAG
>DASYLW010000429.1:0-10956 GCA_036009385.1 Caballeronia sp.
TGCCATGCGGACGCCCCTTGTTCGGTGGATATTTGCGCCGTCCGTTGCTTGATGCCGAGGGCGCTTGCAAATTCAGTTACACACCATGCGGCGGAGGTCAGTTCGTCGGTACACGCTGCATACCACCGTGCAACAGCGGCGCTCATGGGTTCATTTACGCAAAGCGCCACCCAGCACCGATGTGTCTACATAAGTCCACATTAATAACGCTCTCCGCGCCGCAGCTCGTCTATGACGGGCTGGGATAGGGGCATCGTCTCACGTTGTTTCAAGCTCCCGAGCGAACGCGCTGCGGTCCCATTTGGAGGCGCGAATACTAAAGACCTACGTCGATAGTCAAATCAACCTGCACGTACTCCGCAGGAATGCGCAGCGCAAGGCTATTGCCCCATTTTGCAATTTGCAGATCCATCTTGTACGGCTCCAATTGATATACGGTTGCGTATATACATCTTGGCACCGTATTTACTGTGGGCAATCCCGCTTGACCTGAGTTACCCCTTCCTTCCATGCCCGCTCACCTGCGCGCCCGCATCGCGATGCAGGCTGAACAGATCCGCCACCCCCAGCAACCCCACCGCTCCCACGATCAAAAACGCGATGCTGAAATCGGCCGACACGACGGTTTGCGCATCGTGACCATGCATCCATTCGGCCAGCCTCAACGCGATCGCCCCCAGCGCGACGCCGATCCCCATCGTCAACTGGAACAGGGTGCTGGACAACGCCGACGCGCCGCTCATCTGCGCTTTCGGAACATCGGCGAAACTGAGCGTGTTCAGCGCCGTGAACTGCAGCGAGCGCGACAGTCCGCTCGCAAACAACACGGCGACGACGATCCAGGTCGGCGTAGCAGGCGATATCAAGCTCATCGCCGCCAGCGACAGCGCCGCCAGGATCCCGTTCACGATCAGCACCGGACGGAAGCCGAAGCGCCGCATGACCGGCGTGGTGACGAGTTTCATCGATAAATTGCCGGCGAAGACCGACAACGTCAGCAGCCCGGATGCGAACGCGTTCAACCCGAAGCCGACCTGAAACATCAGCGGCAGCAGGAACGGCGCCGCGCTGATGGCGATGCGAAACAGCGAGCCGCCGCCCATCGCCACCCTGAAGGTCTTGACCTGCAGCGAGTTGAGATCGAGCACCGGTTCGGCCGCGCCCCGCACATGCCACCACGCGCCCACGCCCGCGAGCACGCCAACGGCGATCAGGGCGCTTGCTAGCACCCAGGACGTGTCGTTGCGGCCGACGAGTTCCATTGCGTAGAGCAGGGTCGTGCAGGCGAGTCCGCATAACACGAAGCCCAGGAAATCGAAGCGGCGGCTGGCTTGCTCGCGGGTGTTGTCGAGGTAACGAAGCGCCACCATCAAGCCGATCGCCCCAAGCGGTAAATTCAGGTAAAAGATCCAGCGCCACGACGAATACGTGGTGATGAACCCGCCCAGCGGCGGCCCGATCACGGGCGCGACAAGGCCGGGCCAGGTGATGACCGAAATCGCGCGCATCAGTCCTTCTTTGGGCGTAGCGCGTAATACCGCGAGCCGCCCGACCGGCACCATCATCGCGCCGCCTATGCCCTGCAGCACCCGCGCCGCCGTGAACGTGGGCAACGTCGACGTCATGCCGCACAGCACGGACGCAACTGTGAAAAGGGCGATCGCACTGCCGAACACGGTGCGCAGGCCGAAGCGGTCAGCTGCCCAGCCGCTGATGGGGATGAATACGGCGAGCGTCAACAGATACGACGTAATGCCGAGGCTCAGGTCGACGGGGTGAAGTCCAAACGAGCGCGCCATCTGCGGCAGCGCCGTGGCGATGATCGTGCCGTCAAGGTTCTCCATGAAGAAGGTCGCCGCGACCAGCATCACGATGACGGATGAACCGCGTGGGTTCGCCGCGCCGGACGTGGTGCGGGTGAGGTCGGGGGCCTGCATCGAAGGGATCTCTCTTGTCTGAATCTGAATGAACGCTGCATTGTTGAAAAGCTAATGAAAGCCTACTACGCCGCGGTGCTATAGCTTACCGGGCTGGACGAACACCTGGCTATCGGCACCAATGCGGCACCAATGCAGCAAGGCCCGCGCTATGGTAGCTTCGACACTCGGCAAGCACCTTTGAAACCTGAAAACGAACCTGGGGAAGCAAGCGATGGAGTACCGGAAACTCGGTGGAACGGATGTTAATGTCAGCCTGATCGGACTGGGCACCATGACCTGGGGCGAGCAGAACACGCAAGCCGATGCGCACGCGCAACTCAATGCCGCGCTCGATGCCGGCATCAACCTGATCGACGCCGCCGAGATGTACCCGGTGCCGCCGCGCCCCGAGACGCAAGGGCGCACGGAGGCGTACATCGGCACCTGGCTGGCGGCGAACCCGGGCGTGCGCGAGAAAATCGTGCTCGCCACGAAGATCGCGGGACCGGCGCGGCAGCCGCACAATCCGCGGCATATTCGTGGCGAGGCGAATCAGTTCGACCGGAAGAACCTGACAGAAGCCGTTAATACCAGCCTCGCGCGGCTGCAGACGGATTACGTCGATTTGTACCAGTTGCACTGGCCCGACCGCAGCACGATGACCTTCGGACGCGCGAACTATCCGTGGATCAAGGACGAATACACGGTGCCCATTGAAGAGACGCTGACGGTGCTCGGCGATCTCGTGAAGGCGGGCAAGATCCGCCACGTCGGGGTATCGAACGAGACGCCCTGGGGTGTCGCGCAGTTCCTCCAGGCCGCCGATAAACTCGGCTTGCCGCGAATCGTGAGCATCCAGAATCCGTACAGCCTGGTGAATCGGACATTCGAAACGGGCCTCTCCGAGTTCACGCACAAGGAAGATGTCGGCCTGCTGGCGTATTCGCCGATGGCGTTCGGCTGGCTGTCCGGCAAGTACGAGGCGGGCGCGCGTCCGGCGGGCGCTCGTATCACGCTGTTCGAGCGGTTTGCACGCTACAGCAAGCCGCACACGATCAAGGCCATCAGCGGCTACGTGGAACTCGCACGGCGTCACGGCCTGAGCCCGGCGCAACTCGCGCTCGCGTTCGTGAACAGCCGGCCGTTCACGACCAGCACGCTGATCGGCGCGACGTCGCTCGAGCAATTGCGCGAGAACATCGGCAGCCTGGACGTTAAATTGTCCGACGAGATCCTCGCTGAAATCGATGCGCTTCACGAAGCCCAGCCGAATCCGGCTCCGTGAGTTCGCCCCATAAGCCGGCTCCCCGCTCGTTTGCCGAAAAATGTCATGCACCAGCGTTACGATGATCGAAAACGCCGCGATTTTTTACCCATCGCGTTCGTTTTTGCATCGTTTCAAGCGTAAAGTTGTTGTCTCGTTGATGTCGTAATCGTCTGTCATAAGCCGCGCCGAGCCTGTTGCGGCGCGCGCTTCGCTGTTCTTTGGTGACGCGCCAGTTGTCATGGCACTACACTTGCTCGAAGGTCCCGGTTGCCCGCTGTGGCGCCTCTCGTGCCTCAGCGCGCCCTACGCAAAGGAGTCGTCGCTCATGCCGCAAACCCCCTCGAAGTCCTCTTCCGATCTCGACACCCTCGCCATCAACACCATCCGCACGCTGTCCATGGACGCCGTGCAAAAAGCCAATTCCGGTCACCCGGGTACGCCAATGGCGCTTGCGCCGGTGGGCTTTCATTTGTGGCAGAACCACCTGCGCTACGACCCGGCCGAGCCGCTGTGGCCGAATCGTGACCGCTTCGTGCTGTCGGTCGGTCATGCGTCCATGTTGCTGTATTCGCTGCTTCACCTGACCGGCGTGAAAGCCGTCGATCACGCTGGCAAGCCAACGGACGGTCCGGCTGTGTCGCTGGATGACATCAAGCATTTTCGGCAACTGGACAGCAAGACGCCGGGCCATCCCGAATACCGCATGACAACGGGTGTTGAAACCACGACGGGGCCGCTCGGGCAAGGGCTTGGAAACAGTGTCGGCATGGCAATGGCGGGGCGCTGGTACGAGTCGCATTTCAACAAGCCGGATGCGCAGATTTTCGACTATCACGTGTATGCGCTGTGCGGCGACGGCGACATGATGGAAGGTATCTCGCACGAAGCCGCTTCCATAGCGGGTCATCTGAAGTTGTCGAATCTGACCTGGATCTACGACAGCAACCGCGTGACCATTGAAGGCCACACGGATCTCGCGTACAGCGACGACGTTGAAACGCGTTTCAAGGGCTACCACTGGAACACGATTCACGTTGACGACGCCAACGACGCCGGCGCGCTCGAAGCCGCGCTGAATCAGGCGAAGGCCCATACCGGCGCACCTACGCTGATCGTGGTGAAGAGCATTATCGGCTGGGGTGCGCCGCATAAGCAGGACACCTCCGCGGCGCACGGGGAGCCGCTGGGCGTAGACGAAATCAAGCTCGCGAAGAAGTTCTACGGCTGGCCGGAGGACGCAAGTTTCCTCGTGCCGGACGGCGTGTATGAGCACTTCAACGAGGGCATCGGTGCGCGCGGCAAGGCGGCCCGCGTTGCGTGGCAAAAGAGTTTCGATGACTACGCGAAGAAGTATCCGGACCTGGCGAAAGAGTTTGCGCAGATCGAAGCGCATGAGTTGCCGGCGGGTTGGGACGCAGACATCCCCACATTCGACGCCGATCCGAAGGGCATGGCGTCGCGGGAATCGTCGGGCAAGGTGTTGAACGCCATCGCGAAGCGTTTTCCATGGATGATCGGTGGTTCGGCGGATTTGTCGCCATCGACGAAAACCGATATGAAGTTCGAAGGCGCGGGCAGTTTCGAGTTCGATAACTACGCCGGCCGCAACCTGCACTTCGGCATTCGCGAGCACGTGATGGGCGCAATCTGCAACGGGATTGCGTTGTCGAACTTGCGGCCCTACGGCTCCACGTTCCTGATTTTCAGCGACTACATGAAGCCGCCCATCCGGCTTTCGGCCATCATGGAAGTGCCGGTGATCTACGTGTTCACGCACGATTCCATTGGCGTGGGCGAAGACGGTCCAACGCATCAGCCGATCGAACAGCTGGCGTCCCTGCGCGGTGTGCCGGGGCTCAGCACGTATCGTCCGGGCGATGCAAACGAAGTGTCGGAATCGTGGCGTGCCGCCCTGGCCGAACCGCAACGGCCGGCGTGCATCGTAGTGTCGCGCCAGCCAATGCCGACTTTCGACCGGTCGAAATATGCATCGGCGAAGGGCGTTCACAAGGGTGCGTATGTCCTCGCCGACGCCGAAAATGGCAAGAAGCCGGAAGTCATCCTGATGGCGACGGGCACCGAAGTGTCGGCGTGCGTGGACACGTATGAGAAGCTCAAAAGTGAAGGGATCGCGGCGCGGGTCGTGTCCATGCCGTCATGGGATCTGTTTGAACGGCAGGACAATGCCTATAAGGATTCCGTGATTCCGCCGGATGTGGACGCGCGCGTTTGCGTCGAGCAGGCGGGCACGCTCGGCTGGGACCGTTATGTCGGCCGTCTCGGTTCGCAGATCGTGATGCATACGTTCGGGGCGTCGGCTCCGCTTTCCGACTTGAAGAAGAAATTCGGCTTCACGCCGGAACACGTCTACGACGAAGCCAAAAAACAGATCGAACGCGTCAAGACCAGTCATAAGGAGTAAGCCATCATGCAGATCGGAATCGTGGGACTAGGCCGTATGGGCGCGAACATCGCACGCCGGTTGATGCGCGGCGGGCAGACGTGCGTGGTGTACGACCATGCGCCCGAAGCAACGCAGGCGGTCGTAGCCGACGGCGCGACCGGATCGGGCGATCTGGGCGATCTCGTCAAGAAGCTTGCCGCGCCGCGCTCGGTCTGGCTGATGTTGCCGGCGGGCAAGATCACCGAAGACACGCTGAATGACCTTTACGAGATCCTGGAAGCGGGCGACACGGTTATCGATGGCGGCAACAGCTTCTACAAGGACGACATCATCCACGCGGCGAAGTTGAAGGAAAAGGGCATTAATTTCGTCGACGTCGGTACGTCGGGCGGCGTGTGGGGATTGGAGCGTGGCTATTGCATGATGATCGGCGGCGATAAGGACGTAGTGCAGCGGCACGATCCGATTCTTTCGGTGCTGGCTCCCGGACGCGGCGATATTCCCGCCACGCCGAATCGCGAGGGTCGCGATTCACGCGTGGAAAACGGCTATATGTATGTGGGGCCGGTGGGGGCGGGTCACTTCGTGAAGATGGTGCATAACGGGATCGAATACGGCTTGATGCAGGCGTACGCGGAAGGGTTCGATATCCTGAAGCACAAGTCGTCGACGGAGTTGCCCGAGGCGCAGCGCTACGACCTCGATATTGCCGACGTTGCCGAGGTGTGGCGTCGGGGCAGCGTGGTGTCGTCGTGGCTGCTCGATCTGACCGCGGGTGCGTTGGCCGGCAACAGTACGCTCGATAAATACTCCGCTGAAGTGGCAGATAGCGGCGAAGGGCGCTGGACAATCGAGGCGGCGCTCGAAGAGGCGGTGCCGGCGCAGGTGTTATCGGCCGCGCTGTATGCGCGGTTCAGGTCGCGCGAGGAGAATTCGTTTGCCGACCGGATGTTGTCTGCAATGCGGTTCGGGTTTGGCGGGCACAAGGAGTTCAGCCCGGGACTGAAGTAAGTCGGCTTTTCCGCTGGGTTTCCGGCAGCGGCAAGCGGATTGAAGCATGTAAAAAGCCCGTTTTTAACTTACCTTGGAACGGGCTTTTTCTTGATTAGAGCGCCTTCGGACGGTCTTGTATCTCGGTCATTCGTTCAACGCATCATCCGTCGTCGAAACAGCACCGCGCAGATAAAAAACGGCACGATGGCATACGCTGCGAGCACAGCTACATGCAGCACGACATGTTCTGCCGGCCGGTCGAGCATCGCGGGCCGGATCAGCGCGACTGCGTGGGACAACGGCAGTAACAGAGAGACGTGTTGCGCCACCGCCGGCAACTGCGTGAGCGGGAAAAACACGCCGGAGAGCAGCAACATGGGCGTGAGCGCGAGCGTCTGGTAGAACATGAAGAAGTCGTAACTCGGCGCCACCGCGGTCACGATCATCGCTGTGCTGGAGAACGCCAAACCTGTCAGGATAATCACGGGCAACGCATACAGCATGGTCGGGAAACTCGCGTAGCCGAGCACGCCGGCCACCAGCATGATCGCGACACCGGAGAGCACCGATTTACTTGCCGCCCAGACAATTTCCGCGAGCACGATGTCGCCCAGCGTGAGCGGTGTATGCATGATGGCTTCCCAAGTTCGCTGGACATGCATGCGCGAGAAGCCGGAGTACATGGCCTCGAAACTCGCCGACATCATCACGCTCGACGCCACCGTACCCGCTGCGAGAAATGCAATGTACGAGACGCCGTCCACGTGGCCGACCATCAGGCCAAGCCCGAGACCCAGGCCGAACAGATAGATCATCGGGTCGGCGAGATTGCCGAACATAGACGCGATCGCAAGTTTTTTCCAGACGAGATAATTGCGCCGCCAGACCGACATCCAGTTCGATGCGTTCGCAGGCATTGCACTCAGGAATGGTCCGCGATGAGGCTTACCCACCGCGCGGGTTGCGCGAGGAGGCGCAGTTCGGGCCTCGGAAGACTCAGCGGTGTTCACATTCGGTTCGCTCGACACGATCAGTCCACCATCTCGCGCCCGGTGAGGCGCAAAAACACATCTTCAAGATTCGCCGGCCGGTGCAGATAACGCACGCCGGGCCGTCCCTTCACGCGTTGGTGCACGGGCGCGGGGTCATCGACATAACAAAACAGCGTTTCGCCGCTGATCTCCATGCGGCCGACGAACGGCAAGAGTTCGTCGCGGAGGGCTTGCGGATCGGGACCGTAGATCTCGATCACATCGCAGCCGATAACCCGCTGGATCAGATCGTCGGGTTTGCCTTCGGCCACTTTGCGGCCTTCCTCGATTACGCACAGTCGGTCGCAAAGCCGTTCGGCCTCCTCCATGAAATGCGTGGTGAGCAGAATTGTCTTGCCGCGTGCGAGCAGCGATCGCAGCCGTTCCCAGATCAAATGCCGCGCTTGCGGATCGAGTCCAGTGGTCGGTTCGTCCATGATCAGCACGTCCGGATCGTTGACCAGTGCACGCGCCAGCGTCAGCCGCCGCTTCATTCCGCCCGATAACTCGCCGACCCGCGCGTTCGCCTTGCTTTCCAGCCGCGCAAATTCGAGCAACGACGGCACCACGGCTTCAATCTCGCTGCCACTCATGCCGAAATAGCGGCCGAACACGAGCAGGTTTTCGCGGACGGTGAAGTCCGGATCGAGGTTATCGAATTGCGGCACGACGCCCACGCGGCGACGGGCGTAACGGGCACGCGAGGGGATCGCTTCATCGACTAGACGGATCGTGCCCGCATCCGGTGCGGTCAGGCCGAGCAGCATCTTCAGCGTGGTCGTCTTGCCCGCGCCGTTAGGACCCAGCAGGCCGAAGCACTCGCCGGGCTGGACGTGGAAAGACAGGCCATCGACGACTGTCTTGTCACCGTAATGTTTTTCGACGTCGACAAATTCGATCGCCGGCGCGGCTGGTGTGGCCGGTGCGGCGGTCGGCCGGGTGGCGTCGCTGCGAAAGTCGCTGGGAAGCACTGCTGCATCTGACATGTGCAAACTCAGGTGTTGGGTCTGATTTGGGTCCGAAGACAAGCTAACTAGTTTAATCGATTGCACCAACGAGGCGCGTCCCTCTGTCTGACCTGCACTGCGAGCGGGCTCTGAGGTTGTTTTTCGGTCGCAGGAGCGCGGTCGTGACGCTCCAATTAATTGCTGGAAACCTCAGCCATCAAGGGATTCACGTACCTGGCACGCTGTCCGCTTGGCGTTTCGCCAAGCGACTGGACCGCATTAGCGTTTTCCATCGTTGCCACCGTTTCAGCGGCGCACCATGATGAAGGCAACGCGGCCCGGGTTTTTGTCGCCCGCCCGGCCCACGGGGCAGAATCTGCAACACTTGACGACCGTTTTTTCGATGCCCTTTGCTGCCCTCGTTGCAGCGCGGAGAACCACCATGGCGAGCTACCGAAAAATCCTGTTGTGTTACGACGGCTCCCGCGAAGGGCGTAAGGCGTTACGCGACGGCGCGAATCTGGCGCTCGACCTGAAAGCCGAAACGCACGTGCTGGCTGTTGTCGACATGCGTTCCAGCATCGCCCAAAGCGCCGGCCTTCTCACCGATATGGCGTGCGGCCGTTTCGAAGACGCCGCCCGGGACATCCTGCGCGAAGGCGTGGAATGGCTGACCGAGCGGGGCGTGCCAGCACAGGGCCACTTTGCGTTCGGTCATCCTATTGATGAAATCGCCGGGCTCGCCCAGAGCTTGCAAGTGGATCTGGTGGTGGTGGGGCATCGGTGCCGTACGGGCCTTGCGCGCTGGTGGATGGGCTCGGGCAACACGCCGCTAATGGATCGTGTGTCTTGCAGCATTCTGGTGGCGGTGTCTCCGACGGGCACATCTGCCGAACAGGAGGACGCCGCGCACGCGGCGAAACCCGCGAAAGCAGAGGCAAATGCCTGATGCCTGACGTGTAAGGGCGCGTTGCGAGCAGCAGGTAGCCAAACCAGGACCGTTGTTCTCTCGTAGCAACCGGACGGACAGTCCTCTGTTGCTGCCGAGAATCTGCTGGCTCGCCTAACCCTCGTTCAGCTCTACTGCGACCAGTTTCCACGAGAACAACCCGTATCGCCGGAGAATGGCTGAATAACGTGCGTCACCGGTGCCATGCTGGTAATTCACTGCGAAAGTATTGAAACTTCGATACCCCGCCGTGGTTTGGGGCGGCGGTTTCGGTGCCGATGGCGAAGCGGCGACAGGCGGCGGTTGAGCGGGCGCGGGAGCGGGCGGCGGCGTTTGCGCGGTTCCGGGAGCCGCAACCACAGCTCCACTGGCCTCGGACGGAACCGGTGGTTTCTCTCCCGGATCACCCCGTGGCGGTATGCCATTGAGAATCGCGGCCACACCGTCGGGTGTTGCATACGAATCGACCAGCGGGCCGACTAGCGCCGCGCCAATCATGGCGCCGATTATCGCTAACGGATTGCCACTTTTCTGTATGTCGATTCTTCGGGTCAATAACTGCCCGACCTGATCCTTCAGGCTTTCACGCAGCAGCGGAAAGTCGACGTACTGATTCACAGTTTGAGCGTCACGGGCGTCGGCGGCACGCTTCAGCCGGTCGAGCGCGATATACGGCGATGCATAGATCACCCCGAGCACAGCCACGACAATAACAACCAATAACGCAATAACAACGGACTTGCTGGTGCGGGACAGGGGCATGCGCGTGGGGGCCTTTGGGCTGGTGAGGTGGACGCGGTTCGACATGCAAGAGTTGTGTCCAGACGAGATGCCAAAGACGGCCAAAGACAACTCAACCCTTAGATGGACCGCACCGGCGCCAGAACTATCCCCGCGGATTCACCGCTGCCTGAATATCAGGCGAGATCTGGCAAGATCAGGCGAGCAATCCGCCCGCAACGCCTGCCCGTTCCTCGTCAATACAGCGGTCGATCATGCGCGATACCGCTTCGATATTACCGACCATGATGACCCGCGACTCACCGCGATAAACCCGCACCGGCGCACGTTGCTCAGACTGCGTATGCACCGATGTACTCAACGATACACGGGCGAATGCTGGTTGCCGCGAGGGCAGGACCGGCAGTTCGTTAAAGAGATCGGGCGTGTCGGCGGGTTTTTGTGTCTTGCAGGAAATCAGCGAGCGCAGATGCCGCAAACGGCCGAACTCGCGGAATTGCCGAAATGAAAGCGGCGTGCGTGCTGTAGGTGCAAACGATGCGGATAAAAAAGAAGCAGAAAACAACCGGGTGAATCGTTCCATGATGTTTCTCCGATAACCGATGACAACCGATGACAATAGGACGCGCGCCGGTTCATCGCGGATGCGATGTCCGTCACGCTTTATAGGGCCGGAATTCAAGCGCAGCGCGGCTGGGTAGAACC
>DASYLW010000430.1:0-3145 GCA_036009385.1 Caballeronia sp.
TGAGCGGCGAACTACATTGCGCAAAGATCCCGAAGGCGGCGAATTTTCTGAACCTCACCTTCGGTTCGAATCAAGCGGCAACCTGCAATGCCCCTTCGACGCTTTGGGCCGACACCGGCACCAACACCGACCGATCCGCAAACGCCTCTCCAATCATCAGCAAACTCGGCTGCGATGCATCGAGCCAATCTTGCGCTTCTCCAATCGCCATTTCGCCCAGCGTCAGCGTCAACGACCGCTCACGTTCCGTGCTGCAAGCCTCGACGATAGCAACCGGCGTCGACGCTGCCCGCCCTGCATCGATCAGTTGCTGCGCAATCTCCGGCGCGCTGTCGCGGCCCATATAGAACACGAGCGAATCCGCGCTTGCCCGCTCGCGGATTTCATCGCTGTCGGGCGCGCGGCTGTAGGTCGCCAAAGCAACACTTCGCGCTACCCCGCGCAAGGTCAGCGAGCGCTTCAAGGTTGCGGCGCTCGCAAGTGCAGCCGTAATACCCGGCACCACTTCGTACTCAATACCCGCAGCTTCGAGCGCGCGCATTTCTTCGTCGGCGCGACCGAACAGCATAGGGTCGCCACCCTTCAAACGCACGACGACATCGTGTTCGAGCGCGGCATCGACGATCTGCTTGTTGATGAAATGCTGCGCCGTCGAACGCTGTCCGCAACGTTTCCCCACTGCAATCTTGTGCGCGTCCGGCGCGTAGTCGAGCATGGCCGGCTCGATCAGCGCATCGTGCAAAACGACCTGCGCCTGGCTCAACAACTTCGCGCCGCGAACCGTAATCAGGTCCGCAGCACCCGGTCCCGCGCCGATCAAATACACCTTACCCATAGTCAATGGTCACTTAGTAAGTCAGGCTGAATACGATCGAATCATTCCGGCCGCAACCGTGTGATGCGTCGCTTCATCGATAAGAACAAACGCGCCGGTGCCCTGATGCGTGTCGTAGGCATCGCAGACTATCGGCTTTTGCAGCGTCAGCGCCACGCGGCCGATGTCGTTCATCGTCAGGTTATGGCGGTCCACGGCGTGCAGCAGCGTATGCACGTCGAGCACTTCCTTGATCGCGCCAATCCGCGCGAACACCGTGTTCGTGGTCTGCTTCAGCAAGTATTTGCGCTGCGGCGACAGCGGCTCTTCGTCGAACCAGCACAGGTCCGCGTCCAGCTTCTTCGCCGGCTCGATCTTCGTGCCGCTCGTGTTGCGCGGCACGAACGTATCGCCACGCGAGACGTCGATATCTTCCGTCAGGCGAATGGTCACAGTCTGGCCCGCGAACGCACGATCCACTTGCGCCACGCCGCCCGGAACCGGCGCGATGATCTCGGCAACCGTTGCGTCGCGATTGGCCGGCAGCACCGTGATGGTGTCGCCCAGCTTCACCTCGCCCGATTCCACCCGGCCCATGTAGCCGCGGAAATCGTCGGCCTGGCTTCCGTCCTGACGCGCGACCCATTGCACCGGGAAACGCAGCGCCTGATCAACAGGCTGCGCAACCGGCAGCGCTTCGAGCAGATCGAGCAGCGGCTCGCCCGCATACCAGGACATGCGCTCGCTGGCGGTCACGATGTTGTCACCCTTGAGCGCCGACACCGGCACGAAGCGCACATCGGCAATTCCAAGCCGGCGCGCGAGTTCAACGTACGCGTCGCGGATCTCGTTGAAGCGCGTCTCGCTGAAATCGATCAGGTCCATCTTGTTGATCGCGACGATGACATGCTGCAGCCCAAGCAACTTCACGATCGCGCTATGGCGCACCGTCTGCGGCAGCAATTGCGCCACGCCATCCTTCAACGTCACACGCGTGGCGTCGACGAGAATGATTGCCGCATGCGCGGTTGATGCACCCGTCACCATGTTGCGCGTGTACTGCTCGTGGCCGGGGGTATCGGCGATGATGAACTTGCGCTTCGCCGTTGCAAAATAGCGGTATGCAACGTCGATCGTAATGCCCTGCTCGCGCTCGGCTTCAAGGCCATCGGTCAGCAGCGACAAATCGATTTCATCGCCAACGGTCCGCTTGTTCTTCGCCCGCGACAACGCCGACAATTGATCCGACAACACCGCCTTGCTATCGAACAGCAGGCGGCCGATCAGCGTGCTCTTGCCGTCGTCCACACTGCCTGCCGTGATGAAACGCAACACGCCGAGGTCTTCGGGTTGATGAATGCTCATGATGTTTCCCTGTTCCTTGTTTGCGGCGTGATGCTTAGAAATAACCTTGCTTCTTGCGGGTTTCCATCGCGGCTTCAGACGCTTGATCGTCCATGCGCGTGGCGCCGCGTTCCGTGATTTCCGTCACGGCCGTTTCCGCGATGATCTTCTCGACATCGTCGGCATCGCTCGCGACGGGGCATGTGCAACTGATGTCACCGACGGTCCGGAAACGCACAAGCGCGACTTCCGATACTTCGCCTTCCTGCAGCGGCGTGATCGGCGTCAGCGGCACGAGCAGGCCATTACGGCGAATGATCTCGCGATCGTGCGCATAGTAAATGGACGGCAACTCAAGCTTCTCGCGGCCGATGTATTGCCAGATATCCAGTTCGGTCCAGTTCGAAATCGGGAACACGCGCAAGTGCTCGCCGTTATGCAGGCGCGCGTTATAGATGCTCCACAATTCAGGGCGTTGCGCTTTCGGATCCCACTGGCCGAATTCATCGCGGAAAGAGAAGATGCGCTCTTTCGCGCGGGCCTTTTCTTCATCGCGACGTGCGCCACCGATCAGCGCCGTATAACCGTATTCTTCGATAGTTTCGAGCAACGTTACCGCTTGCGCAGCGTTACGCGAATCCGTTTCGCGACGCAGGCGCACGGTGCCTTTCTTGATCGAATCTTCGACATGACCGACCACGAGTTCCGCACCAACCTCAGCAGCACGACGATCGCGGAAGTCGATGACTTCGCTGAAGTTATGACCGGTATCGATATGAACCAGCGGGAACGGCAGCACGGTCTTACGGCCCGAGCCCAGGCCAAATGCCTTCAACGCGAGATGCAGCACGACGACCGAATCCTTGCCGCCCGAGAACAGCAACGCAGGCTTGCTGCATTCGGCCACGAGTTCGCGCAGGATATGAATGGACTCAGCTTCGAGCCAGTCGAGGTGGTCCATCCGGTCGCCGCGATTGGCGACCGGGG
>DASYLW010000431.1:0-5076 GCA_036009385.1 Caballeronia sp.
GGCGGCCTGTTCGACGTCTTGCTGCCCGCCTGGCATCACGGCGTCGCGGTGCTGGCGCGGCGCTTTGAGAAATTCGATGGCGCCGCCGCTTTCGACCTGATGGCGCGTCACGGCGTCACGCACACGTTCCTGCCGCCGACCGCGCTCAAGATGATGCGCGCGGTGGCGCGTCCCGAGCAGTGGCGGTTGTCGTTGCGCGCGGTGGCGAGCGGCGGTGAATCGCTCGGCGAGGAGTTGATCGCCTGGGGCCGGTCGGCGCTTGGCGTGACCATCAACGAGTTCTACGGGCAGACCGAATGCAACGTTGTGGTGTCGTCGTGTTCTGCGCTGTTCGAGCCCCGCCCGGGGGCGATTGGACGTAGCGTGCCGGGACATCGCGTGGCAATCGTCGACGATGAAGGCACAGAACTTCCGCCCGGCACGCCGGGCAATATCGCGATTGCCGCGCCCGACCCGGTCATGTTCCTGCGCTACTGGAACAACGAAGCGGCCACGCGCGACAAATTTCGCGGCCAGTTCCTGCTGACCGGTGATCTCGGTTTATGCGACGCCGATGGGTTTATCCGCTTCGTCGGCCGCAACGACGACGTGATTACCAGCGCGGGTTATCGGATCGGTCCTGCGCCTATTGAAGATTGTTTGTTGCGCCATCCCGCCGTGAGCATGGCGGCGGTGGTCGGTGCGCCGGACGCGGCGCGCACGGAAATCGTGATGGCATTCGTTGTGCTGAATGCGGGGTTCGCAGGAGACGAAGCGCTGGTGCGCGAGCTTCAGCAGCACGTCAGGACGCGGCTGGCCGCGCATGAATATCCGCGCGAGGTCAGGTTTGTGGAGGCATTGCCCATGACGCCGACCGGCAAGGTGATGCGCAAGGAATTGCGGGCGGGGTTGCCGGGTCTGAATAATTCGATCAAACCATGAGGACCCGCCGATGACCTCGGAGACGGCATCGCCCAGACGCAAGCCGCCCACTGCCGCCGCCCTCGACGCAACCGACCGCAAGCTGCTGGCCTTGCTGGCCGAAGACGCCACGCGGACCTACGCCGAGCTTGGCCGACTGCTGCATTTGTCCGCGCCTGCCGTTCACGAGCGGGCGAAGCGCCTGAAGCACGATGGCGTCGTCAAGGCCACTGTGGCCGCGCTGGATGGCGCCAGCATGGGCCGGCCGCTTCTGGCGTTTGTTCACGTCGATACCTCCAGTTGGGCCGTCACGCGTCAACTACTGCAACTGGCGGAGTTTCCGGACGTCGAAGAGATCCATACCGTGACCGGCGAAAGTGCGATGCTGCTGAAAGTGCGAACCCGCGACACGCAGACGCTCGAACATCTGCTGGAGCGAATTCATTCAATCGAGGGATTCACCGGAACGCGAAGCTATATTGCGTTGACGACGTATCTTGAGCGCGGGCCGAGTCCGCAGGTTTGAGGGTGGACTGAACTGTCACAGCAGACGCGGGTCGATATACTTACCATGCTTACTGCGTTTTCCTCTAACCCGGCGCCTTGGGTTGAACGCCGCCCTCCATTACTCGATAAACGGTCGTATGAAACGCTATTTCCCTGTCCGCGTGGTTCTGTTCGCCCTGACGCTGTCGGCGGCGCTGTTCTCCAGCACGTCGTTTGCGCAGACGAGCCCTGATGCGGTCGTCAAAAGCGCCGTGGAAGGCACGGTCAGCGCGATGAAGGCCGATCCTGTCGCGCGTGGCGGCGACATGGCCAAGATCGCGCAATTGGTGCAGACGCGGTTCGTGCCGGCGACCGACTTCCAGCGGACCACGCGGATCGCGGTCGGCAAGGCGTGGAGCACGGCGACGCCCGACCAGCAGAAGGCGCTCTACGACCAGTTCCAGACGCTGCTGGTGCGCACCTACACGTCGTCGCTGTCGCAATTACGCGATGAAGACGTCAAGTTCAAGTTCGATCCCCCCACGCTCGATGCGGGCGGGAAGGACGCGGTCGTTCAGTCGCATGTCTACTCGACCGGCGGCGATAACCCGGTGCGTTATCGTTTGGAAAAGACACCGGACGGCTGGAAGATCTACGACATCGACATGATGGGCGCGTGGCTGATACAGGTGTACCAGACGCAGTTCGCGGGTCAGTTGTCGAAGGGTGGCGTGGATGGTTTGATCAAGTTCCTGACCGCACACAACGCGCGGACGGCGGAGTGAGGGGTAGGGCCACGAACCTGGATTCGCGCTGAAGCGCGGGTGAGTGGTTCGAAGTAACCCGGAGCAGAACAAAGGGCGCATCAGGCGACAAGCCGGATGCGCCCATTTTTGCGCAGTACTTGTCATTGCATAACCGTATACAAAACATCCCACACTATCTAAAATGACCATAGACATATGACTAGGGGCATAAAATGCCGAATCGACAAGTATCGAAATCCGAGTTCAAGGCGAAGGCACTTGAATTCTTCAGGCTAGTGGAGTCGTCGGGGGAGAGCTTGATCGTGACCGACCACGGCAGGCCCACATTGGAATTGCGGCCATATCGAGCCGATGCACGAGATCCACTAGATCTTCTGCGCGGCTCGCTGTTGCGTTACGACAGTCCGATGGACCCGGTTGGGGAAGGCGATTGGGAGGCCGCGCAGTGATCGTTCTGGATACGCACACGCTGATCTGGTGGGCAACTAGCGATGCCGCACTGAGCAAAAGAGCAAAGGCTGTAATCGAACGTGAACGAGCCGGTGGCGAAATCATTGTTTCGGCGATTTCAGCTTGGGAAATCGCCATGCTCGTAGAGCGTGAAACGGTAGCGTTCTCAATGGACGTCGAAGACTGGCTCGCGACCGTGGCGCAAATTCCTGGTGTGAGGTTTGCTCCTGTCGACGTCGATATTACGGTGAATTCCGTCCGGCTTCCAGGCGAGTTCCACAAAGACCCGGCAGACCGATTGATCGTAGCGACGGCGCGGAAGTTTGCCGCGCCGCTCGTGACCAAGGACCTCAAGATAAGGGCTTACGCCCACGTCAAGACGATCTGGTGAGTTAGACCGTCCAGGGGCGCGTCCGAGCTTTGGCTCCAGCGCCAACGCACCCCCGATACTTTATGCGCAGCAAGTTCCGCTCTCGCAGCCTTTCGCTTTACTCCCGCCTCAGCATTCCGACACAAGCACCATTGCCTTCGACGAAACGCTCTTCGCCGACCTCAGCGCTTTCTCCCGTACTGCGGTCAGGTTTTCGGTCTCGCTGGAATACTTGAACGATGCGGGCAACAGTCGATAGTCCGCCGCCACTTGCGCGGCTTTCGTCTCGCTGAAGCCGGTCTTGTGCAGGATCTTCGCCAAGAGCAAGTAGTCGTCCAGATCGGCTTTGCCGAGATTGATCATTACGCTGAAATCAGCCATTGCTTCCTGCTTGTTTGCCTTGAAAACCCGTGATGCTACACGGGCGCGTCACTTACGCATCTTGAAATACAAAACGGGTGGATAACGCCGCTTTTCGCGACCTTATCCACCCGTTCCCTTTGCTGCATGCAATAAGCTTGAGCGATCACCCGCCCAAGCTCAAGCGCGCAAACTCAAGCTGCGATCGTTGTTTGCTTGCCGCCCTTGTTGTTCTTCGCGCGACCGATTTCTTCCAGCTTAATCTCAACGTGCTTCGAGAACACGAATTCAGCCGGGCGCTGATTGTCGACCGGCAAGTCCTTCGCATACGCGCCTTCGGTACGCGGACCACGCAAGGCGACCAGCGCCGCCTTCAGCGGATGCGAAACCGTATCCATCACGGCGGTGGCTTCGAAGCCGCAATGCACCATGCAGTCGGCGCATTTCTCGTACTTGCCCGTGCCGTACTTGTCCCACTCGGTGGTTTCCATCAATTCCTTGAAGGTCTTCACATACCCTTCACCGAGCAGATAACACGGACGTTGCCAGCCGAACACGGTACGCGCCGGGTTGCCCCAAGGCGTGCATTCGTAGGTCTGATTGCCGGCCAGGAAGTCGAGGAACATGCTCGACTGGCTGAACGACCAGCGCTTGCCGTTATCGCCGCGCTTGAAGATGTCGCGGAACAACGTCTTCGTCTTGTCGCGGTTCAGGAAGTGTTGCTGATCCGGCGCGCGTTCATATGCATAACCCGGCGACACCGTAATGCCGTCCACGCCCATGGGCCCGAGCGTGTCGAAGAAATTCGCTACGCGCTCAGGATCGGCGTCGTTGAACAACGTGCAGTTGATGTTCACGCGGAAACCTCGGCGCTTCGCTTCCTTGATCGCCGCAACGGCTTTCTCGTACACGCCGTCTTGCGAGACCGAATGGTCATGCGCTTGCTTGTCGCCGTCGAGGTGAACCGACCAGACGAAGTACGGATTCGGCTCGTAGTCGTCCATCTTCTTTTCCATCAGCAGCGCGTTCGTGCAGAGATAAACGAACTTCTTGCGCGCGATGATGCCCTTCACGATCTGGGGCATTTCCTTGTGCAGCAGCGGCTCGCCGCCGGCAATGGAGACCACCGGTGCACCGCATTCGTCGACAGCCGCGAGGCAGTCTGCCATCGAGATGCGCTGGTTCAGGATGGGGTCCGGGTAATCGATCTTGCCGCAGCCATTACACGCCAGGTTGCAGCGAAACAGCGGCTCGAGCATCAGCGCGAGCGGATAGCGCTTGTTGCGCATGAAATGCTGGCGCGCGATGTAAGCGCCAACCCGGACCTTTTGCAGCATTGGAATAGACAATTGCGTGTGCTCCTTAATCTTCGCGAAGGGCGCCAGCGGATGCCGTTGCCGCAGCAAGCGGCTTCGTCAGCTTCGCGGGGAGTTTGAATTCAACCTTTTCTTCGCGGCCGGACATCGTCGTAACTTCAACGGGACCCAGCGCGCGCAGTGCATTAATAACGTGCTTGACCATTTCTTCCGGCGCGGACGCACCGGCCGTAATTCCGACGGTCTGCGCATTCGCAAACCAGTCAGGTTTCAATTCCGAGCCGTCCGCCACGAGGTAGCTCGGCACGCCGGTTTCGGCGCCGATCTCGCACAAACGATTCGAATTGGAACTGTTGGTCGCCCCGACCACCAGCAATACATCGACTTGCTTGCTCAGCTCGCGCACCGCCGCCTGGCGATTTTGCGT
>DASYLW010000432.1:0-14935 GCA_036009385.1 Caballeronia sp.
GTTGTGACCGAAACGGCCGCTCAGAAAGCGAAGCAGTCGCACGAATGTCCATATGACGGTCTAGATGAACGACGCTTCATGGCCGGTTTGCGACGGAGCCACACGCGGGCTCATCAAGCACCGTCCTAATTCGGCCAATGACCAGCGCTAGGAGCGCCACCGACTGCCGCATAGGCGGAGGTCGACCAGCTCAATGTGAAATCCGGTTTGCTTGACCGCTATCACGTCGCGGCAGCCGAGCACTGATGATGCCCAGAGCGGAGGTCACCCGGACGACGCTGACGCTTCCTTGTTCATGCGTGAGCCTTCGTAGCAACGCATCGCCGCTTGCAGGGGAGTGGCGCCCATCCAGTGTTGCCCGTCGTTGAATTTTGACACCGCCGCAAGTTAGCTTGCCGACACAAGCGATGAATTGGTTGCCTAACTCTGCATCGGCAATTTCGCCGATGACGAGCCGTTCGATCCTCGGAGACCCGTCGGGCTTGGGTCTGGCCAGCGGGTTCAGAAGCCGAGGCCGACACCGACGCCCACACCACCGCCAAAGCTGCCACCGCCCGCACCGACCCCAATACTAGTGCTTGGCGCGTAATAGCCGGGACCATATCCGTATGCGGGATCACCGTAGCCATAACCATACGGCGGGGCGACGACACAGCCGGCGAGACCTGCCCCTAAAGCCAATATGCCGAATAGTCTGATCATGATTTTTCCCTTCGTAAACTGGCGAGCAAAATCCAGTCCCCAAGGGCACGGTGCTAGCGACCAATTGCCGTCACGCACGGCCGCCCACTCTGTCATGCCATAACACACGTGCGGCCGCACTTTCACTGGCACACCACCGGTCCGATTCACTGTTCGCCCTAAAACCGCTTCGCAAAGCCAACTGCGAAACCATGCGGGAGAATCTGGACGAACAAGGGTGTCTGCCATGTCGTGCTCAGGTATCCTACCGCCGTGCCGAGCGCCCAGCCAGCGAGAACGTCGGTCTGCCAATGTGCCTGGCTTTTCACGCGTGCAATGGAATCGTAGAGCGGCAACAATTCCAGTCCCCATACCCACGGGTTACGCCGACGATAGTTGACGATGAACGGCGTCACGAAACTCGCCTGAAGGGTGACCTCGCCACTGGGGAAACTCTTTCCGCCGCTGAACCATTGGTTGGGCCCCTGGCCAGCATTGGGCCGCTGGCGACCGAATGCATACTTCATGCCTTGTGCAGCGACCGCCGATATTGCGGAAGCATCGCCCGCTTGCCAGAATGTATGACCCAGTTCATTGTCGTTCCCGAGCCACAGAGCCCCACCCACCTCCGTGGCTATTACGGCGTATTCAAGGGCGAGCTGAACGTTGCGGTTCCATATACCGCTTTGGTCCAGCGCGACTTCGTGATCGATTTCACCAGCATATGCGCCCGAAAAAGTGAACGCCGTGATCGCGGCGGCACCGCACCGTTTTGCTCCTACCGTCATTCCAGAAGTGGACAATCTCATATGGACCTCACGCGAAAGATTCGGGTTTACCGGTCAGCCCTTGACGCGTTCCAACACAAAGAGAGGAACTGCAAGACAACATTCCAACGGGCCAAGCGCAACGCACATGCCCGCGATAGAAGACAGCTCGAATCCGTGGGATCGCACCGAAACGCGGACACCGCTCGGTCTATCGACGCCAATGGCGGAAATCGACCTGGTAGAGTCGAGATGCGGCGCCGTAGTAGTAGGTTTGGTTGTCATTGCCGAACGCAGGCCCGACGTTTCAGCGTCCGTATGACCGCAGGGGCCAACGACCGAAGTTAGTCGAACCCAGTCCGACGTGGAACCGGTGAAGTAGGCCGCCATCGACCGGTCTGCGTCGGGCAGAAGTCGACCCATAACCGCCTGTCGCGTGCTCGCAACGACTGACCGTTGATCAAACAATTGCGGTCATCATGTTCAGCTTGACGGCAGCTGCCCATGCCACCCTATTTCTCGATCTTCACCCGCGTCTCTTCTGCCAACTTCAAATGCTCGCGTAGTATGGGTGTTGCACTTGCGGCAAGTGCCCGTACATCAGGGTCGCTACCACGCTGCGCCTCGGCGCTGAAGTGCTTGATGTCATCCTTGTGGTCCGAGACGTTGTGCTCCATGAAGACCTTGTCAAACGCGTGCCCGGTCAGCGGCGTAAGCGCAGCCTGAGTCGCCTTTTGAGTAATCGATATCCCGCTAGGCAGGCTGTAGCCTTTGCGCTTTGCGAGGCTTTCGATCTGAGCATCGAGTGACTTATGGTCTGTAATCATGCGCTTGGCAAACGCCTGCACCGATGCGTCCGACGATTTACGCAGCGCGATTTGACACGACTGGATCTCCGCGCGGCCATCCTGAATCGCAGAACCGAGGAAATCGGTGGGGTCTTTTACATCGTCGGCGCGCGCTATGGTCGCGCCTGCTACTAGTAGCAAGCCGGCGACTGCCTTTGACGCAACGACGGGAAGCCACCGCATGGGCCGCTTTCCTTCGGTGGTTGCGCGCGCGGTGCGCAATTTCAGTATCAGGTCGCGCGTCGCCATCGGCTCCTCCTTCACTAAGACGTTTCCTTCGAAGAGCATTGCGCGTGCCCGGCGCACTCGGCATGGCTGCCAAACGGCATTTACGGCGACTCGACGCAGCCGGTGAATTGGGAGCGCGCGATCAGCCGCCTTGGCGACGAGGTCGGGACGCTGCGGCTGCGCGCGCGGATCGACGTGCTGGCCGTAGTAGAGTGAACCGAAGAACGCCGTCTACGCGA
This sequence comes from Caballeronia sp., assembly GCA_036009385.1. Taxonomy (GTDB): domain Bacteria; phylum Pseudomonadota; class Gammaproteobacteria; order Burkholderiales; family Burkholderiaceae; genus Caballeronia. The sequence continues at coordinate 2,764 of DASYLW010000432.1, forward strand.
CGCGCGCAAGCTAGGCCACGGCTAACGCCTCAACGAATTATTTCAGGCCGCCTCTCTCTCCAGATAAGGACGTGGCGGGGCACCTCCGTTGTTGTCGTTCCATCCGTGTTCCGGTGCACTGCGTCGACGCCTTGCCAGTTGCGCGTGCGGCCTTTCTATCGAAGCGGATTGCGTTGCCGGGCGTCCTCGCGAAGCGCCGCGCGTCGCCGGTGGCAACGGTGTGGCACTGAACGACTTCAACGGCGACAAGTTCGACCATGGCCCGCTGGGTTTCGTCGGAGGCGCGCCCGTTACACGTCGCATGCAGGCGTCTCAAGACCAACGCTGCGAGAATTCCGTCGATCATGAAAGTGACGCGCGAGCGCCGTTTGCCGCGCCACCAACACGAAGGTTTGTCACAGCACCCGCACATGAGCATCCAATGGGCGCTTGCAATGGCTGAGCTGACGTCTAGACGCCCGTTGACTTCACTCAGCGAACGGCCGTTTGTGGCCGAAGCCAGAAGTAGAAATCGCGTCCGGCCGGTCGATCGATCCTCCGTGCTCGACCCACTAGCGACGTCGATGCTCCCGCAAGGCGGTCGTTCGAATGTTAACTTTGCCCATATTTCGCGCGAAACCGGTCTCCATCAAAGAACCCCTCCAGCGCGTACGCGGTCTCCGCCACCGCCGTTCGCTGGATGTCATCCAGACGATCCCAGAGTGCCCGCAGCCGGTCCCCGGCGAGACTTCGCAGGATCGCCCCGACCAGTTGGTCTTTCTTGGCGGAGGGGGCGGCATCCGGAAGCCAGCGCATCAGGGATTTCAACTGATCGATGGTGAGGCGGACGAGCACTTCGTTCAACGTGTTCATTAGCAAAATTGGCGTGCTTCTCGAGGAAGATGGTCGGCATTATCTTCGACTCGTCCGGCTCGCTCGCCCTCTCATGCCGTAGCATGCCGATGGTGTCAGTATTTTAGTGGTGGTACAACAACTCGCGCTTCAAGCAAGTCCACTCAATGCCGCACCCAGGCCCGAACCGGATCGTCTCGCGGGACCGGTCGTGCGTCACGTTCCACAACGCCGATAGTGGCTTTTGCGTCCTGCGGCTGAAGGTCAAGGGCGAGCGTGAACTCACTACTCTGGCCGGGCACACCCCGACCAGAGCGCCAGGCGAGTACGCCTCAGCGTCAGGTACATGGGTTACGGATCGCGAGCACGGTAGACAGTTCAAGGCGGTGTTCGTCAAAATTTCGCCACCGAACACCCTGACCGGCATCGAGCGCTACCTCGGCTCCGGGATGGTCAAGGGTATCGGTCCGGTGTACGCCGGTCGGTAGGTCAAAGCCTTCGGCGCGGCTGTGTTCGACATCATCGAGCAGACACCTGAGCGGCTTCGGGGAGTCGAAGGGATCGGTGCGATACGTGCCCGAAAGATCACCTCGGGCTGGGCCGATCAGAAGATCATCCGCGAGATCATGGTATTTCTGCATGGCAATGGCGTTTCGACGTTCCGCGCCGTGCGGATTTGTAAGACTTATGCTCAGGACTCCATCGCTATCGTCACGAAATATCCTTACCGGTTAGCACGGGGCATTCGTGGCATCGGCTTCCTGTCGGCCGGCACCATCGCCCACAAGATCGGCATCGCTCATGATTCGCCGCTGCGTGCGCGCGCTGGCGTCTCCTACGCGTTGTCAGAAGCAGCCGGGAGAAGAACCCGACGATTCTGTTGGCGATTCACAACTGCATGCGGGTCACAGCCTCATGCCTGATCACCGGTTTTCAAATAGGCTTCTCCTGTGCGGCTCATATGGTGGCTCGCCCGACATAAAGGGCACCAAGGCCGTTTGCAAAGACGCAGTCTATTCCTGGAATTGCTTCGCCACAGCAGTGGAAGAAACCGGAGATGTGTCATGACCGCGCAAACGACTGAGCCATCTGGATGGCCATCACTACGGAACGGCCAGCGCGAGAAAACTCAACCCCAAACTTGACTCTCGAGGAAAGTCCTTGCAAACAGGATCGGCCGACCTCGGCTGTTCACGACCGGCGACTGCAGACACTGAGCTATACGTCTCAGTATGGTCCTAGAACTTGATGCTTGGATTCGAGAGCACAGACCGTTCGTGAAGGTTTATCCACGACTGCAGCTTTATCCAGCGCGTTACACTACGCCCCAGTCAATCGGGGAATCTACAAGTGGCAAAAGTACCTACGATTCGCGATGTCGCCGAATTGGCGGACGTATCGAAGGCGACCGTTTCGCGTTACCTGAACGGTAGCCTCGTTCTTCCGCCGGACACGGCCAAGCGCGTCGACGACGCCGTCGTCGCGCTCCACTACCGCCAGAACAGTCTCGCCCGGCGCCTGAGTCTCGGAAGCAGCGAGACCATCGGCTTGGCAATGCCGGAGGTCGCCAATCCGTTCTTCGCCGAGCTGGCAGATGCCGTCGAGGAAGCCGCCTCCGAAAGCGGCTATGGACTCGCGCTCTGCATCACGCGCAACAAGCTCGAGCGCGAGGCGCTCTATCTGCGCTGGCTCGATACTCGCCATCTCGACGGCCTGATCTTCGCGACCAATCGCCCCGACGACGGCTCGCTGCGCAGCCTGATGGGCGAGCGCACCAACATCGTCCTAGTCGACGAGGACGTGCCGGGCGCCGACGTGCCGAAGGTGTTCGTCGACAACGTCGAGGGCGGTTATCTGGCGACTCGCCATCTGCTTGACGCGGGGCATCGGCGGATAGCGCACGTGACCGGTCCCGAAGCGCTGTTCACCGTGCAGGAACGGCTGGAGGGCTATCGGCGGGCGCTTGCAGAAGCACAGGTTCCCTTCGATTCCGGGCTCGTGCACTTCGGCTCCTACGACCGTGGGTTCGGGCGCTCCGTGGGAGCCGATCTGATCACGCGTGTCCAGCCGCCCACAGCCCTGTTCGCCACCAGCGACTACATCGCGGTCGGCGTACTCGATGTACTGCGCGCGCGCGCGCTGGACGTGCCTGACTACATGTCGATCGTCGGGTTCGACGACATGGAATTCGCCAGCCTCCTGATGCCGCCGATTACCACGGTGCGGCAGTCGGCAGCCGAGCTTGGCCGTACCGGCGTCGCACTGCTGATCGCGATGCTGACAGGACAAGCCGTCGCCCCGCCAACCGTGCAGCGCCTGCCGGTCAAGTTGATCGAACGCGCCTCAGTGGGCCCGCCTCGCTCCGGTTCATAGTCCCGCCTGTCCGTACTTTCCCGCATCTTTTTTGAAATGGTTGACAGCCCAATACTCGCGGATTATTTTTTATAAACCGGTTTACAAAAAGGCGCGGCGCAATGTCGGTTGCGCCCATGAAGTCTTTCTTTAATCGCCGGGCGCGCGGCTTTCATTGACCGCCCGAATAGCGTCCGGACCAACCAAGAAAGGGATTCCGATGAGCGCAGCATTGCATTTCCGCCGCATGACCGTCGTACTGCTGAGCGCGTCCTTGCTTGCCGTCGCAGGCACTGCTTCTGCTGCAGGCAAGAAAATCGCCATGGTGCAGATCAACCAGGAGGCCCTCTTCTTCACGCAGATGGACCAAGGTGCCCAGGCGGCCGCAAAAGCAGCCGGCGTCGAGCTGGCCATCTTCAACTCGAACAACGATCCGAGCGCGCAAAACAACGCAATCGAAACGTATATCCAGCAAAAGGTCGATGCCATTCTCGTGGTCGCGATCGATGTGAACGGCATCAAGCCCGCGATCACGGAAGCCAAGAAAGCGGGCATTCCGGTGGTGACCATCGATGCCATCGTCGACGGTGACAACTCAGTGCAAGTCGGTGTCGACAACAAGAGAGTCGGCGAAGATATCGGCAAATACACGGCAAACTACATCAAGACCAATCTTGGCGGGAAGGCGAGCATCGGCGTGGTCGGCGCGCTGAATTCGTTCATTCAGAACGTGCGTCTGGATGGCTTCAAGGCGGGCATCGCGACGGTGCCGGGCGCGAAGATCGTCGCCACCGTCGATGGACAAAACGTTCAGGACCAGGCGCAAACGGCTGCCGAGAACCTGATTTCGGCCAATCCGAATTTGCAGATCGTGTATGCAACCGGTGAACCCGCGCTGATCGGTCTTGTTGCGGCGACCTCGGCGCAGGACGCTACCGGCCGCGTGAAGATTGTCGGTTGGGACTTGAGCGCGCAGGCGATCAAGGGCATCGATGCAGGCTTTGTCACCGCCGTGGTCCAACAGGACCCGGAAGGCGAAGGCCGTGCCGCACTGAATGCCGCGATAAAGCTCATCAACAAGCAGCCGGTCGAGAAAAACATCTCCGTGCCGGTGACGATCGTGACAAAGGCGAACGTCGGTAAATACCGGGCTATCTTTAAGTAACCCCGTCAACCAAGCCCACCTCGATGTTCCTGGGAGAACCCCTATGCAAAACGATGCTGTGACTCCGCGCGTGCGTATGGAAAACATCACTAAGAGCTACGGTGCCGTGCAGTCGCTGCGCGGCGTCGACCTGCACGTGATGCCGGGCGAAGTACTCGGGCTCGTTGGCGACAACGGCGCAGGCAAGTCGACGGTCTCGAAGGTACTGTCGGGCGCGGTGATACCGGACGGTGGCAGAGTCGAAATCGACGGCAAGCCGGTTCGCTTCTCGGACCCGGGTGATGCGCGCGCGCATCACATCGAGATGGTTTATCAGGACCTGTCACTGTGCAATACGGTCGATGTGGCCGGCAACCTCTTCCTCGGCCGAGAACCGATGCGTCGAGTCTGCGGCGTGCCAGTTCTCGATCATCGCAAGATGCATCACGATGCCCGCGACATGCTGAACAATCTCGGCATTCGCATCCCGAGCACGAAGCTCGACGTGGAAAACCTGTCGGGCGGGCAGCGTCAGGCCATCGCGATTTCGCGGGCGGTGTCGTTCGATCCGAAAGTGTTGATCATGGATGAACCGACAGCCGCGCTGGCCGTGGCCGAAGTCGAAGCGGTGCTCGAACTCGTGCGCACGATCAGCACGCTCGGCGTCAGCGTGATCCTGATCAGCCATCGCCTGCAGGACCTGTTCCTGGTGTGCGACCGCATCAGCGTGATGTACGAAGGGCAGAACGTCGCGGATCGGAAAACTGGTGAAACGAATCTGGAAGAGATCGTCGATCTGATCGTGGGCCATAAGTTCAGCGCACGCTCAGCACGCGCACTCGCGGAGAATTGACATGGAACTCGCCATGCACGACAAGTCCAAGGCGCTGCGCCTGCCGCTCAAACATTTGCTCGGTCGCAATGCAGGCGTGGCAAGCATCGCGGCATTTTTCCTCGTTTGTGCCCTTGCTTTCACGTTCACGACGCACACGTTTCTCACCGCTGGCAACGTCCTCAATGTGCTTCGTCAAAGCGCACCGCTACTGATCGTCGCGACGACGATGACACTCGTCATCACTACGGGCGGCATTGACCTGTCGGTCGGCTCCACGCTCGCGCTTGTGGGCGCGCTCTCGGCTATCGCGTTGCGAGCAGGCGTGCCAGGGATCGTCGTGCTGGTCGGCGGCCTCTCGCTTGGTGGGCTGATCGGTGCACTCAACGGCTATTTCATCGCGTTCGCGGGAATGCCTGCGTTCATCGTGACACTTGGCACGTTATCGGTCGTGCGCGGCATCGCGCTGCTGATCACGCAGGGGTTTTCAGTGCCGATCGAAAACGACGGTTGGTTCGTCGAACTTGGACGCGGTCGCCTGCTCGGCATGCCGACGCCCGCGGTAATCGCGATCGTCACGCTGCTCGCCGGATGGGTCACGCTCCGGCATACGCGGTTCGGGCGCTATGTGACCGGCATCGGCACCAATGCGGAAGGCGTACGCCGGGCGGGTGTCAGCGTGCGCGGCGTCACCCTGAAGGTCTATGTCCTTAGCGGCGCGGCGGCCGGTCTGGCCGGACTTATCACGACGGCGAGGCTCGGCAGCGGATCGTCGAATCAGGGCGTCGGCTTTGAACTCGCGGTGATCGCCGCTGTAGTGCTCGGCAGCACCGATCTCTTTGGCGGCAGGGGAACGATTCTTGGCACCTTGCTGGGTGCGCTGACCATCGCCGTGCTCGGCAACGGGCTGATCCTGATTAACGTCTCGCCGTTTTATACGCAGATCATCCAGGGCGCCATCATGCTGCTTGCGATATGGCTCAACACGCGCATCTTCTCGCCGCAACGGCGTAAGAAAGGCTAAGCGATGAGTTCGATCTTTCGCCACGACTCGTCGCTACCGATAGGCATCGGCAGCGGTCACGTGATGACCGTCCTTGGACCGCTGCCCGTCGCGAAGATGGGTGTGACGCTGATGCATGAACACATCCTGCTGGATGCTTCCGGAAAATGGGTGCCGCCCAGTTGTTGCGGCGACCGGTTTATCGGCGAACAGCAGGTCCATATCGGCATCCTCGGCGCGCTGCGGATGAATCCCTTGATGAACCGCGACAATTGCCAGTTGTTCGACGCCGACGTAGCCGTTGAAGAACTGATGCGCTTCCGTGAACTGGGCGGCGATACGGTGGTCGATCCGACCAACCTCGGCATTGGCCGCGATCCGGCCGCGCTGCAACGGATCTCACGCCGTACGTGCCTGAATATCGTGATGTCGACGGGCTTTTATCTCGAACCTTCGCATCCCGACTACGTGAAACGCAAGTCCATCGACGAACTCGCCGCACAACTGATTTTCGATGTTGGGGGCGCCGATGAAAAGCCTGAAGTCGTCGCGGGAATGATCGGCGAGATCGGCGTCTCGGCAGCGTTCACGGCCAACGAGGAGAAGTCGTTGCGCGCGGCCGCGCGAGCCAGCGCGGCGACCCATGTGCCGATGTCGGTGCACCTGCCCGGCTGGGCGCGGCATGGGCATCGCGTGCTCGACATCGTTCAGGAGGAAGGCGCTGACCTGAACCACACCGTGCTATGTCACATGAATCCGAGCCACATGGACGTCGAATACCAGCACACGCTTGCCGAACGCGGCGCCTGGCTCGAATACGACATGATCGGCATGGAGTACTTCTACGCCGATGAAAACGCGCAATCGCCATCTGATGAAGAGAACGCGCGCGCGATCAAGGCACTGATCGACGCCGGTTTTATCGACCGAATCCTCATGTCGCAGGACGTGTTTATGAAGATCATGCTGGCGCGCTTTGGCGGCCACGGCTACGGCTACATCCTCAAGTACTTCGTTCCTCGTCTGCGGCGTCATGGTGTGACGAACGAGCAGATCGAAACGATGATGATTGCGAACCCGGCACGGGTTTTCTCGGGTAGATGACGATATTTCGGCATAAGACGAAGTGAACCGGTTCCACCTTGCGCCGCGTGCCGCCGACACGGCCCACTGCGCGCTTCAGGAGCACACGCATGACCAAATCTGTTTTGCTCGCCGGGGAGAGCTGGACGAGCGCGTCGACACACATCAAGGGCTTCGACCAGTTTCCGACCGTGACCTATCACACCGGCGCCACGATCTTCCTCGATATCTTCAAGGACAGCGACTACTCGATCATGCACATGCCGAGCCATGAAGCGCAGGAAGCCTTCCCCTCCACGCTTGACGGATTGCTCGCTTATGACGCGATCATTCTGTCCGACATCGGCGCGAATACGTTGCTGCTGCATCCCGATACCTGGGTTAAAAGTCAGCGCACACCGAACCGTCTCAAGCTGTTGCGAGACTATGTCGATGCCGGACGCGGGCTGATGATGATCGGCGGTTACCTGAGCTTTCAGGGCATCAGCGGCAGTGCGCGTTTTCGCAATACGCCGGTCGAGGATGTGATGCCAGTCACATGCCTGCCCTACGACGATCGTGTTGAGGTTCCAGAAGGATTCGTTGCGAAAGTGGTTGCTTCGCACCCGGTGGTCGAGGGGCTTGGAACGCAGTGGCCTCACTTGCTTGGCTATAACGAAGTGCAGCTGAAAGCCAACGCGACGCTGATCGCGACCATCCCCGAGACCGGCCACCCGTTGCTCGTTGCTGGCACACATGGCCGTGGACGCACGCTTGCGTGGACGAGCGACATGTCGAGTCACTGGTTACCGCCGGAATTCTCCGCTTGGGAGGGCAACGCGCGGCTATGGAGGAACTGTCTGGACTGGCTGACCTCTAGCGAACAATGAGCGTCATGCTCAGCGAGCGACGTCATGAACACGAATGAAGCGCGCGTTTGCATTATCGGCAATGCGGCAATCGACATGGTCTTTCGGGTCGGGCACCTGCCGCTGGCAGGCGAGACGTCGCTTGCGACCGATACGTTGCGGGACTTCGGCGGAAAGGGCGCGAATCAGGCCGTGATGGCGCAACGCGCCGGCGCTCAAGCGCACCTGTTTGCCGCCGTCGGCGATGATGCCGACGGCGAACGCATCTTGGCGCAGCTTATCGAAGAAGGTATCGATACGCGTTATATAGCCCGGCTGCCGTGCGCGACGGATATGTCCGTCGTGACGGTCGATCAGCAGGGCGAAAATACCATCGTGACTCGCAACGAAGCGGCGGCCTGCTATGTGCCCTCGCCAAGCGCGGTGCTCGATGCAACCCGCAGCGGCGACTGGATAGCGATGCAGGGCAGCCTGAGTGAAGCCGTCACAGCCGATCTTTTGCATCAGGCGCATGCGGGCCAGCGTCGGATCTTGCTTAATCCCGGGCCGGTATGTTTCGATTGCCGCCCGTTGCTGAACGACGTCAATGTTCTCGTGGTGAATCGGGTCGAGGCCATGGCGCTGACTCGGCTGGAGACGCCTGAGGAAGCCGCACGTGCGCTTCGGGCATCGGGCGCAGGCGATGTCATCGTCACACTCGGTGCCCAAGGCGTCCTCTGGTGCAACTCAGGACACATGACGCTGATTCCGGCAATTCCCGCCGATGCCGTCGACACCGTTGGCGCCGGCGACGCATTCTGCGGTGCCCTTCTCGCTGCGCTTGCACAGGGCATCGCCATGACGGCCGCCTTGCAGCGCGCGCAGGCCGCCGCCGCGTTCGCCGTCGCGAGAAGCGGTACGCAAGTCGCTTTCCCGAGCAGCGCCGAATTGTTCGCGCTCTTCAACTCTCTAACCTGAGTTCAATCGATATGGAAACTTTATCTGGTGTTGGGCGCGGACGCGCTGATTGCGTCCAGCAGATTTTTGGACGCCCGCGCGGCGTGGTGATCGGTGTGATCCACTGCCCGGCGTTTCCCGGCTCGCCACGCTATCAGGGCGCTTCGAGCGAGGCGATGTACAACGCAGCGCTCGCCGATGCAGTGGCGTACGCAAAAGGTGGCGTCGATGGCCTGATCGTCGAAAATCACGGCGACGTGCCGTTCTCGAAGCCGGACGATATCGGTCCGGAGACGTCGGCGTTCATGTCTGTCGCCGCCGATCGAATTGCGCGGGAAACCGGCTTGCCGATCGGCATCAACGTGCTCGCAAACGCGGCGCTCCCCGCGCTTGCGATCGCGGCGGCGAGCAGCGCGGCGTTCGTGCGCGTGAATCAGTGGGCCAACGCGTATGTCGCGAACGAGGGCCTGATAGAAGGCGCGGCGGCTGTCGCTTTGCGTTACCGGGCAAAGCTGCGTGCCGGCGGCATCCACGTTTTCGCCGACGCACACGTCAAACACGGTGCGCACGCGATCGTGTCGGATCGTTCGCTTGAGGAGCTGGTTCGCGATGTCGAGTTCTTCGATGCCGACGCTATCATCGCCACAGGCCAACGCACCGGTGACGCTGCCAGCACCGACTATTTGCGCCAGATCAGGGCCGCGACGACGTTGCCACTACTGGTCGGCAGCGGTTGCACGGAGCGAAACGTTGCGGAAATCCTGTCGGTGGTTGACGGCGTGATCGTCGCGAGTTCGTTGAAGTTGGGAGGCGTATGGTGGAATCCCGTCGACGAAACCAGGGTGCGCAGCTTCATGCAGGCAGCCCGTTAGGCAGTTTGCACGCTGTGCATCTCAATCCAATCAAGCCGTGCGTGCGCTCAAGTTCGCGGAGCTGGAACCAGGGTTGCCCCATCGCGACTTTCAGCGCTTCCGCTTCCTGAGAACGGGCGACCGCGCACCATCGTTATTGCTAAGGACTACTCCTGATCTTCCGATGCGCGATAAATCGAAGCAACGCTCGCACGAGACGTAAAAAATTTTCAGTCGATCAGCGCGAACGTGGTCATCGTTGCTTCTGCTGGTGAAGCATCTTGCGCAGATTCCACGTGACAACACCCCATACTGTCATCTCTTGGCCTTCTACAAACGTGATCGGCGCGTAATGCGGATTAGCGGCATGCAGACGCACAACGCCCACACGTTTATACAAACGCTTCACAGTGAATTGATCGTCTGTGCAAGCAAGGAGAATGCGCCCATGGACTGCTTCAACTGACCTGTCAACGATGAGGCGGTCAGCGCGTTTTCAGATAGGCGGCGTACAGTCCGGCATGCAGGTCACGCAGCGCCTTGCGCCGCTCGACCAAGTCATGCTGGCTACCTCGTCGCTCGAGGTCAAGGATCTGCAGCAACAGACGGGTTGCCCGTTCTGGAGAGGTGTGGCGCGACGGTTGTGCTTCGCGAATCCGCGGCGCCAAGGCGGCCTTTTCGACGAGTACCCACGCGGGGAACCACGCGAGATCAGCGGTCTGGCCTGCGCCCTCGAACTGTGCGTCGAATTTCCTGCGCAGCGCGTCCAGCGGAGGATCACGGAGCTCAGCAATAAGAGACGCGAAGCGCCCAGGCGACAGCCAGGCCAGTTCCGTCAGCAGCGGCCAGGCCGCGCCCAGCCCATCCGAGCAATAGCGAGCGTGTGCCATCCACATCAAGGAGGTTGGGATGCGTCGCCAGGACTCAATCTGCTCGATGGCTTCGGTTGCTGCCGCCCAGTCGCCCGCGTGCAGCCACAGGGGCGCCGCGTGATTGTCGCTGTCGTCGGCGCGAAAGGTCAGCGGCGTCGCCCGCTGCGCCAGTGCGCGCCAGCAGGGTCTCAGCCACGCGCGCGCGGCAGATTGGCCCAACAACCGCACTGCAGCAGGCTCTACGTCGTCGCTCAAAGCCCGGCGCGGCGCGTCAAGGGCTCGATGATCGGCGAAATAGGCAGTCGCGTCGCGCTCAAGCTCGCCGATCAACATGGAGAGCGCAATGAGGGTGTCGTCCTCAGGATATTCATCAGCCAATCTTTGCCACGCCTGTCGAGCCGCCGCCGTGTGGCGTCGCTGCAGCGCGTCCAGTGCATCGTTGCGAAGCATGACATCACGGCTATCGGCGAAAATGTCGAGTTGCATGGCGGAGGTTCAGAAAAGTGGGGCGCTTAGAGCCGTCAGGTTAGCCCATTTGACGGCGCTTCTGAACCCCCGGCCATGTTGGCATTTCCGGGGTTGATTCGCGATACACGTCGAATCAGAATTGCGCATGAGACCCCCACGTCGGATACGGACCCGAGGCAATCAAGATTGTCGCGTGCGCGGCGATGTGCGCACCGGCGCACTGCCCTTGCGCGGGCCCGCGGTCGGCTTAGCGGTCGGCTTGGCGGTCGGCTTGGCTGCCCGCTTCGCCGTCGGCACCTTCTGCTTGGCAGCGGCATGCGTCAGCGACACCGCCAGTTGGTCTCGCTGATCACGCGCCTGCGCCGCTTCATCGATATAACGCGTGTTGGCGGTGCGCAGCGCGTCAAGCTTGCCCTCCAGGACACCGACCTGCTGACGCAGATCACCAACTTGGCCCTGCAGTTTCTGCACCTCATCCCGATGCCGGGTACTGCCCTGCTCCGCTTTACGGGTCGCCGCGTCCAGTTCCTTTTGCAAGCGGGCGGCCACCTGCCGCTCGCGCTCGATTTCCAGCAGCGCCCGGGTTTCGGCGGCTCTCAGCCGCTCCTGCGCCAGCGCGCCGTCGGCGCGCAGCTTGTCCAGTTCAGAGGCGAAATCCCGCCGGGCAGTCTCAAGCGCTCGCTGCAACTGCTGCTCGCCCTGTTGCGCGAGTCGTAGCTGCTCATGCAGCGTCGACGCCGCGGCGGCAGACACAGCCAGCGCCTGTTCCCGTTCGGTGACGCGGGTCTGCGCTGCGTACAGCGCGGCCGCACTGCCCGTCAGTTCCTGGCGCACTTGGTCGCGTTCGGCCTCGGCTTGCCTCTGCCGGGTCTGCGCGTCCGCGACCGCGAGTTGCGCCTCGAGCTGTGCGGCGGCCAGCTGGTCCTGCGCCATATCGACCGCCCGTGTCCAA
>DASYLW010000433.1:0-10182 GCA_036009385.1 Caballeronia sp.
ATTCAGGCGTCAATCCTCATTTTTCTGGCCGGCTCGATCCTGTGCGGCGTCGCGCAGGACATGACCCAGTTGATCGTATTGCGTGCGTTGCAGGGACTCGGCGGCGGCGGCTTGATGGTCGTGACCATGGCCGCCATCGCCGACGTCATTCCGCCCGCCGAACGCGGCCGCTACCAGGGCTTGTTCGGCGGCGTGTTCGGACTCGCGACAGTCGTCGGACCGCTGTTGGGCGGGTTTATCGTCGAGCATCTTTCATGGCGCTGGATCTTCTATATCAACGTGCCGCTGGGCGTGCTTGCGCTGATCGTGATCGGACTCGTGTTCAAACCGCACGGGACGAACGTGAAGCATAAAATCGATTACATGGGCGCCGCGTTTTTGGCCGCATCGCTCACTTGTATCATCCTTTTTACCAGTCAGGGCGGCACGCTGCTGCCGTGGAGTTCGCCGCAGCTTTGGTTCACGCTCGCGCTCGGGCTCATTACGCTGGGCGGTTTTATCTACGAAGAGCGTCTCGCCGATGAACCGATCATGCCTCTTGAGCTTTTCAGGGAACGCACGTTCGTGCTGAGCGGCCTGATCGGTTTCATCATCGGATTTTCGCTGTTCGGCGCGATCACGTTCCTGCCGCTGTATCTGCAAGTCGCGAAGGGTTCAACGCCTTCGCAAGCCGGCCTGCAAGTTTTGCCGATGATGGCCGGCATCCTGTCCACTTCCATCATCAGCGGTCGCGTGATTAGCCGAATCGGGAAATACCGCTGGTTCCCGATTTGCGGGACCGCGATGGTAGCCTGCGGCATGTTCCTGCTGTCCACGCTGCAACTGGATACCCCGCTTCACACGATGTATCTGTTCATGTTGCTGCTGGGGCTTGGACTCGGCATGGTGATGCAGGTGCTCGTGCTCGCCGTGCAGAATGCGGTGCCGTTCAAGAACGTGGGCGTGGCAACGTCCGGTGCCACGCTGTTCCGGTCTATCGGCGGTTCGGTGGGGGTCGCAACGTTCGGCGCAATTTTTACGAACGGTCTGCATTCACGATTGGCAGACGCCATGCCGCCAGGGACGGAACTACCGCAATCGATGGGGCCAACCATGGTCCAGCATCTTCCCGCCGCTCTGCGCGAGACGTATCTCAACGCATTCTCCGGATCGATGCATGTGGTGTTTTTCGCGGCCGGTGCGGTCGTGTTGCTTGCGTTCGCGTTGTCCTGGTTGATGCAGGACAAGCCGCTTCGCAGCGAGTGAGGCCGAGGGACAAGATGCGTCGGTGGCGCTTTGGTTTAAGCTGACGCACTTTAATAACCTTGGAACGTCCGCTCAATGAAGCTTACAAAAATTGTAATCGCCTCGACCCTCAGCACTTTTGCTTTCATTTCGACCGCCGCATTGGCGGAGACTTTTAATTTCGGCGAGGGACAGTCGTCCATGTCCGGAAACGGCGGCGCTTCGCACCACACGCCGCCGCCAAGACATAAGAAGCCCAAGAAAACGCAACATGCCGCCGACCAGGGTGCGCATTCGCGGCCTTGAGCGAAGAGCGTTTAGCAACGCCCCTCGCCTCCCGTTTCGTCATGGGCGTGTCAACTTCAGCGCGTCAATAACTGGCGAACGCCCAGCGCCACGATCAACCCGCCGCAGACGCGGTCGATCCATGCCCGGTACCCACGATAGCCCGACGCAATCCCCCCGTGCGACAGCACGAGTGCGACGAAGCCATACCATGTCGTTGCGACGATAGCAACCATGGCAAGCATCGCTGCGAAGGTGACTGGAGATATATGCGCGGGTGTGGCGGAAGCGAAGACGGCGGCGAAAAATGCCACCGACTTCGGGTTCGTAATGTTCGTCGTGAAGCCTTGCACGAATGCCTTGCGCAATCCGCCAGACATACTCGCCTCGGCCATGCCCGCCCCGCCGGCTCGCGCGTTGAGGATGAGCCGAAAGCCGAACCACATCAGGTACGCCGCGCCGCCAATCTTCACGAGCAACGCCATCCATGGGAATGCAGCGAACACAATCCCCACGCCAAGAATGGCGCAGGTCGCCCAGAACAAGCTGACCAGGACGATTCCTGCTACAACCGCCAGGGCCTCGGAGCGTGTCGATGAAGCCGCCTTGTGCGCAACCGCCACGAAGTTCGGCCCGGGAATAACCACGCCTGCGATATAGACAGACAAAACCGCCAAGACTGCGGATGAATCGACCACGCCGTCGCTCCCTCGTAGATCGACGCGCAGGAATGCGGCGTCGGTGAATGCATTACCGGCATTCATTACCGTCATTATTACCGAGGTCTGTTTATGTTGACGCTCATCCCTACGCGCTGAATGGTCGCCTTCTGCGCAGCGGCTTGAGCCAGTGCTGACCGCACTTCTATCAAACCCCTTCCGATAATCAAGGCATCGCGCACCCACCGTGGGCACGCTTGCCCGTCGATGCACCATTTTCTGTCCCTATCCGGGAGTGGATCATCGCCGGATTTTGTCCGTTATCGACTGCACAACTCGATCCGGCCATCAGAGCGGGGCAATCGAGACAGAGCGCGTTTCACTCAGGACGTCTGGCAAAACCAGGCCTGGTACTCGCTCTTTACAAGGCCAAATCCCTCAGGCCCTTGTCGATATCTGCCATGCACCAATCTCAACCTTATCCGCAGCGCAAGATTCCCGTCTCCGTGATTTCAGGCTTTCTGGGCGCCGGCAAAACCACGCTGGTCAATCACCTGATGCAGCACAGCACGGCCGGGCGCATCGGCGTTGTCGTGAACGAGTTCGGCGAGGTCGGCATCGACGGCCAGTTGATCGTCGCCGAAGAAGAAGCGTTGATCGAAATCAACAACGGCTGCGTGTGTTGCACCGTGCGCGCCGACCTGGTGGCGAGCGTCAAGGAACTGCTGATGCGCACGCAAGGCAACACGCACGCGAGACTTGATCGCCTGATCGTCGAGACATCTGGACTCGCCGATCCAGCGCCGGTCTTGCAAACCTTCCTCGCAGACCCGGATTTGCGCGAAGCGGTCGAACTCGAGGCGGTAATCACCGTCGTCGATGCACATCATTTCGCTCAGCAACTCCAGGACGAGATCGTGCGCGAGCAGGTAGCGTTCGCTGACATCGTCGTCATCAACAAGGTCGATCTGATCGACGCTCACGCGCTGCATCTGATCGAACAGCAGGTGCGTGCGCTGAACCCGACCGCGTCCATCACCACCGCGAGCCATTCGCGAGTTCCAACCGATTCGCTGCTTGGCGTACGGCGTTTTTCCCTTCCCGCGCTACTTGAAATCGAGCCCGATCTACTCGATGAAAACGCTCACGACCACGAACACGATTCATCGATTCAATCGTGTTCGCTGGTCGAGAGCGGCGCCCTGGATCCGGATCGCTTCAACCGCTGGATCAACCAGTTGGTTCAACAGTCCGGCGCGCAACTCATGCGGATGAAGGGCGTGCTGAACTTTCAGTCCGAGCCGCGGCAGTTTCATTTTCATAGCGTCCACATGCTGCTCGAAGGGCGTCCCGGACGCGTGTGGCGCGCCGATGAAACACGTGACAACAAGTTTGTATTCATCGGCCGCGACCTCGACATGCCGCGCCTGAGAGACGCCTTTCTCGATTGCCTGCATCAGCCCTGAATCCCCATCCTCAAGGAGCCCGCAATGAAAAAATCCGAAGCCTTTACGCTCAGCATTGGTGTGTTAGCCGTAGTCGATACTTACATCACCGCCACCGTGTTTCCGATCCCCGTCTGGGTGACATTCATCGCATGGGCATCGTTCTTCGTGGTCGGCGGCGGCCCGGCCGGATTCGTGCAAAGCATTGCGTCGAATCTCACTGGCCTCGTCATTGCGTCGCTGTCGTTGCTGGCCATTGCGAGTTCGACGCAGACACCCGCCATCGCGGCGATTTGCGTGGGGGTCGGCAGCGCGGCCATGGTGCAGGCATCGAAGCTCAAGTTGTTAAGCGTGCTGCCCGCGGTCGTGTGGGGGTTTGCATCGACCGTAGGGACGACAGTCGCGACCGGCCGAGCCATTACCACGTCCGGCATTCATAACCCCGCCCTCGTTGCGGCGGCCGCGTTGATCACGGGCGCGCTATTCGGGATCGTGTCAGAAGCCCTCGGCGACGCCCTGACCCGCAAACCCGAGCCGCAGCTCAACTGAACCTCAACTCACTTCCGTCAGGGAACATCGGATGAAACTACAGCACAACTTAGGCGGGCTGGAAAATCTGGGTCCGGTCAACGTGGACACGCAAGTGTTCGTCGCGCCGTGGGAGAAACGCATCTTCGGCATCCACACGGTGATGATGGCCGAGAGCACGCATCTCTCCGATGCATTGCCCCGTTATCCCATAGCCGATCTGCCCACGACATTCAGGAATACATGGACCTGGGCGTCGTTGCGCACGGGTGCGGAAGGCATGCAGCCGTTCGAATATTTCAAGTACCGCTATTACGAGAAATGGTTGATGGGCATTTCGCAGTTTTTTATCGATGAAGGATATGTGTCGGCTGACGAACTCGACGAAAAGACCCGCCATTACCGGGCTGATCCGCGAGCGGCGCTTCCCGCCAAGCCCAATCCCGCGATTGCGGCGCAGATCAACGCGTACCTGATCAACGGCGATTCCGGCTTCCACGCATTCGAACAAGAGCCACGCTTTTCGAAGGGCGCGCACGTATGCGTGGCGGACCCCGATGCGGTCGACCACACGCGCTTGCCCGGATATCTGCGTAACAAACGCGGCACGGTGGACTGTGTTTACCCCGGCGCGTTTTCGTATTTCGTTTCGACAGGACCCGACGGCATCGGTCAGGCCATGCCGGTATATCGCGTGGCGTTCGATGCCGCCGATATTTGGGGCGAGGAAAAGAGCGAGCCCAATACGACTATTTACGCCGATCTATTCGATGCCTATCTGCTTGCAGCCAATTGATCCACATCAGGAACCAAGACCATGAGCGACCTATTCAAATACGACGATGAGCGCGAAGCGGCCAGCGCCGCGAGAGTGCGCGCGCTGGAAGCGCTGCTGATCGAGAAAGGCGTGCTGGGCAGCGACTCGGTCGATACCGTGCTCGGCCATTTCGAAACCGTGGCGGGCCCGTTCAACGGCGCACGCATTGTCGCGCGGGCGTGGGCCGATCCCGCGTTCAAGCAGCTTTTGATCGAAGACACGCCCAAAGCCATCGCGACAATGGACTTACCGCCGGGCATGGACGGCGCGGAGGGTGAACACATGGCCGCAGTCGCGAACGGCGACGGCGTGCATAACCTGATCATCTGTACGCTGTGCTCATGTTATCCATGGCCGGTACTCGGCCTGCCGCCGTACTGGTACAAAGACCCCGTATTTCGTGCGCGCGGCGTGCGTGAACCGCGTGCGGTGCTGCGCGAATTCGGCGTGCCGGTGTCGGCCGGCACCGAGGTCAAGGTGTGGGACAGCAGCGCACAAATTCGCTGGTTCGTCGTCCCGGAACGTCCCGCGGGAACGGAGGGCATGAGCGAAGAAGCACTGGCCGCACTCGTCACGCCGGAGGCGATGATGGGCGTTGCGCTCGTGCCCTCTCCGTCATCGACCCTGCCACCATCGACATCACTCGCTGCGGGCTGATCATGTTCACTCGCTTCGAGGAATACGCTGCATCAAGCATGCTGGGTCAACTCGACTCACCGCCGCGCAGCCAAGGCAAGTTTCTCTTCGACAAACCGTGGGAACGCGATGTATTCGGTCTCGCGTTGTCGCTGTCGAAGGCCGGCTACTTCGAGTGGGAAGCGTTCCGGCAGAACCTGGTTGAATCGATCGCCCAATGGGAGGAAGGCTATTGCGCGGGCCAACCGCGCTGGGACTATTACGAACGTTTCTTTCTCGCACTCAAGAAAACCCTGGTTGAGTCGGGCGTCCTGTCGGCGGCGGAAATAGCCGCTATCGACACTGCAGTCATCACCGCTCACGCTTAAGCCGAGCCGTGTTTTTAATGCTTCTGGAGATCCTTATGACCGACGCTGTTCTGGATTCAACTGTCATGCCATTACCGCTTCCCGCTCGCGAGCTGATGCCGTGGGTGATTTTCGGTGGCTTGCTGATGCTGCTCGCGATCTATTTCGTGGGCGCGGAAGAAGGCGCTACGTCGCTGATTCCGGGCATGTATGTGCATGAATTTGTACACGACGGCCGGCACCTGCTCGGCTTCCCTTGTCATTGAACCGGAGCATGCCATGGTCGGTAAATTATTGGTGCGCGGCATGCTGGCAGGCATTGCCGCCGGGCTGCTGACGTTTGGTTTCGCGAAAATAGTCGGCGAACCTCAGGTGGATCAGGCAATCTCGTTCGAGCAGAAAGCCGACGCGGCAAAAGGCGAAGCGCCCGAACCGGAACTTGTCAGCCGTCATACGCAGGCAGGCCTCGGCTTGCTCACGGGCGTAATGGCTTATAGCGCTGCTATCGGCGGCCTGTTCGCGCTGACCTTCTCTGCCTTGGTCGGCCGGGCCGGTACGCTAAGCGCCAATGCCCTATCGGCGTGGCTGGCCATCGCGGGATTCATTGCGCTGGTGATCGTGCCGAACCTGAAGTACCCAGCCAATCCACCTTCGGTTGGAGACCCGGCGACCATAGGCTATCGCACTGGCCTGTTCTTTTTGATGATCGTGATCTCGCTAGCCGCCATGGTGTTTTCGCTAAAGGTTCGCCGGGCGGCCATTGCCCGCCTTGGATCATGGAATGCGTCCATTGCCGGCGCAGCGGCGTTTGTCGTGATCATTGCCGCCGTGCAGATCAGCATGCCGGCGATCAACGAGGTGCCCGCCGCTTTTCCGGCCGTGCTGCTCTGGAAATTCCGCGTTGCCGCTATCGGCATGCAAGTGATCATGTGGACCACACTGGGTTTGCTCTTTGGCAACCTGGCACAGCGCAGCCTGCATGCCAATTCCCGAGCGGCGAATGTGCGCGCATTTCATCAGACAGTCTAAGCACCCAGTTAAAACAGCACGGCGCATGCGGCGTGCGCCGGCTCCCATGCCGATCAATTGGCGTCACATCCTGCTGGTCATAGAAATTTTGCCACTTTAGAATAAGTGCTCCTGGCATCGGCTGGGACAGCTGACGCGACGTGGTTTCATCGTGTGAACAGTGCCGCAATGGCGCCAAGCTCCGCCTGCCCTTCCGCGAATTCATCGGATTCCCATATGCGCAAGATCACCGTCGCCATGGTGTTGTTTCCAGGCTTCCAGTTGCTCGATATCGCCGGGCCGAAAGATGCGTTCGCCGAGGTCCGCATCCTGAGCCAGGGACAGTGTGAATACGAAATGCTGACCGTCGGCACGACACGCGGCTCGGTGCTCTCGTCCAGTGGTTTGACGGTCGTGCCGGACCGGACGATCTTCGACCCTTGCCCCGAATTCGATACGGTGATCATCCCGGGTGGACTCGGCATTTTTGAAGTTTTGGAGGACTCAACGCTCAGCGAATGGCTGCTGAAGCAACGTCGCATCAGCCGTCGCATTGCCGCTATTTGCAACGGGGTATTCGCCTTCGGTTCGGCCGGCATGATCGATCACAAGACCGTGACGACGCACTGGATGGATGCGGCAAGACTCGCCGCCATGTTTCCAAAAGCGAAGGTCGAACCAGATCAGATCTATGTGAAAGACGGCGGTCTATATACGACCGCTGGTGTGACGGCGGGCATCGACCTGGCACTTGTCATGATTGAGGAAGACTTCGGCAAGAAGATGGCGCTGGATGTCGCCAAGTACCTGATCGTGTATGTGCGGCGTGCGGGCGGGCAATCGCAATTCAGCCCGCTTCTGGAAACGCAGGCTGCCGCCGATTCACAGATCCAGCCGGTTCAGCAGTACCTGCTCGACAATCTGCATCTGCCGCACACCATGGCGTCACTTGCTGAGCGTCTGAACATGAGCGCGCGCAACCTGTCACGTGTCTTCAGCAAAGAGTGCGGCGTCAGCCTGATCGCCTTTCTCAATGATGCACGCATCGATGCCGCCCGGCGGTATCTCGAAAGCACTGACCACCCCGTTTCAAGCATCGCGCGCCGATGTGGATTTGAAAGCGCCGACTCGCTCAGGCGAACCTTCAGCAAGCGTCTTCATATCAGCCCGATGGAATACCGGCAGCGCTTCCGTTCGAGCGATATGTCCAGCCCGGGAACCGCGCTCAAGCGGACCAAGGTCACCGAAAGAGCGTGAAGTGCGGCGAGCATGTGATGGGCATGACTACGCCGTGCTCAGCTTCTGATCGCCTGCTTTTCCACCGCCCACTCATTTCAAGTTAGCATGATCTCCGGCCGATCAATGACAGGAGAGCATGCCCATGAGCTTCGATGAACGAATGTTGAACGGCATGGGCGTATTGAGTGCAATTGTCGACAGCGGCAGTTTTGCCGCGGCGAGCGAAGCGCTAAATATGTCGCAATCGGGCGTGAGCCGCTCCGTGGCACGGCTCGAAGCCCGGTTGGGAATTCGCCTGTTCGACCGCACTACGCGCTCGGTCAAGCTCACCGACGAAGGGCGGCGTTTCTACGAGCAGATCGTGCCGCTGCTAAGCGGACTTGAGGAAGCTGCCGCATCCGCGTCGCAAGGAGCGAGCGCGGTGCGCGGGCGCTTGCGCGTGAATATCGATCCGTTCTTTTCGCGTCTGTTCCTTGGACCGCGACTGGGTGCGTTTGTCGAGAAATACCCCGAACTGCAACTCGACCTGATCACGAGCAATCAGCTTGGCGACATGGTCGCGGACGGTTTCGATCTCGCCGTTCGTTTTGGCCACCCACGCGAAACCACGCTGATTGCGCGTAAGCTTCTGGACACACGCGTCATTACCGTGGCATCGCCGGCATACATCAAGAAACATGGCCGCCCGCTCGCGCCAGCCGATCTCGAACGTGAGCCGCACACATGCATCCAGTTCCGGGATCCGGAAACCGGGCGCCCCTTCCAATGGGAATTTCATCGCGGCAAGAAGAAAATCCTTATTGCCGCCCGGGGACGCCTGAGCGCGAACGACGTCGGCACGATGCACGGCGTATGTCTCGCAGGCCACGGGATCGCGCAGGTCCTCGCGCTCGGCGCCGAGCAATTGCTAGCCAGTGGCCGCTTGATAGACCTCTTTCCCGATTGGCCCGACGAGACCTTTCCGCTCTATGCGGCTTATCCGTCGCGCCATCATCTGCCGGCCAAAGTGAGGGCGTTTCTCGACTTCATCGTTTCATTGACGGGTGCGCCGATAGACGACCTGATTGCGTAGGATAGCTACCAGACTACCCGGTTCACACAAACTTCCGCACATCCGCCGACCAATGAGACGATCCCGGCTCGACCGCGAACACCGGCGCGTGAACGTTTGCAACGCCTGCTTTATTCCATTCGGACACCATCATTCCGCAATAAGAACCGCAAAAAAATAGTTCGCGGGACTGGAATATCCAGAGGATGTCGGCTGTTTTTCCGTTCGCGCCAGCTTGGGACCTGACGAACCGTTTTTAGCTGACTTCAAGCTTTAATTAGGAATGGAAATCAAAACAAGATAAAAATCCAATCCTTCTCTGCATGGAATAAATCTTTCGTTGCACACGTTCAGACTAGGACGATCCGACCGGCGTGGTGTGGGTTTCCGATAACACCACGAGCAAGTCGACGCTGTACGACGGCAACGGTGTCGTGCAGTCGCTGGCGGTAACGATCCCGCCGGCGGCGGGCGGCCAGACCGGCGGACCAACGGGCATTGTGTTCAACACCAGCACCGACTTCCAGGTCACGGCAAACGGCAGCACCAGCAACGCTGTTTATCTGGGCGACGGAAGCCGGGACAATTGCAGGCTGGTCGCCCAAGGTGCTGCCTACCTCGGCGGTCAAGGCGTACGACGACGGCGCCGGCGGCGCGGTGTACAAGGGCGTCGCCATTGGCAAAAACGGGACGGCCAACCTGCTGTATGCAACCGACTTCCATAACGGCAAGGTCGATGTCTTCGACAAATCCTTCATTAAGGTTCAGCTCGATGGCCCGTTCAAAGACCCCACGCTGCCTGCAGGTTTCGCGCCTTTCGGCATCAACGTCACGGGCAGCACGGTCTTCGTCACCTATGCCAAGGTCGGTCAGGACGGGCGCACGCAGGTGAATGGTCCGGGCAATGGCGTGATCGATACCTTCGATACCGGCGGTCACTTCA
>DASYLW010000434.1:0-3944 GCA_036009385.1 Caballeronia sp.
TCGGGCGCAACGACGACATGGCCGCAAGGCCCGTGTCAGTGCCGATCACGCCCGCGAGCGCCAGCAAGACCACGCCGATCACCGTGCCGGTCACGATGGCCGCAAGCGCATGCGGCAGCGACATGCCCGGCACGAGCAGCGCGCCGGCCTGCGCCACCAGCAAGCCGATGCCGAGCGAAAACCACAGCGCGAAGGCGTCCGACGTGCCAAACGCACGGCGCGCGGTGGGGACCGGCAGAAGCGGCGCGTAAGTCGATGCGCCAGTTTCGCCCATCGTGGCCGCAGTGTTCCCCGCTGTGTTCCTCGCTGTGTTCTCTTGTCCCATTCGCGTTTCGTCCTTATCTGTAGGGCTTGGCCCGGGTCATGCACGTTTCTTCCGTTCGTCCGCGGCTGTCATAATCACCCGTTGCGGCTCGATTCGCGTGTTTTCGAGGCGAAACGTCCTTTTTGAAGCAGCGGCGGCGTCCGTCTCGAAAAGCGCACGATTATCGCTGTCTTTGCCCGAACTGCACCACCCAGATCTACCAGATCTACCAGACCTATTTGGAAACCCTCCAGAGCGCCATGTTCGAAGAAAACCGTGCCAATGTTCCGCTTGCCGAGCGTCTGCGTCCTCGCACTATCGACGAAGTTATCGGCCAGAAACACCTGCTCGGCCCCAGCAAGCCGCTGCGTGTCGCGTTCGAGTCCGGCGAAGCGCACTCCATGATCCTCTGGGGGCCGCCGGGCGTGGGCAAGACCACGCTCGCACGCTTGATGGCAGCGGCGTTTCACGCTGAATTCATCTCGCTGTCGGCGGTGTTGTCGGGGGTGAAGGACATTCGCGAGGCGGTCGAACTCGCGCAGATTCATCGGGCAAACGGGCATCAGACGCTGGTGTTTGTTGACGAAGTGCATCGCTTCAACAAGAGCCAGCAAGACGCGTTCTTGCCCCACGTGGAGTCGGGCTTGTTCGTGTTCGTGGGCGCGACAACCGAGAATCCATCGTTTGAGGTGAATAGCGCGTTGCTGTCGCGAGCCGCCGTTTATGTGCTGAAAAGCCTCGAAGCGAGCGAGCTGACCGAGTTGCTGGACCGCGCGCAGGGCGAACTGGGCGGCCTCACGTTTACCGATGAAGCCCGCGACGCGCTGATCGGTTCCGCCGACGGCGACGGCCGCAAGCTGCTCAACAATCTCGAGATTGTCGCGCGGGCGGCGGCGCAGCAGAAGTCGACGAACATCGACGGGGCGTTGCTGGGCAGCGCGCTTGCCGAGAATTTGCGTCGTTTCGATAAAGGCGGCGACGCGTTCTACGACCAGATCAGCGCGTTGCACAAGTCGGTGCGTGGCAGTAATCCGGACGCGACGCTCTACTGGTTTTGTCGAATGCTCGATGGCGGCGCCGACCCGCGGTATCTGGCGCGACGCATCGTGCGCATGGCATGGGAAGACATTGGTCTCGCCGATCCGCGCGCAGGCCGGATTGCGCTCGATGCCGCCGAAACCTATGAGCGGCTGGGTACGCCAGAGGGCGAGCTGGCGCTGGCGCAGGCGCTGATTTATCTGGCGGTCGCGCCGAAATCGAACGCGGGCTACAAGGCGTATAACGAGGCGCGGCAGTTTGTCGGCAAGGATCAGTCGCGCGGGGTGCCCGTGCACTTGCGCAACGCACCGACCAAGCTGATGAAGGAGCTGGGCTACGGGCATGAATACCGTTATGCCCACGATGAACCCGACGCGTTCGCAGCGGGGGAAACGTATTTGCCGGACGGCATGCGCGATCCGCACTGGTACGAGCCGACGCCGCGCGGCCTGGAAGGCAAGATCGGCGAGAAGATGGCGAGGCTGGCCGAGATGGACGCGCAATGGCGGCGCGAGAACAAAGGCGAGAAGAAGTGATCGCGGCCGGGTGCAGCGGCATTGTTGATGAATAGAGCAGCGACCAGTTTCAGGAAAGGTTTTTCCGCAACGGAAAACGCCCCGAACGTCGGGCTGAACGGCTAACGTGGCCATCGCGCGCCAATAACCTTTCGGTGCTGAGCTAAAATCGCGGATTCGCACCTACTAAGAACCGGCCCTGCCATGCTCGACATTCAACTTCTGCGCAAAGACCCCGACGCTGTCGCCCAGCGTCTGGCCCAACGCGGCTACACCCTCGACGTTGCGGCTTTCGCGGCATTGGAAACCGAACGTCGCGAGATCCAGACGCGGACCGAAGAACTGCAGATGCGTCGCAACACGTTGTCGAAGCAGATCGGTGCAATGAAGGGCCGTGGGGAAGACACGGCTGCGGTGATGGCGGAGGTAGGCGGAATTGGCGACACCATGAAGGCGTCGTCGGCGCAACTCGACGACATCCAGAAACGCCTCGCCGACCTGATGCTTGGCGTACCGAATCTGCCGCATGAAAGCGTGCCGGTTGGCCGCGACGAGACGGAAAATGTGGAACTGCGCCGCTGGGGCACACCGCGTTCGTTCGATTTCGAGGTAAAGGATCACGTCGATGTAGGCGCGCCGCTCGGCCTCGACTTTGAGACCGGCGCCAAGCTCTCCGGCGCGCGTTTCACGCTGTTGCGCGGGCAGATCGCGCGGCTGCATCGCGCGCTTGCCCAGTTCATGATCGACACCCACACCGAGCAGCACGGCTATACGGAGGCGTACACGCCGTATATCGTGAATCCGGAGATCCTGGTCGGCACGGGACAGTTGCCCAAATTCGCCGACGACATGTTTCGGGTGGAGAAGGGCGGCGAAGAAAACACGATCACGCAATACCTGATTTCGACCTCCGAGATTTCGCTGACGAACACGGTGCGGGAAAGCATTCTCGAAGCCTCTGCGCTGCCGGTGAAACTCACGGCACATTCACCCTGCTTCCGTTCCGAAGCGGGCTCGTATGGCCGCGATACGCGTGGCCTGATTCGCCAGCATCAGTTCGACAAGGTGGAAATGGTGCAGGTTGTGTCGCCGGAAAAATCGTACGAAACGCTCGACGAAATGGTCGGACACGCTGAAGCGATTTTGCAGAAGCTTGAACTGCCGTATCGCGTGATCACGCTGTGCACCGGCGACATGGGATTTTCAGCGACGAAGACATTCGACCTGGAAGTCTGGCTGCCGGCGCAGAACACCTACCGCGAAATTTCAAGCTGTTCGAACACTGAAGCGTTCCAGGCTCGTCGGATGCAGGCGCGGTTCCGCAATGCGCAGGGCAAGCCCGAATTTGTTCATACGTTGAACGGGTCGGGACTGGCGGTAGGGCGCACGCTCGTTGCGGTGCTTGAGAACTTCCAGAACGCGGATGGATCGGTGACGGTGCCGACGGTTTTGCGGCCGTACATGCGTGGTGTCGAAAAACTGGAAGTGCTGAAGGAGGATTGAGCCGGTGTGTTGTAACCGGCTCACGAAAAGGGGTTGGAAATCGATTCCGAGTCGTCTATAATCTTTCTCTTCGCCGAGCATCGACCCGCTTAGCGAAGGCCGCAAAAGAGCAGTAACGCAGTAAGTAACAAGCAGCACCGCGGTTGCAGTAAATGGAAAGGTGGCAGAGTGGTCGAATGCGCTGGACTCGAAATCCAGTGTACGTTTAGGCGTACCGTGAGTTCGAATCTCACCCTTTCCGCCAGAACACTTTATGTAGCAAGGCTGTGACCGCCGCAAAGTCAATAAATATAAGGCTCACAGCCGTTTTGAAGTCCGCCGGAATCCGCTGGGTAACGCCGGAATCCGCAGGAAAAGCCGGGTAACTTCTGGGGTAGAGTGAAATCCCTTGAATTCGAGTTACCCCGGTCATGCCTACAAATCTCCTGTCTGACCTAGCCGCAAAGAACGCAAATGCGCAGGGCAAGGCTATCCGCAAGCTAGCGGACGGCGACGGCCTGTTCCTGTGGGTCTACGCTGACGGCACAAAGTATTGGCGCATGCGCTATTACCTTGCCGCTAAGGAAAAAAGCCTTAGCCTCGGC
>DASYLW010000435.1:0-3150 GCA_036009385.1 Caballeronia sp.
CGACCAGACGTTGTTGCAGAAGCGTGTTGATGAAACCTGCGTGGGCTTCGAAGCGAAGGTGGGTTATCGGTTGCGGATAGCGTTGGGCAAAAGCGGCGAGATTACCGTAACGAGTGCACGGCTCGCGCCGTTGGCGGCACCCACGATCGACGTTTTGCTGGCATCGGAGCATGGCTTCGCAGCGCGATCGGCGGATGATCCCTTGCTCAGGCACAAGACAACGTCGCGTGAAGAGTACGACCGCGCGTGGCGTGAGGCCGAATCGCTAGGCGCGTTCGACATGCTGTTTTTCAACGAGCGCGGCGAGCTGACGGAAGGGGGGCGATCGAACGTATTCGTGAGACTCGATGGCCGTTGGAGCACGCCGCCGCTCGACGCAGGATTGTTGCCGGGCGTGATGCGCGGCGTATTGATCGAAGAGCTCGACGCAGAGGAACGCACGCTGACGCATGAGGACCTGAACCGCGCGGAACGGTTGATGATCTGCAACGCGCTGCGCGGCGCGGTGCCGGCGCGATTGAAGCTGTTGAGCTAACGGCATGGCACTCAACCACGCCGCACCGGCATAAGCCCCTTTAAAACGTATGCTCCGGCCCGGGAAAGGCCTTTTCCCTGACGGCACGAACATACGCCTCGACGGCGGCAAGAATACTCGGCTGCCCTTGCATGAAGTCTTTGACGAAGCGCGGCCGTTTGCCGGGGAAAATCCCGAGCATGTCGTGCAGTACAAGCACTTGGCCCGAACATTCGATTCCGGCGCCAATGCCAACCGTAGGGATCGCCAACTGTTGCGTCACTTCGCTAGCCAGCAGCGTGGGCACCGCTTCAATCACTAGCAACTGTGCGCCGGCATCTTGGAACGCCTGAGCGTCGCGGCGCATTTGGTCGGCGCCGGCGTCGGTTTTTCCTTGCACCTTGAACCCGCCAAACGCATGCACCGATTGCGGCGTCAACCCGACATGCCCGCAAACGGGAATTGACCGGTCAACGAGAAACTTGACCGTGTCAGCGACCCATTCTCCACCTTCGATCTTCACCATCTGCGCGCCCGCCCGCATCAACTGCACGGCATTCGCATAAGTTTCCTCGCGCGACCCGACCGTACCGAACGGCATATCGGCGACAACCAGCGCGTTCTTGTTGCCGCGCGCGACCGCGGCAGTGTGATACGCGATATCGGCCAGCGTCACGGGTAACGTTGTGCCATGTCCTTGCAGTACGTTTCCAAGCGAATCACCGATCAGCATTACGTCAACGCCCGCGCGATCCAGCAACGCGGAGAAGCTCGCGTCGTAGCACGTCAGCATCGTGATTTTTTCGCCGGCGTCGCGCATGGTCCTGAGCTTCGGGACGGTGATCGCGGAGCGGCTGGTTTCCTGCAAATAAGCCATGAGAATTTCCACATCGACTAAATATGAGACGGCACGTTTGCGCGCATGCCGGACGGACTTAAAGTGACGTGCCCTTGACAAAGAATTCCTTGCGCCCACGCATGGTCTCAATGCGGTCTACCAGCAGCGCCAGATCGGCGTCCGATTCCAGCGGATTCAAATGCTCGGCGTTCACCGTCAAGAGCGGTGTCGCGTCGTAGTGATAGAAGAAGTCATTGTAGGCGTCGCAGAGGGCGCGCAGGTAGGCGTCGGGAATCTGCAGTTCCATCGGCACTGCGCGCTTTTGAATGCGCGCGAACAATACCTCGGGACTGGCCTGCAAGTACACGACCAGATCCGGCGCGGGCGCGGGGGTATCGAAGCGCCTGGCGACTTCACGAAACAACTCGAATTCGTCGTCAGGGAGCGTCAGGCGTGCAAACAGCGCCGTTTTTTCGGTGATGAAATCGGTGATCAGCGGAGCGCTGGCGGCTTGCCCGGGAAGTCCCGGCCCACCCAGCAGCGCCGCTCCGACTTCTTGCGCCAATTGCGCGCGCTGCAACGCGAACTGCAATTGTGTGGGCAGCGCGTAACGCGTGTTGTCGCGGTAAAACCGTTCGAGAAACACGTTCTCCTGCGGGCGCTCGAACAGGCTGCGCATTGACCATCGTTCGGCAAGCAAGCGCGCAAGGGTGGTCTTGCCGACGCCAATAGGCCCTTCTATCGCGATATACCGATGCGGCGGCCGCAACTGCGGCGCGGTGACGGTGAGGGGCGACATGCTCATGGGCTTATTCACCTTCCAGGGTTCGCTTAGCTTGGTTCCAGGCTTCGCGACGCGAATTTTTACGCTTCGCGAGGCGAAGTGCAGCGGGAAGCGGATAGCGGGCACTGATGTGCCGCCACTTTTTCAATACGTTGATCCTGGACCGAGGCGAGAAACGCATCGGCGCGGCCACGTTGCGCGATGACCACATCGCGGTCGAGTTCGATCAGTGGCACGAGTGTAAACGCGCGCTCGGTGAGACGGGGGTGGGGCACGACGAGATCGGCTTCCTCAATACAGGAATCGCCGTACAGCAGGATGTCGATATCGAGTGTACGTGGCGCATTTCTATAGGGCCGCTCGCGTCCGAAATGGCTTTCTACGCCGTGGCACAGCCGCAGCAACTGGCGCGCGGCCAGCGTGGTATCGATCTTGACGACGCAATTGAAGTAGTCGTCGCCACCGGCGTCAACAGGCGCGGTGCGATAAAGGCTCGACTTCGCGAGCACGGTGATCGTGTGTTGCTGAGCAAGACACACCACTGTGTCCTTCAGGGTCTGGCGCGCGTCACCAAGGTTTGCGCCCAGGCCCAGATAAGCTACCGTCATGGCATGAATCCTACGACTGTCATTCGGCGAAACACGACTCACGCGCGTTGATCAAAACGTAAAAACGCGCACGGTCTGTGTCAATCGTCGCGCTGGCCACCGCTTTCGTCGCCATACCGCACATCACGCACGTCACGCTCTTCGCGATTGTCGCGAGCTGATCCTTCTACCGTGCTCGCGCCGCCCTCCATTCCGTCACCCGGCCTGCGGCTTTTGGCGTTGCTGCCACGCCGCCGTCGTTTCTTGGGTGCCCGGTCCTTCCCGCCTTGCGAAAGCAGTGACTCGCGCGCGGCAGCGTCCCCTTCAATGAAATCGGTCCACCACTGACCAACCGATGCATCCAGTTCGCCCGATTCGCATCGCAGCAGGAGGAAATCATAACCCGCCCTAAACCTTTGGTGTTCCA
>DASYLW010000436.1:0-8907 GCA_036009385.1 Caballeronia sp.
CGCCTAAGCTTCGCGTCACATGACGCGCACTCATGCTTACGGAGTTACACGATGACAAAGAAAAACACCACTTCCGCGCTGGCAGCCGCCGTGCTGCTTGCAGGCGCTGCCATGGCACAGAGCGCGTTTGCGCAAAGCGTCGTTCAGGCCCAGCCGTCGGGCGTGTTGTCGCTCGCAGCGCAGGCCAGCGCCGACGTGCCTCAGGACGTGGTCGACATCACGCTGTTCTACGAGCAGGAAGCGCAGGATCCGGCCTCGTTGACGTCGGTGCTCAATCAACGCGCGGACGCCGCGCTGCGCCAGGCGAAGGGTGTCGATAACATCACGGCGCACAGTGGTTCGTTCACCGTCTATCCGTCCACCGATCGCGACGGCCGCATCTCCGCATGGCGCGGCCGCACGGAAGTCGTGCTGGAGTCCAAGGACTTCGCCGCCGCGTCCAAGCTGGCGGGCAAGATGAGCGATTCGATGCAAGTGGGCAGCGTGACGTTCTCGCTCTCGCCGGAGGCGCAGCGTGCAGCGGAACAGAAACTGTCGACGCAGGCTATTGCTTCGTTCAAGCAGCAGGCACAGAGTTCGGCCCAGGCGTTCGGCTATAGCGGTTATGCGATCCGCGAAGTGAACATCGGCCGTAACGGGTCGTCGCCGCGTCCGGTCATGATGATGGCTGCACGCAACATGAGCGCGGATGCAAAGATGTCGGCACCCATGGCGCTGGAAGGAGGCACCTCGACGGTCACCGTGAACGTGTCGGGTTCGGTACAGATGAACCGCTAAGCGCTCAGTTCGAGTCTCGCATACAAAAAAAGCCTCGCTGCGTGCGAGGCTTTTTCATGCCAATTGCAATGGCTGATCTCTCATTCAGGAGAGCTTCGCGGACTCTGAAGGCACTGCGCGCCCGCGTCGATACGACCAGATAAGCAGTCCAATTCCGCCAATGATCATGGGCAGCGAAAGCCATTGGCCCATCGACAGATTCATGGCCAGCAGACCGAGATAGTCATCGGGTTCACGCGCGAATTCAACCGTGAAGCGCGCGATGCCGTAACCGATCAGGAACACCGCCGAAATCGCGCCAACCGGCCGTTGCCTGCGCGACATCAGCCACATCACGATAAACAGAGCGAACCCTTCCAGCGCGATTTCATACAGCTGCGACGGATGCCGCGGCAGCATCTGGTAACGCTCGAAAATCTCGTTCAGATTCCATTGCGCGGCCTGTTGCGGATGGGTGCGCAACCAGATGGCGTCATCGGGGGATGCGTTCTGGAACAGCATGGCCCACGGCGCATTCGGATTGGTCACTCGCCCCCACAACTCGCCGTTGATGAAGTTGCCGAAGCGCCCGGCTGCGAGCCCGAGCGGAACCAGCGGCGCGACGAAATCGGTGACTTGCAGCCAGGTCCGCTTTCTTTGCCACGCGAACACCACCATGGCGATGGTCACGCCGATCATGCCGCCATGGAAGGACATGCCACCTTCCCAGACCTTGAAGATATCGAGCGGATTCGCGAGGTAGAAATTCGACTTGTAGAACACCACATAGCCAAGCCGGCCGCCCAGGATGGTGCCGAGCACGCCGTAGAACAGGATGTCGTCGATATCCTTCGTCGTCCACCCCTGCGCCGCGACGTAAGGCAAGCGCAGCCGCAAGCGGCCGATGACAATGCACTGGATGAACGCCAGCAAATACATGAGGCCATACCAGCGCACGGCGAGCGGACCGAGATGAAGCGCGATGGGATCGAAATTCGGGTGAATGAGCATGTTTCTATTTACGTGTTGGGGTCATGGCAACGCAGGCACGGTAGCCGCATGAGCGCGCACTATATCGATAAAACCGGCGAGCACCGGGCTAACCTCCGCCGCGCGCCACACGAGTCCGGTCTCAACCACCGGCCCGGATTCGAGCAACGGACGATACACCACTCCGGTCCTGCGCAGATGTCGCAGCGATTGCGGCACGAGCGCGACACCCATGCCGGCCGACACAAGACTGACGATGGTCTGCATCTGAATGGCCTCCTGCCCGATACGCGGCATCAGGCCAGCCGCGCCGTAGCAACCCATAATGATGTCATAGAAACCGGGCGCGAGACGCCGTGGAAAGACGACGAGCGCGGCATCGGCGAGTTGATGCAGGCTCACAGGCGTCTCCGACCACTCTTCGGCGCCCTGCCCGCGCTCAGCCGCGGCGTCGCTCGACATGGCGATCACCAACGGCTCGCGCGCAATCGGCAAATACGACAGCGCGACGGCATGGCGCGGCGGCAGAGGGGGAATCACGAGCCCGGCATCGATGCGGCCCGCCACCAGTTCTTCCACCTGGACGTCGCTGGTCGCTTCCACGAGTTGCAGGCGCACGCCGGGGTAACGGGCGCCGAAATCGCGCAGCAGCAGCGGCAGCAGGCCGTAATCGGCGGTGGAAACAAACGCAAGGGACAAAACGCCAGCCTCGCCCCGCGCCAGCGACTGAGCGAGCGGCCTTAGCGCATCCGCGTCCGCGAGCAGCCGGCGCACCTCCGGCAGCAAATCCTTGCCCACGGGCGTCAACTCGACGGAGCGCTTCGTGCGCACGAACAGCGCCACGCCGAGCATGTCTTCCAGCGCCCTGATCGCCTGCGACAACGGCGGCTGCGTCATGGCGAGCCGCGCCGCGGCCCGTCCGAAGTGCATTTCTTCCGCAACCGTCACAAAATACCGCAACAATCTGAGTTCGATGTTCCGCGCTTCCACTGATATGTCCTGCGACTTAATAGACCCTGAATAATATATTGGACACGCGTTCGCACAAGCTTCATCCTTTCGCGACCAGACAATAAAATCCTCAAGGAGCCCCCACATGGCCTTCAATCGCCGCTCGAAAAACATCACGCAAGGCATCGCGCGTTCCCCGAATCGCTCGATGTATTACGCCCTTGGCTACAAGGAAGAAGACTTCGACAAGCCGATGATCGGCATCGCCAACGGTCATTCCACCATCACGCCGTGCAATTCCGGCCTGCAAAAGCTCGCCGATGCCGCGATCGAATCGATCCGTAAATCGGACGCAAATCCGCAGATTTTCGGCACGCCGACCATCTCGGACGGCATGTCGATGGGCACCGAAGGCATGAAGTACTCGCTTGTGTCGCGCGAAGTGATCGCCGACTGTATTGAAACGGCCGTGCAAGGCCAGTGGATGGACGGCGTGGTCGTGATCGGCGGCTGCGACAAGAACATGCCGGGCGGCATGATCGGCCTCGCGCGCATGAACGTGCCGGGCATCTACGTGTATGGCGGCACGATCCGTCCGGGCAACTGGAAGGGCGTGGACCTGACCATCGTGTCGTCGTTCGAAGCGGTGGGCGAATTCTCGGCTGGACGCATGTCGAAGGAAGATTTCGACGGCATCGAGAAAAACGCCTGCCCGTCGAGCGGTTCGTGCGGCGGCATGTACACGGCCAACACCATGAGCTCGTCGTTCGAGGCGCTGGGCATGTCGCTGATGTATTCATCGACCATGGCGAACCCCGACGAGGAAAAGGTCACCTCCGCCGCGGAGTCGGCGCGCGTGCTGGTCGAAGCGGTCAAGGCCGATCTCAAGCCGCGCGACATCATCACGAAGAAATCGATTGAAAACGCGGTTGCGCTGATCATGGCGACCGGCGGCTCGACCAATGCCGTGCTGCACTACCTGGCTATCGCCCATGCGGCGGAAGTGGAATGGAGCATCGACGACTTCGAGCGCATGCGCAAGAAGGTGCCGGTGATCTGCAACCTGAAGCCGTCGGGCCAGTACGTGGCGACCGATCTGCACAAGGCTGGCGGCATTCCGCAAGTGCTGAAGATCTTGCTCGACGCAGGCATGCTGCACGGCGATTGCATCACGATCACGGGCAAGACGATTGCGGAAGAACTGAAGGACGTGCCGTCGAAGCCGCGCGCCGACCAGGACGTGATTTTCCCGATCGACAAGGCCCTCTACGACGAAGGCCACCTGGCGATCCTGAAGGGCAACCTGGCGCCGGACGGCGCCGTGGCAAAGATCACCGGCCTGAAGAACCCGGTCATCACCGGCCCGGCACGGGTGTTCGAGGACGAGCAGAGCGCAATGACCGCGATTGTCGCGGGTCAGATCAAGGCGGGCGACATTGTCGTGTTGCGTTATCTCGGCCCGAAAGGTGGTCCGGGCATGCCGGAAATGCTGGCGCCTACTTCAGCGATCATCGGCCAGGGGCTGGGCGAATCGGTGGGCCTGATTACCGATGGACGCTTCTCCGGCGGCACCTGGGGCATGGTGGTGGGTCACGTTGCCCCGGAAGCCTATATGGGAGGCACGATCGCATTCATCAAGGAAGGGGATTCGATCACCATCGACGCTCACAAGCTGCTGTTGCAACTGAACGTGGATGACGCCGAGATCGAGCGCCGTCGCGGGGAGTGGACGCAGCCTGCGCCGCGATATACGCGTGGCGTGCTGGCCAAGTATGCTGCGCTCGCGTTGCCGGCGAACAAGGGCGCGGTAACGGGTTAATTGCTGGCTGTTTTTCGCTCGTGCCGGTGGACCGTTTCAGGTCCCGCCGGCGCCGGCAGGGAATTAATGCCGGATTACATGCCAGATCAATGCCGGATTGCCGCTGCGCCGGGTCGGGCTCGGCCCCCGGCAGGCGGAATCGCTTGAAAACCCCTTCTTACTGGCGCCCTCGCCGTTCCAGTTCGTCCGCCACCGCCTCGCGCACCCATTGCGTCAACTCGGTTTCCAGCGCCAACGCAACCTCCCGCGTAATCTGGCTGACCAGCCAGGTGGAATGCTCCTGCAACGACTCCCTGCAGCGTTCTTCGATCAACGTCCGGCCATCGCCTGTCAAAAAGTGCGTGAAACGCCCTCGCAGCCTGTCTGCGATCACATCGGCGTCGCGATCCGCGCCGTGCGCCAGCTCCTCGTGCGATGGCGCAGCCGCCGGAGACAATACCGGTTCCGGCGCACGCGGTGCAACACGGGCTCGGTCAGGCCGGCCCGGTGCGATGACGTCGGTCAGCACGGGAATGGAGGAATCGAAGTTTTCGGGTGTTTCAGCCGTATCGGGCGCGGTGGTGATGGGCACGAGTGGACTCCGTCTCTTGATGGCAGGCTGTTGGCAACCCAATGGCGACCTGATGGCAGGCCGGCTGCGGGCTAACGGCGGGCGTTTCCGGGATTCTACCGCGTGGCCGTCTCACACCGCGACTGAGCGGTGTGCTCAACCGCCCTGCTTATAGTTGTTGAGCACGTAGCCCCGATCGCGGTAGAACCTGTACCGGTCGCGTCCGGCCACGAGTTCCTGCTCCTCGTTGCCGACCACTTCCAGCAGGCGTTCAAACCGCGCGAACTGCGGCGGTACCGTTGCGCCGAGGTTCAGCAGGATCCGGTGCTGCAGATCCTGCCCCAGCGACTCCAGCGATTCCGTCAGCAACACCGGCGTTTCAGACGCCAGCGCGCTGTCCGCCATGCAATGCGGCACGAACTCGAGCGGCTTGAACGTCCACAATTGCTCGTCGAACCGTTTCAACCGATCGAGCTCGGCCAGCACGATCAACGGCTGGCCGCTCATATAAGCCTTGCGCACGAGGCGGCAGGCATACGGGATCGAATCCCCCACATTCGAATGGAAATCGATACGCGTCATGCCCGCGCCTCCCCGTTCATGCTCGCTTCAATCACGCTCATTGGCCCGCGCGATCGACCAGGAACTGCGTGAGCAAGGGTACCGGACGACCGGTCGCGCCTTTTGCCGCACCGCTTTTCCATGCCGTACCCGCGATGTCGAGGTGAGCCCACGGATAGTTCTGCGCGAATCGCGACAGGAAACACGCCGCGGTAATCGCACCGCCCGGCCGTCCGCCGATGTTCGCGACATCGGCGAAATTCGACTTCAGCAGGTCCTGGTACTCGTCGTCGAGCGGCATGCGCCAGGTGGGATCGATGGCTTCCTTCGATGCGTCCAGCAACTCGCCCGCCAACGCGTCGTCCTTCGAGAACAAACCCGTGTTGTGATGGCCAAGCGCGACGACGCACGCGCCCGTGAGCGTGGCGATATCGATAACTGCCGCAGGTTTGAAGCGTTCCACGTAGGTCAGCGCGTCGCAGAGAATCAGGCGGCCTTCCGCGTCCGTATTCAGCACTTCGATAGTCGTGCCCGACATGGACGTGACAATGTCGCCCGGCTTCACCGCGTTGCCGGCCGGCATGTTCTCGCAGGTCGGCACCACGCCGATCACGTTGAGCTTCAGCCCCATTTCCGCGATCGCCCGCATGGTGCCGAACACGGAACCGGCGCCGAGCATGTCGTACTTCATCTCGTCCATGCCTTCACCCGGCTTGATCGAGATGCCACCGGTGTCGAACGTGATGCCCTTGCCGACCAGCACGACGGGAGCGGCCTTCGCGCCCGCGCCCTGGTGACGCATCACGATGAACGCGGGCGGTTCAACCGAGCCTTTCGCGACCGACAGGAACGAACCCATGCCCAGCGCTTCGATCTGCTTCTGGCCGAGCACTTCCACCTTCAGCTTGAATTCCTTGCCCAGCTTTTTCGCGGTATGGCCGAGATACGTGGGCGTGCAGACGTTCGGCGGCAAGTTGCCGAGATCGCGCGTGAGGTCCATGCCGTTGGCGAGCGCCGTGGCGTGTTTCACCGCGAGCTTTGCGGCTTTTTCGTCGGCTGCGTCGATGCTGAACACCACTTTCTTCAACGCGCGATCGCCGTTTTCCGGCTTGCTTTTCATCTGCGTGAACTTGTAGGTCAACTCGCGCAGCGCGAGGATGGCGCAGCGCACACCCCAGTCGCTGGTGCGCTCGGGCACCGGCAGTTGAGCGAGCGTGAACGCCACGTTCGCGATCTTCGTGGCAAGCAGCGCACGCCATGCGGCACGTGCGGCTTCCGTGTAGGCCTTCTGGTTGAAAGCGTCCTGCTTGCCGAGGCCGACCAGCAAAATCCGTGACGCGCCAATCCCCGTCACTTCGGTCAACATCAGCGTGGAACCGGCCTTGCCGCTCATGTCGCCGGCTTTCACCGTGCGCGTGAGCAGCCCCTTGGTCACCAAATCCATCTCACGGGCGGCGCCCGTCAATGTCTGCGCTTCGAACACTCCGAGCACCACTACATCGGCCTTCCCGTTAAGGAAACCATTTGCCGAGCCTTTGCTCCAATCACAGGCTTTTATGCTAAAGTCCATCGCGCTTATCCTCGGATAAAATCTGGGCTGAAGGATGAAAGCCGCAATTATCCGCTATTTTTTCCGAGGCGGTCGCGAGCAGCAATACCCCGGATTGAATGTCTCGCTCATGACTCGTCTGACACGTTCGTTCGACACGTTAATTCGGCACGTTTGTCATGGCGTGTGGTCCAGACGCGGATCCAAACGCGGATCGCACATAATCCAACCGCCTCGTCGCCGCCGGTTTCCACCTGACAATCAATGATCTTCGAACGCTCCCTTCAGCGTGAACTCGCGTATACGGCTGGCGCCGTATTCATGGTGCTGCTCACGATCATGCTGACCACCATGATGATTCGCATCGTCGGCTTTGCGGCATCGGGGCAAGTCGATCCGCGCGACGTCGTCGTGCTGATCGGACTTACTGTCATTGGCTATCTCGCCGTGATCATGATCGTGACCCTGTTCGTGTCCATCCTGTTCGTGCTGACGCGCTGGTATCGCGACTCGGAGATGGTCGTGTGGCTCGCGTCGGGCGTCAGTCAAACGGCGCTGATCAAACCGGTTGCGATCTTCTCCACGCCTATCATTATCGCCATTGTATTTTTCGCGTTCGTCGTCTGGCCCTGGTCGAATTTGCAAAGCAAGCTGATCAAGGCGCGGTTCCAGCAGCGCGACGAAGTCTCGCTGCTCGCACCTGGCCAGTTCCGCGAATCGCAGACCAGCCACCGCGTGTTTTTTATCGAAAAGATGTCGCCGGATCAGGGGCACGTGCAGAACGTGTTCGTGACGAGCACGGAAGGCGGCAAGGTCAACGTGGTGGTATCGAAGAACGGCCATACGGAAACGCACGCCAATGGAGACCGTTTCGTGGTGCTGGAAAACGGCCGGCGCTATGACGGCGTTCCGGGCCAGCCAAACTTCCGGATCATGGAGTTCGAGCGCTACGGCGTGAAAATCCAGAGCCAGCAATTCGTGAACACGCCGACCACGACCGGTATGTACACGAATGAATTGCTGGCCAATCCTACCCGCGACAACCTCGCCGAAATTGCATGGCGCGCGGGTCTGCCGCTGATTGCAATCAACCTGATGCTGCTGGCTATTCCGCTGTCTTATCAGAATCCGCGACGCAGTCGCACGATCAATCTCGTGATGGCAGTGCTGATCTATCTGACTTATTCCAATCTGCTGAACGTGGTGCAGTCATGGATCGAGCAAGGCCGGGTGTCGTTCGTTGTCGGGCTCGTAGGGCTGCACATACTTGTCTCGACCATGGTTGCGTTCATTTTCTGGATGCGCATACGCAACCGCCCGCTGTTCAAGCTGTCGGCGTTCACCCGCTCGAAAGGGGCCTGACGCAATGCGCATTTACGAACGGTATTTCGCGCGTCAGATCTATCTCGCGTTCATCTTCATCCTGTTTGCGTTCTCCGGCCTGTTCTTCTTCTTTGACCTGATCAACGAACTGAACACGGTTGGCCACGGCAACTACAAGTTCGGGCTCGCCGTGCTGCGGGTGGCCTTGCAAACGC
Source organism: Caballeronia sp. (assembly GCA_036009385.1). Lineage (GTDB taxonomy): Bacteria > Pseudomonadota > Gammaproteobacteria > Burkholderiales > Burkholderiaceae > Caballeronia. The sequence continues at coordinate 8,715 of DASYLW010000436.1, forward strand.
CCTCGCGCTTCTACGAGATCATCCCGGTTGCCGCGTTGATCGCGGCTATCTACGTGTTCGCGCAAATGGCCGCTGCGTCCGAGTTCACCATTTTCCGCGTGTCCGGATTGTCCACCGGCAAGGCGCTGCGCTCGCTGCTCAAGATCGGCATACCCATGGTGTTTCTCACGTATGTGATCGGCGAAGTGGTCGG
>DASYLW010000437.1:0-2022 GCA_036009385.1 Caballeronia sp.
GATCGTGCCTGCATCGACGGTGTCCGGCGCATCGCCCATCAGGCCGAGCATCACGCCCCGATCCGTACCGTGACCCTTTCCGGTTGCACCAAGCGAGCCGTACAACTCGCATTTCACAGTAGCCGTGGCGTCCAGCAGGCCATCGCGTTCGAGCCCCTGCACGAACATCAGGGCGGCGCGCATCGGCCCAACCGTATGCGAACTCGACGGGCCGATGCCGATTTTGAAAAGATCGAAAACGCTGACTGCCATGACTGCTCCTGCAAAAGTCGTGCTGAAAAATCAGCGCGCCGGCAACGGCAAACAAACCGCGAGCCAGGCCGGCGGCATGGGCGCCAGACGCAGCGCAATGGGCGCGTAACGCCCGTCAAGCCGCGCCGATAGATGAAACAACTCGACCGCGTTTTTCGGATCCCACGTGCCCGAATAACCGGGCAGGCCAGCCTCCCGGCGGGTGGCATCGAAGGGCACGCTCGAATGAACAAATTCGTCGTGCGTGCGCGTACCAAGCGCGTACGGCGTGAGCCAGTTCAGCGCGGCGGCGAGCGTCCCGCCCGACTGCGAGCGCTCGGTCAGCCAGTTGCGGTTATGACGGCGCGCCGCGAGCGCGGCCGTGACCAGCGGCTGCAGATCGTAAGTGACGTAATGCAGCGCGTCGCGTTCGGCAAAATCGACGGTTGAACCGTCCGGCGCAATGTTGTCTCCAATATGCTCCACATACAGACGCTGCGCCGCGTTAATCAGTTTGCGGTCGTCGATAGTGAACGCGCCCATCGAAATCAACTTGATCCGGTGACTCTGCCAGTTGTTCCGATACGTGCCGGTCAGCGGCCGTTTCTGCTTATCGATATCCGCGATATACCCTGTCACCATCTTCGAGATGAACGCGCCCGACGCATTCCGCGTCTTTACCGGCAATGCGCTCGCGGTCAGGTCATAGGCGAGGATCAGCGACTCGAAATTCGTTTCATCGATAGGATTGAAACTCGGCTGATAGGTTGTGACCCACGCGAATAAAAACCGGTCGACGAGACGCAAATACGCTTCGTTGCCAGTCGCGCGCCACGCAAGCGCGGCATCGCGCATCAATCCGAGATCCTTCTCCGCTTCTTCGCTTTCGTCGCGAATGCCCTGATGCGGCAAGGTGCCTTCCGTATGAAGCGTCGCCCGCGCTTTTGGCTGGTCGTTCAGCCGCGACTGCACCATCTTTACCAGGGCTTTCACACCCGGATCGGCGTTCGTGCGCTCACTGTTCTGCATCGCGGGCGCGGCGCAAAAATTCATTGCGGCAAACGCGCTTGGCGCGCTGATTGCCGATGCTGCAAGGGCCGCGATGATCGCCGGAACACGCCACGTTTTACTCACCACTCGCACCTGTCGCGCCATGCAAAGCTCCCTGATTGGCTTGGTTCGGGAGAGATGGTATCTGGTGTTGTGTGACTCCGGCAAAACTGTCCGGCTTTTAGAAAAGCCGGACAGCTGGAAACGCGCGCTTATTCGCCATATTCCGACAACGGAATGCACGAGCAGAACAGATTGCGGTCGCCGTAAGCGTTGTCGGCGCGGCCGACCGGCGGCCAGTACTTGCGGGCAATCAGCGATGCCAGCGGATACGCCGCTGTTTCCCGTGAATAAGCGTGGCTCCAGTCATCGGCGACAACCACCGCCGCCGTATGCGGCGCGTTCTTCGGCGGATTGTCCTCGCGATCCGATTTGCCTTCCTCCACCGCGCGAATTTCATCGCGAATGGCGATCATTGCATCGATAAACCGATCCAGTTCCTCTTTCGATTCCGATTCCGTCGGCTCGACCATTAGCGTCCCCGGCACCGGAAAGCTCATGGTCGGCGCGTGGAAACCGTAATCGATCAGGCGTTTTGCGACGTCATCGACCGAAATGCCGCTGGTTTCTTTCAACGGCCGCAGATCGAGAATGCACTCGTGCGCGACCAGACCGCCCGCGCCGCTGTACAGCACGGGGTAATGCGGCGTGAGCCGCTTCGCCACATAGTTCGCCGCGAGG
>DASYLW010000438.1:0-2259 GCA_036009385.1 Caballeronia sp.
CTTGAACTTGCCGTACGCCATCAGCTTGTCGAAGCGGCGTGCGCGAACGTCTAGCGCATTCATGCCGTGGAACTGGCGCAGCGTATCGGCCAATGCACGGCGCAGCAATGCAGCCATGCCTTTCGGATCGCGATGCGCGCCACCCAGCGGCTCATTGACGATCTTGTCGATCAATCCCAACGCCTTCAGTCGATGAGCCGTCAAACCCAGCGCTTCGGCCGCTTCCGGCGCCTTCGCCGCGCTCTTCCACAAAATGGACGCACAGCCCTCGGGCGAGATCACGGAATAGGTGGCGAATTGCAGCATCAGTACGCTGTCAGCAACGGCGATAGCCAGTGCACCGCCTGAACCGCCTTCGCCGATGATGGTCGCAACAATCGGCGTCTTCAGTTCGGCCATCACATACAGATTACGACCGATTGCTTCCGACTGCCCACGCTCCTCTGCCCCAATACCCGGATACGCGCCCGGCGTATCGATGAACGTAAAGATCGGCAAGCCGAATTTCTCGGCCAGACGCATGAGCCGCTCAGCCTTGCGATACCCCTCCGGGCGCGGCATGCCGAAATTGCGCGCTGCGCGCTCTTTCGTGTCGCGGCCCTTCTGCTGGCCGATCACCATGCAGGGCTGGCCGTTGAATCGCGCCAGACCGCCAACAATAGCCAGATCGTCCGCATAAGAGCGGTCGCCGTGGAGTTCGTGGAAGTCGGTGAAAAGCTCGTTCACATAGTCGAGCGTGTACGGGCGCTGCGGATGGCGCGCGATCTGCGAAACCTGCCAGGGCGTCAGGTTTGCATAAAGGTCTTTGGTGAGTTGCTGGCTCTTTTTCGACAGCCGCTCTATTTCTTCCGAAATATCGACAGCGGAATCGTCCTGAACGAAGCGCAATTCTTCGATCTTCGCTTCGAGTTCAGCGATAGGCTGTTCGAAATCCAGAAACGTGGTCTTCATATGTTCGAATCCTAAAGCATCGGGCAGCGCGTATTCTAACCGCGCCCGCCTCACTAAATTTCGGGTCGCAACTATCGATTGTAAGATTTCAATAGTCCGCCGGTGCCGCCGGGCAATGCAACCGGGAAATTTTAGTGATCGGCGGGAACGGGGTAAAGGCTGCGCCACATGTACCAGGTCGCGACGGTGCGCCACGGTTCCCAGTTGGCCGCGACTTCGCGCGCTTCGCTGCGCGTCACGGGTTCGCCGCTGAAATAGTTGACGCTGATGGCCTGGATCAGGCCGAGGTCATCGAGCGGCAGGACATCCGGGCGCGACAAGTTGAAGATCAGGAACATTTCCGCTGTCCACCGGCCGATACCGCGAATCTGCGTCAGCTCCGCGATCACGGCTTCATCTTCCATGGATGTCCAGCTATCCACATGCAGCGCGCCCGAAACGAAATGCTGCGCGACGTCGAGAATATATTCGGACTTGCGCTTCGATAACCCGCACGACTGCAACTTCACCGGTCCCACCTTGATGAACTGCTGCGGCGCGAGCGTCGGGCACGCACCTTCCACGCGTTTCCAGATAGCCTGCGCGGCCGTCACGGAAATTTGCTGGCCGACAACCGAACGCGCCAGCGTGGTGAACGGATCGTCGCGATTAATCAGATGCACAGGGCCGAACTTCGGAATCAGCTTCTTCAGGATACGGTCGCGCTTGACGAGATCGGCGCACGCCTTGTCCCAGTACTCGGGACGAGCCGCTTCCGCCGACAAGCCGGGCGTCTGCACTGGTACGGTCTTCTCGGCCGTGATCGCACGCGACTTGCGGACAATCTCGCCGTCGTTCTGCGGAGCGCGAACGAGCGCCTGCGTGGCGTCGGTGTTAATGTCAGTCTCGTCAGTTTTCACGTCGAGCACGCCGCTGGCATCGCTGCTCACCTTCTTCGGTGACACCTTAGGCGCAGTTGCCCGCGCGGACTTGCGTGTACGAACGAGACCATTCGTTTTAGCGACACCGTCATGGACCACGCCATTGACCGCACGCTTCTTCGATACTGTCTTGCGTTCTCCGCCGTGACCAGCGCCGTTGGCGAGTTTCGCCTCGGGCGTCGACACCTTCGACGTTTTCACCTGCGTGCGCCGCGCGACCTTGCTCGCGGGCGTTGCAATACTTCCCGACGCGGCTCGTTTAGCCGGCGCCTTTCTGGCCGTTGCCATCATGCCTCCTACCTGGCGAGTCGATCAAAGGGAACGAGAGGCGCTTAAGCACGACGCCATTCGGTCAACCCACCCGGTTTGTCTTCAAGTGCAATCCCGG
>DASYLW010000439.1:0-8170 GCA_036009385.1 Caballeronia sp.
CGCGACACATCGGCTACACGGCGAAGCTGGCCACGGCTTTTCCTCACCCCAACATTTATCGTTACGCGGTTTCATGGCGTTGCGCACCGGGCGCCTTAGGGGCGCGCCGTTCAATCCAAGTCATGCCAATCATCAAACGACCGAATTCCTCGAACGCTCCACGCGATGACCGGGATCAAGATGGTCCCAATCGTTACCGTCAACCTACCACCAAGTCTTCAGCCGGACCCTCGATCGCGGTGCGCATCGTACTGTGGTTCGTCGGGCTGTTCGCCGTCGCGGCGATAGTCGGCGCGCTGATCATCGGGTATGCGCTGGTCGTGATGGGGCCGAACTTGCCGTCGCTCGACGCGCTGACCGACTATCGTCCGAAAGTGCCGTTGCGCGTGTACACCGCGGATCACGTGCTGATCGGCGAATTCGGCGAGGAGCGGCGGCGAATCGCGCGTTTCGACGAGATTCCCGACCAGATGAAAAAGGCCGTGCTCGCAATCGAGGATTACCGATTCTACGAGCATGGCGGTGTCGATTTCATCGGCATTGCGCGGGCAGGCTTGAGCGACATCATGCACGGCGGCGCGTCGCAAGGCGCAAGCACGATCACCATGCAGGTCGCGCGAAACTTCTTCCTCTCAAGCGAAAAGACCTACACGCGCAAGATCTACGAAATGCTGCTCGCCTACAAGATCGAGCGCGCGTTGACCAAGGACCAGATTCTTGAGTTGTACATGAACCAGATTTATCTGGGCGAGCGAGCGTATGGGTTTGCATCGGCGGCGCGGGTGTATTTCGGCAAGGACCTCAAGGACCTGACACTCGCCGAATGCGCGATGCTCGCGGGTTTGCCGAAAGCACCGTCGGCATATAACCCTGTCGTCAATCCGAAGCGTGCGAAGGTGCGTCAGCAATACATCCTGAAGCGCATGCTCGACCTGAATTTCATCACGCAAGCGCAATTCGACCAGGCTAGCGCCGAAGAACTTCATGCGCGTGTGTCAGGCACCGAATACAGCGTGCATGCGGAATATGTCGCGGAAATGGTGCGGCAGATGATGTATGCGCAATACCGCGACGACACCTACACGCGTGGTTTTTCAGTGACGACGACCATCGATTCCGCCGATCAGGAAGCGGCCTATAACGCCGTGCGCAAGGGCGTGATGGATTACGAGCGGCGCCATGGGTATCGCGGGCCGGAAGGGTTCGTCAATCTGCCGGCGACGAACCAGGACGACCGCGATGAAGCGATTGACGACGCGCTGGCCGATCACCCCGATAACGGCGATCTGATCGCGGGCGTGGTGACGTCGGTGAGTGCGAAGCAGGTGGTCGTGACGTTCGTCAACGCGGACCCGGCGACCATCGCCGGCGATGGCTTGCGTTTCGTGGCTGCTGGTTTGCGCAGCAATGCATCGGCGGCGGTGCGGATCAAGCCGGGTTCCATCGTGCGCGTGGTGCAGGACGCGAAGGGCAACTGGAGCATCACGCAATTGCCGCAAGTGGAGGGCGCGCTGGTCTCGCTCGTGCCGCAGGACGGGGCGATTCGCGCGCTGGTCGGTGGCTTCGACTACAACAAGAACAAGTTCAATCACGTCACGCAGGCGTGGCGCCAGCCGGGGTCGAGCTTCAAGCCGTTCATCTATTCGGCATCGCTGGAGAAGGGTCTTGGACCGGCAACGATCATCAATGACGCGCCGCTGTATTTCCCGCCGACCACGCCGGGTGGCGACGCATGGGAGCCGAAGGACGACGACCAGCCTGACGGCCCCATGTCCATGCGCACCGCCTTGCAGAAGTCGAAGAACCTTGTGTCGATCCGCATCCTTTCGTACATCGGCACGAAGTACGCACAGGATTATGTTACGCAGAAGTTCGGTTTCGATGTCGACAAGACACCGCCGTATCTGCCGCTCGCGCTTGGTGCCGGTCTTGTCACGCCGCTGCAACTGGCTGGTGGATATTCGGTGTTCGCCAACGGCGGTTCGCGGATCAATCCGTACCTGATTGGCGAAGTAGCTGATGCACGCGGCACGGTGATCTCGCGCGCCAATCCGCTGATTGCCGGCAGCAACGCGCCGCAAACGCTCGAACCGCGCAACGCGTATGTCATGAACAGCTTGCTGCATTCTGTCGCGACCGGTGGTACGGGCTCCGGCACCAACGTGCTCAAGCGCAACGACCTTCAGGGCAAGACCGGTACGACCAACGACGCGAAGGACGGCTGGTTCGCGGGTTACCAGCATCAACTCGTGGCGATCGCGTGGATGGGTTACGACCAGCCGAAGTCGCTCGGCGGTCGTGAGTTCGGCGCGCAACTTGCGTTGCCGATCTGGGTGGCGTTCATGCAACGGGCGCTTGCCAATGTCCCGCAACAGCAAATGACGATGCCTGATGGTTTGACGACTGTCGATGGTGAGTTGTTCTACGCCGATAAAACGCCGGGCAATGGTTTTGTCGCGAGCATTGGTGTGGATTCAGCGAATCCGGTTGAAGCGGCAAGCGATGCAGTGGGTGGTGTCGGTCCTGCCGGAATGACGCCTCCGAGCGTGCCACCGCCTAGCGTGAACCCGACCGAGCGCAAGGAGATCATGGATCTCTTCAAGGGGCATTGATCGGCGTGCGCGCGACCCGGTGCGGTTGGCGCTTAAACCGGGTAGCGCAATCAATGCGTTCAACGATATGTCACATTGACTCTGCGCTGGGTTGGCATCGTGGCTTACGCCGGGGCACTGAGAGGTCCCCCCGCAAGCCTGCTTGCGAGGCCGGTTTGACGGTAGCTTGTTTCAGTATAAAAAAGCGCGCCGCAATCTGATTGCGGCGCGCTTTTGCTATTGCTGCGTGCGTTATCTGCCGGGTTATAGGTCGCCGCGTTATTTACTCAACGTAGACGCCGGCTTCACCACGCATGTGGTCTCGATGCTCGACTGATCCGCAAACGTCAACTTCAACGGAATCGTTGATCCGACCTTCACCGGCTTGGGTGCGTCCTCGAGCATCAGGTGATAACCACTGGGCGCGAACGCGAGCGTGCCGTGCGCGGGCACTTCGGCGGAGTCGACCATCGACATGGTCGATGTGCTGCCGTTACTCGTCGACTTATGGAGCATCGCCATGCCGAACGCGGGGGTTTCGGCGCCGGTGAGGGTAGCGGGTTTATCGCCGCTATTCGATACCACGAAGTAGCCCGACGACGGCAATTTAGCCGGCATCGAACGGATCCAGCAATCGTGGACATCGAGCGTTGCCGCTTGTGTGCCGGTCGCCGCGAGAGCGCAAAAGGCAAGCATACCGGCGTGAATCAGCGTGTTGGTTTTCATAGTCAGCTCACTTTACGTTGAACAGGTAATGGCCTTGCGTACGATGGCCGTCGTCGGCCACCGCTGTCCATTTCACTTGATAGGTGCCCGCCTTGAGATCGCCGAGCGCGACGCTCATATGCTTCTTGTTGTTCGCACCGACAGCCGATTTTGCGCTGTTGACCTGCTTGCCCGCTGCATCGACCACATTCAGCGTGCTGAACGCCGGTTCGAGACCTTCCGTGAAATCGATGGCGACTTGATGCGGCGCTTCGACCGTTGCGTCGGGTGCGGGTGTTTGCTGCGCGGGATGCGCATGTGCAAAAGCGAGTTGCGCGGTGGCGAGAAGCAAGGCGGCAACGCCACCCTGCTTGATCATGATTGCGAGAGACATGTTCATGCTGATCCTGTTTGATCTCGTTGGACCTGATTGATCTGATTGATCTGGGCGACGCGAATGATGAGTACCGGCCAATTCCGCCGGCAGCAGTGCGAAGAAGAATCAGACGAAGACTGGCGGCGCACGAGGCTGTGCGGCGAAGACCGGTGCATAGGGCGGGAAGGGTTGCGCGGGGATGTTATTAGGTAGAGGCCCCGACGTAACACTCGCTTGATAAGCACTTGCGCAAGGCGGGGCCGCAGGTGAATGCGCCGCGAGGTTGCAGTAACCGCATGCATCCCGATGACCCGCCGCCGAGTGCGACGAACGGATGGGTTTGCCGGTATTGGCTTGCAGAGTCTGGGACGTATGGGACGTCGCCGAGCAAAACGCGCTCAGGATTGTCTCGGAGTGCGCACCGGAGGCAAGCGCTTGCGATACAGCCGGAGCGAGCACAGTCATCAGGATCGCAAGCAATCCGACAAGGCTTCCGAACTGGCGGACAAGGCGACGGCGCATGAGGCTGACGATGGCTTCCAAGAGCAGGTTTAGCCGCCGATTATGCCACGCGTGAATGCGAGAGCCTGTGTTCTGCAAGGCGACATTCAGCGCAGCACAGGACCATGGGGACTTGGTATTCGCGCTATGCAACCACGTAGAACGACCGCATGACCCATCCCATTGCCGCTGAAACTGCTGAAACCGCTGAAATGAAAAAAGCCCGGAGAACCGGGCTTTTGACTTTTAATCCTTGGTTGCGGGGATAGGATTTGAACCTATGACCTTCGGGTTATGAGCCCGACGAGCTGCCAGACTGCTCCACCCCGCGAAAAAGATTATAAGACAACGGTGATTGCAGTGCAACATGTTTGTCATGTTTCACTGCTTTGATGTCTTGGTCCGAGACAGCAGTGGCTGGTGAAGAACGTCTAGTGCTGTTCGCGCTCAGGTGCTTCGAGATGCTGCAGGTAAGCGTAAGCCATTACTTTGCACAGTGAGAGCGCATATGAAAACACGGCCGCAAATCTCATCGAAGAGGTCTGCGGCCGTGCGCTTTATCTACGCTTCAGGCTAGTGAACCTCGCTTAGAATCCAAACGCGAAACCTGCGCCTCCGGTGCTTTCTTCGCCGGTCGTCGAGCCGCCGACCGTGATGACCATGTTGGTGCCAAAGCGTTTCTGGAAGCCGATCGCGATAGCAGCCTTGTTACGATACACACCCGTGCCTGCCGCGAAGCGATTGTCCTTATCGGCGATGGCTGCCGCGCTGCCTGCCATCATCGCCATGGCGCTGCTCATCGCACCGACGCTGTTGATGTGGTTATTAGCAAGCGAGAGGCCGCTGTCCATGTCAGAGCGAAGCGCGTCCGTATAACCCTTCGCCGATTTCACGCCCGTGTTTACCGACTGCTGCATCTGGTTCACGTTGACGGCATCCGTGCCTTCCGTGCCTGCTGCGACGTTCGTGACCTGACGCTGACCGCCGGCTGATGTCGTGCCCACCGACACCGCGTTCGCACGATCCGCCACCGAGCCTGCACCGAGCGCGACCGAATTGTTCGCCGTAGCGGATGCATTCGCACCAACTGCAACCGCATTATTTGCCGAAGCCGATGTGTTTGCACCCACAGCGATCGCATTAGCGCCACTCGCCACCGATGATGCACCAGACGCCACTGCGTTCACGCCCGATGCCACCGCGTTCGCGCCCGATGCGACCGAGTGCGCGCCGGAGGATGTTGCTACTTCCGTGTCGCGATTACCGTCGGCGGTGAACAGCGGGTTGTATGCGCCGTTCGCGAGGTTGGTGACCTGGCCCATCATGTCGTTCAACTGACCCAGGTTGACCGCGTCCATGTTGCCGGTACCTGCAGCGACGTTATGCAATGCCGTGCCCGTGGTGTTGCCATTGCCGAGCGTTGCGTTGGCATAGTCCGGGGTGCCGTCGGCGTTCGTGTCGTACTTGATCGCGCTGGCGCCAAGCGACGTCACGCTATTCGATACTGCGTTGAGCTGGCCGACGTTGACTGCATCGGTGGAAGCCGTACCCGCGGCTACGTTCGTCACCTGGCGTTCGCTGCCTGCTGCACCGACCGAGACCGAGTTGTCCCGATCCGCTACTGAGCTCGAACCGAGCGCTACCGAGTTCTTGCCCGACGACAAAGCCGCGCCGCCGATCGCCACCGAATCCGCGCCGGTCGCCGATGAATCGACAAGCTTCGAGTTCGTGTGGAAGTACGTGATGCCGCCACCATTGTTGATGTTGTTCGTGAAGCCTTGAAGCGTGGCGACGTCCTGATTGGTCGCGTACAACTGCGAACCGTTCACTGCGTCCGTGCTGTCATCCGACAGCTTGCCTTGGGACAGGTTGGTCAACAACGTAGGCTTCGTAGCGCCTGCACCGCCGAGCGTGATCTGCTTGTAATTCGGCTTGCCGTTTGCATCCGTGTCGTACTTGACTGCGAAGCTGTCGAGCGTATCGACGTTATTCGATACTGCCGTCAGCTGGCCGACATTGACTGCGTCGGTGGATGCCGTGCCCGCTGCAACATTAGTAATCTGGCGTTCCTTGCCGCTCGCACCGACTGACACCGTGTTGGCGCGATCGGCAACTGAGTTGGAGCCGAGCGCGACGGAGTTATTGGCCGATGAAACTGCTGCGCCGCCGATGGCAACCGCGTTCGCGCCCGTCGCCGATGAATCGGCCAGCGACGAATTGGAGTGGAAGAACTTGATGCCGCCGCCGTTGTTGATGTTGGTGGCGAAGGTCTGAAGTGTGGTGAGGTTCTGGTTGGTCGCATTCAACTGCGAGCCGTTGATAGCGTCGGTGCTGGACGAGGAGAGGTCGCCCGCCTTCACGTTTGAAATCGTGACCAGGTTGGTTGTACCCACGCCACCCAACGTCACATGGGTTTTGGCGGTTGTATCGTAGGCCAGCTTGTTTGCGAGTTCAGAGTCGATCTTGTTAATCGCGTCGCCTACCGTGCCAAGCGGTGCGCCAGCAACGGTGTACGCAGGAGCCTGGATCGTGCCATCGGCGTTGACCTTCGCTCCGCCACCGAGGAGGGCGGTGACATTTTGAAGCTGGGTGACGTTGACGGCGTCGTACGCTTGCGTGCCTGCACCAACGTTCGCAATCTGGCGCTGTAGAGTCGCGCTGCCCACGGAAACCGTGTTAACGCGATCCGCGACGGACAATGCGCCGAGCGCAACGGAATTCTCAGCTGACGCCGTCGCCGACTGGCCGACCGCAACAGCGAGACGGGCGCGGGCCTTCGCGGACACGCCAACAGCGGTCGCGCCGCCCGTCGAGCCGGTGCTGTCTGCGATAGCGCCAGCGCCCAGCGCTAAGTCGGCAGTGTTGTTCGCAAGCGATCCGCCACCGATGGCCATGGATGCGGCGGCATTCGCCGCGGCGTTCGTTCCAATTGCGGTCGCGGCAAGGGATCCGTCTTGCATCACAGTGCTTGACCCACTCGCCTTGGCTGTCATTCCTATCGCTATGTCGCCGAATTGCGCGGCGCTTGCTGCGCCGCCGATCGCGATAGCTTCGGAACCTGTCGCCGATGAATCGGCGAGCGTGGAGTTTGCGTGAAAGTACTTGCCGGAGCTGTCGGCGAGCGCGGTCAGCGCGTCGCCAACGTTGTTATACGTTGATCCTTTGAGCGAATAGGTCGGTGCGGTGATGGAGCCGTCGGCGTTGACCTTGGCTTGCCCGCCAAGCGCGGTTACGACGGGCGTGAGCTGGCCCACGTTGACGACGTCCGTAGCTTGGGTGCCGGCCGCGACGTTCACTATCTGGCGTTTGGTCGTGGCATTGCCGACCGAGACGGTGCCTTGGCGGTCGGCAATGGAAAACGTACCGAGGGCGACGGTATCCGATGCTGAAGCGGTCGCGCCTGGACCAAGCGCAGTAGCTTTAGTCGAAGCGCGAGAGTCGGACCCGATGGCGAGGGCGGCATTCGGACCACCGGTGCTGTCGGCGACGGCGTTTCCACCAACCGCAATACTTCCAGTACCGATTGCAGTCGCGCCATTGGTACTGAGGGCGGCATCGTTAGCAGAAAGGTATTTGCTCGAACTGTCAGCGAGCGCGGTCAGCGCGTCGCCAACGTTATTGTAGGTTGTGCCTTTGAGCGAATAGGCCGGAGCAGTGATCGAACCGTCGGAGTTGAGCGCCGCAGCGCCACCGAGCGCGGTCAGTACAGGCGAGAGTTGGCTGACAGTAGTCGCGTCGTTAGCCTGCGTACCACGTGCGACTTGCACGAGTTGTCGCTGCGTTGCCGAGTTACCAATGGAAACGGTGTTGGCGCGGTCGGCGACTGCGCTCATGCCGATTGCGGTAGACGCTGTGGCCGAAGCCGTAGCGTGCGAACCGATAGCGGTAGATTGAACGCCCGACGCGTTGGCGAGGGCGCCGAACGAGGCAGCGCTTACTGCCATCGCACTGGCATTGGAACCTACAGCAACGCTGCCCAGCTTGCCTCCGTCGCCGG
>DASYLW010000440.1:0-3952 GCA_036009385.1 Caballeronia sp.
TCCGATTGGAATAATTTGGATCGAAGATGTCGACAACCACCGGGGCGCCTCCGCATGAAGTACCGCAAGATTCCGCCGCTTCGCCCACGCGTCGATCGGGAAAACGCCTGCTCCTGACGGGGCTTGGAATTATTGCGCTTATCGTTGCGGGAATGTGGCTTACTCGCTGGTGGACAACAGGCCGTTTTATTGAAAGCACTGACGACGCCTATTTGCAAGCCGACAGTGTCACGGTTGCGCCCAAGGTCAGCGGCTACGTGACCGATGTCTACGTGGGTGACAACGCTACGGTCAAGGCCGGCGACCCGCTGGTCCGGCTCGATACCCGCCAGTACCAGGTCGCGCTCGACCAGGCACAGGCGACCATCGCTGCACGCGCCGCGGATATCCAGCGCGCGCAAGCTGACATCCTCCAGCAGCACGCCAACATTGAACAGGCCAAGGCGCAGCAGCAAGTCGCCCGCGTAAGCGCCCAGCATGCCCGCGACGAAGTCCAGCGCTACGCACCGCTCGCGGCCACCGGCGCTGAAACCAGCGAGCGGCTGTCTGAGTTGACCAGCACGCGCGATCAGGCACTGGCAACGCTGGCAGCCAACACCGCTGCGGTCGATGCCGCCGAGACACAGATCGCCGCCACCACCGCGCAGATCGCGCAGGCGCGTGCCCAGCTCGAGGCAGCGGAGGCCAGCGCGCGGCAAGCACACCTCGACCTGCAGGACACCGTCGTACGCAGCGTATTGGCCGGCAAGGTGGGCGACCGCTCGGTTCGCGTCGGCCAGTACGTGCAACCAGGCACGCGGATGCTGTCAGTGGTGCCGGTGCAAAGCACTTATCTGACGGCCAACTTCAAGGAAACGCAGGTCGGCCACATGCGCGTCGGCCAGCCGGTGATCCTGCACGTGGATGCGTTGACAGGCACGGACCTGCACGGCGTGGTGGACAGTTTTGCTCCCGGCACCGGTGCCCAGTTCGCGCTGCTGCCGCCGGAAAATGCCACGGGCAATTTCACCAAGATCGTTCAGCGAATTCCCGTGCGCATTCGCATTGAGACAGGGCCGGAAACACGCAGCGTGCTGCTGCCCGGCTTGTCGGTAACCGCTGATGTCGATACACGCTCCTCGCGCGAAGGCGACGAGCGCATCAAAGCTGAGAACAACCATGGGTGATGCGACCACGGCAGCTCCTTCCTTGCCAGCTGCCCCCGCGCCGGAGGAGGAGCGCGCGAGCGCGGCGGACTGGCTCGCGGTTGCGGCCGGCTCGCTCGGCGCGCTGATGGCGACGCTGGATATCTCGATCACCAATTCGGCCTTGCCGCAAATCCAGGGCGAGATTGGTGCAACCGGGACCGAGGGTACGTGGATCTCGACCGGCTACCTGATGTCCGAGATCGTGATGATCCCGCTCGCCGCATGGCTCACGCGCGTGTTCGGCTTGCGCAACTTCCTGCTCGCCAATGCCACGCTGTTTATCGCGTTCTCCATGATGTGCGGATGGTCGCACAGCTTGCCCATGATGATTGCCGGGCGCATTGGCCAGGGCTTCGCGGGCGGCGCAATGATCCCGACGGCGCAGACCATCATTCGCACCCGGTTGCCACGCTCGCAGATGCCTGTTGGCATGACAATGTTCGGCCTGATCGTGTTGCTGGGTCCGCTGCTGGGGCCCGTGCTCGGTGGCTGGCTGGCAGAGAACATCAGCTGGAGCTGGTGCTTCTTTATCAACCTGCCTGTCTGTATTGCGCTGATCACCTTGCTGATCGTTGGACTGCCGTCGGACCGGCCGCAGTGGAGCACGTTTTTCAAGGCAGACTGGGTCGGCATTATCGGCCTCACGATCGGCCTCAGCTCGTTGACCGTGGTGCTCGAAGAAGGACAGCGCGAACGCTGGTTCGAGTCCAGCACGATTATCTCGCTGACCTGCGTGTCGCTGGCGGGCATGGCGCTGATCGCCATTTCGCAACTCACCGCGAAGCGGCCGATCATGCGTCTGAGCCTGATGCGAAATCCGCGTTACGCAAGCGTCATTGTCATTGTGTTCGCGGTCGGCGCAGGGCTGTACGGCGTGTCGTATTTGCTGCCGCAGTTCCTCGGAATAGTGTCCGGATATAACGCGCAGCAATCGGGCGCCATCATGTTGATATCGGGCGTGCCGGCGTTCCTCATCATGCCGATCCTGCCACGCATTCTTGGCAAGCTCGACTTTCGCATGCTCATGATCGGTGGACTGTTGTTGTTTGCGTTGAGTTGCATGCTCGACATTGACCTGACTGCGCAGAGCGTCGGCCACGACTTTTTCTGGTCGCAGCTCATACGCGGCTTTGCGCAAATCCTCGCGCTGATGCCGTTGAACCAGGCGTCCATGGCAGCGGTCTCGCGCGAAGATTCCGGCGATGCAGCCGGCCTCTACAACATGGCCCGCAATCTTGGCGGCTCGGTTGGGCTTGCCATCATCGGGACCGTGATCGACCGGCGCACGACCTTCCATACCGCGATGATCCGCGAGTCGCTGACGGCCAACTCGCTGGTGGGCCAGGAGCGCCTGACGTCGAGCGCCGCGAGCTGGTTCGCGCAAACCGGTGACATGGCCTACTCCAAAATGCGTGCGCTCGGCCAAATCGCGGCACAGATCCATATGCAAGCTACCGTCATTACGTACTCTGAAACGTTCTATCTGCTCGGTCTCGCGTTGCTTGCCTGCGTGCCGCTTGCGCTCCTCCTGAAGACTCCGCGCGGCCCCGTTTCGACGTCCGCCGGCCATTGACGGCAAAGACACTATCCACGATGTTCCATCGCCCTACTGCTCCCTTTTTACTAACGCTGCTGGCGTCCGCCTGCGCACTCTCGGCCTGCACCGTCGGCCCTGACTATGCAGGCGCGCCCCAGGTCGCGCCCGACGCCGCCCATGCATCCAGCTTCGTCCGTACGCCCGCGGTCGGCATGGTCTCGACACGCGCACCGAGTCAATGGTGGCTGTCGCTCGACGATCCCCAACTGAACACCCTGATCGACGCCGCGCTCGCCCATAACCCGGACGTTCACGCCGCGCAGGCGCGTTTGCGCGAAGCCCGCGCGCAACTGCAGCACCAAAAAGCGAACGGCATGCCCACCGCCTCTTTCGACGCCGCCGCGTTGCGCGTGCGCGAGCCCAACCTGAGTTCGTTCAGTTCGGGCGGTTCATCGTCGTCCGGAGGAGGACCGCTGCAGCTCTATACGGCGGGCTTCGATGCATCGTGGGAAATCGATCTGTTCGGCGGCACACGACGCGCGGTGGAAGCCGCGACGGCGGAAGCGGATGCAGTCGACGCCGACCTCGCCGACACCCAAGTGTCGCTCGCGGCCGAAGTCGCGCAAGCTTATGTTGACCTGCGCGACGAGCAGCAACGCCTGACGCTTGCACAACACTCCGCGGAACTCGAGCAGCAGATGCTCACGTTGACCCAGCAGCGCCGCGCGCAAGGCACGGCGGCCGATGTCGATGTGGAGCGCCTGACCACGCAGGTCGAGAACACCCGCGCGACGTTGACGCCGCTAGACGAACAAGTCGCCGAATCGCTCGATCAGCTCGCGGTCTTGACGGGACAGGCTCCGGGCGCGCTTGACCAGGAGCTCTCTGCGCAGCGGCCGTTACCGGCCGTGCCGGCGTCCGTAGCTATCGGTGACCCCGCTTCAATGCTGCAGCAACGGCCCGATATTCGCGCGGCGGAACGACGCCTTGCTTCGAGCAACGCCCAGATCGGCGAGCACAAGGCTGACTTCTTCCCGAAGGTGACGTTGTTCGGTGACATCGGCTATACCGCCGCTGATCCGGGCCACCTTGTGCGCAAGAACAATTTCAGCTGGATAGGCGCGCCTTACCTGCAGTGGAACGTGCTGGACTTCGGCCGCACGCTCTCGAGCGTTCGCGGCGCTGAAGCATCGCGCGACGAGGCCGATGCGAAATACGCGCATACGGT
>DASYLW010000441.1:0-1973 GCA_036009385.1 Caballeronia sp.
AAGGTCTGCTGACTCTCTTTATGGAGAAAACCGTCCGCGCGAATCTGTCTGTATGCATTTTCCAGCGCGAGCGGATCCAGCTCGGACTCACCCTTGACACGCGTGTGCTCGGCCAGCATGTGCGCACGTTGTTCCGCGCTCTGGAACGCAAGGATCACGCGGCCCGAACCGGTATCGATTAACCCGACCCTCGCGCCGAGCCGCACCGAAATCCCCCATGTTCCCGGCCCGTCGACCTGGGCGATCACAAGCAGATTGCCCCGGTCATAGGCAGCGAGATGACAGGATTGCTCCGCGCGGTCGGCAAAACGCTGCATAACCGGCAAGGCTTCCGCGATCAGGCGGTTCATCGGCGGATGCCGGTGCGCGAGCGCATACAGTTTCAGGCTCAGGGAATAGCGATCGCCCGCGGGCGAGCGCACCACGTACTGCCGCGCAACCAGCCGTTCGAGCATCCGGTACATCTCGCTCGCGTTGCGCCCAAGCGATTTCGTGATCTCGGCGCGCGTGAGTCCATCCTTTTGCTCGGCGAGCAGCTCAAGGATATCGAGACCTTTATCCAGCGCGGGCGCGCGGTACCGGTCGGCGTCGGTGGGATCGTCTGCCTGCATGATGGCCTTCAGTTAGGTCGCTTAAAAGCAAGATGCTAAGGGAAAACACGGACCGCTAAGCGGCGCACTTAGCTTGACTTCAACTTGTCCGCATATGAATAATACGTTCACTGATAAATGATTGTACTGATGCAAACCCGCGGCAATACCGTTTGACCGCCGAATGCCGTCCGTTCTCAAGGAAGTTTCTGTGCAGCAAACTCCTCACAAATCCACTGACGCCCGGCTCATTCTTCAAAGCCCGCAAGACAATTGCCTGATTGCCGGCGCGCGTCTGCCAGCGGGGGAGCGGGTGGAGATCGAGGGGGAGCTGGTCGCGCTGGCGAAGACCATTGACCTTGGGCACAAGGTGGCGCGCCGTGCGTTGCGGACCGGCGAAAAAGTGCTGCGGTATGGCGCGATCATCGGCCATGTGACCTCGGACGTTCAGCGTGGGGAACATCTCCATACGCACAATCTCGAGAGCGACTATCTCCCGACCTATACTCACGACGCCGGCCATGCGTTCGTGGATCATCGGGACCGTTAAGCCAATGACAGCCACCTTTACACCGCCGCTTCAAGGCTTCCTGCGTGCCGATGGCCGCAAGGGCATCCGCAATGTAATCGCGGTCGCGTATCTCGTCGAATGCGCGCATCACGTGGCGAGGGAAATCGTCACGCAGTTTCGCCCGGCCTTCGACGCCTTCGACGACGACCCCGCTGCCGAGCAGGAACCGCCCGTGCACCTGATCGGGTTTCCGGGCTGTTATCCGAACGGCTATGCAGAAAAGATGATGGAGCGGCTGACCACGCATCCGAATGTGGGCGCGGTCCTGTTCGTCTCGCTCGGCTGCGAGAGCATGAACAAGCATTATCTGGTCGACGCCGTGCGCGCGAGCGGCCGCCCGGCTGAGGTTCTGACTATCCAGGAAAAAGGCGGGACGCGCAGCACGATTCAAAACGGCATGGACTGGATTCGCGACGTGCGTGCGACGCTCGCGCAGCAACCCAAAGTGCCGATGGGGCTAGACGAATTGATCGTTGGCACGATTTGCGGCGGCTCGGACGGCACCAGCGGCATCACGGCGAATCCGGCTGTGGGCCGCGCGTTCGATGCGCTGATCGACGCGGGCGCCGCGTGTATTTTCGAGGAAACCGGCGAACTGGTCGGCTGCGAATTTCACATGGAAAGCCGGGCCGCGCGACCGGAACTGGGCCGCGAAATTGTCGCGTGCGTGGACAAGGCCGCGCGCTATTACTCCATCATGGGACACGGTTCGTTCGCGGTCGGCAACGCGGATGGCGGCCTTACGACGCAAGAAGAAAAGTCACTCGGGGCGTATGCGAAAAGCGGGGCATCGCCCATTGTGGGGATCGTTA
>DASYLW010000442.1:0-9474 GCA_036009385.1 Caballeronia sp.
TGCGGATTGCCGCCGTCTGCGATGGTTGCACAAAATTGCACCGGTTTACCGTCGATGGTTTGCTCGAAAGTTTGAATCATCGCTGGGTTCGCCTGTAGTAAATGGAGGTCGGGCTAGGGCACGCATAAAACGTTCCGCGACATGTTCGTCCCGGTTATCGCTTGAACGTCCAATGCGACGTGAGCTACCCCGCTGCCAGCGTTGCGGGTTCGCTGCGGCCGTTGCCGTTTCGACAATTGATGCAATGAAGCGAACCGTGACTGTTTTCGAGTTCCATTCGACGCTTGATAAAAGTACCCGAGCCCCATGAATCGACGCACCCAATCATCTGATGATTAATCGGCGGATTTGGTCTGACCTGGACAGACATCAGACGGAATGTAACTTTTGCCGCACTCAAGCAAACCTCGGGAGAAAAGATACCTTCGCCCTACCCTAAATCTGGTGACCGGCTTGCCGTTAAGGTCTAGGACAGCTTCATTCAAAGGAAGCATAAAAAATTAGCGGAGAGAGCATGTTTGTTGTTATTGGCTGGGTCGTGGTCATCGGGTCGGTGATCGGCAGTTTTCTGGGCGTCGGCGGCCATCTGGCCGCACTGTTCCAGCCCTTCGAGTTGTTGTGCATCTTCGGCGCGGCTGTGGGTGCGTTCGTCGTATCCAATCCGGTTGCGACACTCAAGAAGACCATCAAGGTCATCCCCACCGCATTCAAGACGGGAGGCTATTCGAAAGAAAAGTATGTGCAGCTCATCGCCCTGCTGTACGAGCTGCTTCAGAAGGCGCGCAAGGAAGGGATGATGGCGCTCGAGGTCGATGTTGAAGCGCCGCAAAACAGCCCGACGTTCAAGAAGTATGGACACGTGCTGAACGATCACCATCTGCTGGAATTCATTGTCGACTACCTGCGCATGATGTCGAGCGGCAACATCAACGCGCTCGAGATGCAAGACCTGATGGACGAAGAACTCGAGACGCATCACGCGGAAACATCGCTGGCAGCCGGCGCAATTCAGAAGATGGCCGACGGCCTGCCAGCTTTCGGCATTGTCGCCGCCGTGATGGGTGTCGTGCATACCATGGGGTCGGTGGGCGCCGCGCCCGCGATCCTCGGCGAGATGATCGCGGGCGCGCTCGTCGGCACATTCCTCGGCATCCTGCTCTCGTATGGTTTCTTCGGGCCACTGGCCGACCTGCTGGCTGCGAAAGGACAGGCCGAAGCCAAGCCGTTCCAGTGCGTGAAGTCCGTGCTGCTCGCGTCGATGAACGGCTATGCACCGGCTATTGCCGTCGAGTTCGGACGCAAGGTACTGTTCACCGCTGATCGTCCGACCTTCAAGGAACTAGACGACGCCGTCCGCGCCACCAAGCAACCGAAGTCGGCGTGACGAGCTCTTCCCGCCCGGCGCAGATCACGCAGATCACGCAGATCACGCAGACCATCAAGAGGTTCGCTCATGGCTGATTCCCCCTCGCGCGATCCCATGCAGTCGGTGCTCGCGCCGACCGTTGTAGTGCGACGCAAGAAAAAATCCGCGCACGCTGGCCATCATGGCGGTGCATGGAAGATCGCCTATGCGGATTTCGTGACGGCCATGATGGCGTTCTTCCTGCTTATGTGGCTGCTAGGCTCGACGTCCAAATACGACAAGCAGGGTATTGAAGACTATTTCAACACGCCGCTGTCAGCGGTCTTCGGCGGCAAGGACGGCAGCGGTGCGGCACGCACAAGCGTGATTGAAGGCGGCGGACGCGACCTCTCCAGTACGCGTCCGGGAGAAGCCACCAAGAGCCAGACCCAACCATTGCCGAAGACGACAGAACGCGCGGCCGCAAGTGCGGCTGCGGCTACGTCTACGGCTGTCGAGGACGACGCTCAGCGCTTGCAGCAACTCAAGCAGAAGCTCAGTGCGTTGATCGAACGCACGCCGGCGCTAGCCGCGTATAAGGATCAGATTCGTATTGACATCACTAGCGAAGGATTGCGGATCGAGATCGTCGACTCACTCAAGCGGCCGATGTTCCCCTCAGGCAGCGCGAAGCTGGAATCGTATGTAACGACCATCCTCGCGCAGATTGGCTCCTCGCTCAACGACGTGGATAACCGCGTATCGATCGCCGGACACACGGACGCCGTGCCGTACTCGGGCGGTGAAGCAGGTTATTCGAACTGGGAGCTCTCGAGCGAACGGGCGAACGCTGCACGCCGCGCGCTGATCGCAGGCGGCATGAACGAAGGCAAGATCCTGCAAGTGCGCGGACTAGCTGATGTATTACCGCTCAACAAGGCAGTCGCCGACGAGCCCACTAACCGGCGCATCAGTATCCTCGTTTTGAACAAGGCCGCCGAACATACCTTCTTTGCGGACGGCGGGCGGACCGCCGTTGATGAGTCGCAGCCGGCAAGCGCCATGATTCCGGCTGTCGTGGGGTCCCAGCCGGCAAGCGCTGTGATTCCGGTGGTCGCGGGGGAGCAACTGGCGAAGCCGCGGGTTGCGTCGGCAAGCGCGGGGCCAGCTTCAAAAAACTAGCACGCTGCAGTGAGCGGCGGCGATCCGCCAGCCGCTCTCCGTTTGCACCCACATGCGCGTATAGCGAAGATTGACCGAGAGCGGCAGGCCGCCGAATTGCCCGGCGAGCGCCGCATGCGTGAGCGTCACAGCGCTCTTGTCATACACGCGCACCGTCAGTCCCTTGATCTCCAGCCGCTCGATCCGCTGTATTCCATGACGATGCGCGTTCAGGTCATCCGACTTGGCTCCACGCCTTGCCTGTTGCATCGACGAACGTTAGGTCGTCGGCGAGCAACGTGCCCAAGCGCGTCCACGTCCGATGCAGGCATGGCCTCCCGCCACCGCCCTTCAGTGCCGCAATCACGCTCGCTTTCATCGCTTCGTCCTGAGCGTGCAGATGAGCCGCCTATATAGCGCGACGGCTCGCTAAAGCGCTTCTACATCCTTCCCGGATCAGCCCGAACCGCTCTCGACGCGCGGTTTCGCTTGAGGCGATTCGTCAACGATTCGTCGCCGGATTACCTGCCTGCTAACCGCTCCTGAGACTTACCCAAAGTAATTTTTTTGAAGCCGTCGCTTAAAAACAACTGTCATAGACCTTACACAACGGTTCGTTAAAGTCCGCCCGTCGCGAGCTACAGACCGTCAGAGTCCGATGCCTTGCACCACTTGATTGCCTCACTTACTTACACCCACGCTAGGGAGAACCTTTTGAACCGTAAAACACTGCTCGCCACTGCTGCAATGGCGGCATTCGCCGCATCGGCAACTTCCGCTCAAGCTCAAAGCAGCGTCACGCTCTACGGCCTTATCGACGCCGGTATCAGCTACGTGAACCACGCCGCCGTCGGCACGGCCGGCAGTTCGAAGAACTTCAAGTATGACGACGGCGTGTCGCAAGGCAGCCGCTGGGGCCTGCGCGGTGCTGAAGACCTGGGCGGCGGCCTGAAGGCGATCTTCACGTTGGAAAGCGGGTTCAACAGCGGCAACGGTACGCTCGGCCAAGGCGGCGCGGAATTCGGCCGGCAAGCGTATGTGGGGATTTCCAAGTCGGATATCGGCTCGGTCACCCTGGGCCGGCAATACACGTTCTCGACCGATTACCTCGGCGGTTCGTACTCCATCGGCGGCCAGACGGTTGCAGGCAATTACGCGTATCACATCAACGACGTCGACCAGCTCACGTCGAGCCGTATCAACAACTCGATCAAGTTCAGCAGCGCCAACTTCAGCGGTTTGACGTTTGGCGGCTTGTACGGTTTCTCGAACCAGGCTGGCGCATTCGCGGGTTCGCCCACGACGACGACCGCAGGCGTCACGACGCAAGGTTCATCGCGCGCTTACAGCTTCGGCGCGAACTATGCTAACGGCCCGTTCGGCATCGGCGCGGCTTACACCGACATCCACTACCCGGGTTCATCGACGCCGGCGTTCAGCACGAACATCGCGAACGTTTCGACGGGCGGCACGAAGGACCTGCGCACGTTCGGTGTTGGCGCTAGCTACAAGTTTGCTGCTGCAACGGTGTTCGGTCTCTGGACCAACACGCGCTTTGAAGCGATCACGGGCGCGACGTCGAAGTTCAACGCGTATGAAATCGGCGGCAAGTATGCGTTCACGCCGGCTCTTACCGGTGGCCTCGGCTACACGTACATGAAGCTGACCGATGCGGCACAAGGCAAGTGGCAACAGGTCGATGCAAGCGTGGACTACGCGCTGAGCAAGCGCACCGATGTCTACGTGCTGGCTATCTATCAAGACGCGTCGGGCGCGAATGCAGGCACACCGGTGCAGGCTGAAATTGGTTCGAGCACGAGCTTCTTCGGCAACTCAGGCAAGGGTGCGACGAATCAGATCGCCGCACGCGTGGGTATTCGCCACAAGTTCTAAAGCAGGCGTTTGATGACAAAACGGGCCGCTGGGGTAACTTTCCCCAGCCGCCCGTTTTTCGTTTGATGCCTGTTCAGACGCTGGTTCAGACGCCTCCTCTCGAAGCGCTGTTGCTGCCGGTAGTGCTGCCTCAAAGCACCTTGTTTTGATCGAGCGACTTGCCCGTTGCGGCGTTATAACGCTCGACATATTCCACCATCAGCTTGCGCATCGCGCGGCCGATCGCCTTGTAGTCGCTCTCGTTGAGATTGGCAAGCGACACGCGGCCCGATGGGTGTTGCGTACCGAAGCCGCGTCCCGGCAAGAGCACGACGCGCGCTTCCTTCGCAAGCCGGAACAGCAGCTCGGAGGGCTCGGTGTTCTTGAAGAGCCACGCGACGAACTCCGGGCCATACGCACGATTGCCGAGGAATTCGAGGTCGATGATGGTGTAGTAATCGACCTGGTTCACGTCGCTGTCGTCAAACGATATCCCTATCTCCCGGTACAACGCCTCTTTGCGGCCGCGAATCAGGCGCTTGAGCGCGTTCTTGTACGCTTCAGGGGTATCCATCAGCGCAAAGAGCGAGAACAGCACCATCTGCACTTGTTGCGGCGTGGAGAGCCCCGCAGTGTGGTTCAGCGCGACGGTGCGGCTGTCGGCCACCAGGCGGTCGATGAACTTCAGGTTCTCCGGCTCGGTCGTGATCGACTCATAGCGCTCGTGCAATTCCTTGCGCTGTTCCTTCGGCAACTTGCGGATCAGTTCGTCGATCACGTTCT
This sequence comes from Caballeronia sp., assembly GCA_036009385.1. GTDB lineage: Bacteria > Pseudomonadota > Gammaproteobacteria > Burkholderiales > Burkholderiaceae > Caballeronia. The sequence goes on from DASYLW010000442.1 coordinate 5,162, forward strand.
CGCGGTGCATGGCGATCGTGCCGAGCCGCCAGCCAGTCGCGCCGAAGTACTTCGAATACGAATACACGAGGATGGTGTTCTTCGGACACAGCGCGAACAGTGAGACGAAGTCGTCGGCGAAGGTGCCATATACGTCGTCGGTCAGGAGGATCAGGTCCGGCCGTTCTTTCACGATCTCCGCGATGTACTCCAGGCTTTCGGTATTCATCTTGACTGAAGGCGGATTGCTCGGATTCACGAGGAAGAACGCCTTCACCTTCGGATCGCGCAGCTTGTCGAGTTCCTTCTTCGAATATTGCCAGCCGAGTTCCACGTCAGCGTCCAGATTGACCACGTTCAACTGATAGTCGTTAAGCGTCGGGATCTCGATATACGGCGTGAAGATGGGCGAGCCGAGCGCGATGGTGTCACCTGGTTTGATCAGGTGATTCTCGCGCATCGTGTTGAAGATGTAGGTCATGGCGGCGGTGCCGCCTTCAGTCGCGAAGATATCGAAGTCGCCCACAAACGGGTGTTTTCCGATCATTTCTTTCTTCAGGTACTGCGCAACAATCACCTCCGACAACTTCAACATCCGGTCCGGCACCGGATAATTCGACGCAAGAATCCCCTCGCACATTTCGTAAAGGAATTCGCCGCCATTAAGGCCGAGCTGGTCGCGCACATACGACAGCACGCCGCGCAGGAAGTCGATGCCGGGAACGCCCTTGTTGTCGCGGGCAAAGATTTCAAAGCGCTCTTCCAGTCCCTCGCGCTTTGGAAAGCCGCCAAGCCCTTCGGGCATGTGGGCGAACGAGCGCTCAGACTCGCGCATGGCGAAGAGGCCGAGTTGCCAGAAGCCGTGGCGCGGAATGGTCGCGAGGAAGTTCGGATTGCCCCGGCCTGCATTGAGCATGGCCGCGTTGGCGGGACGCTCGACCGCACCGCCGCCGGCGGCCTTGATCAATTCGTCCTTGAGTTCGAACGGGCTGAGCGCCGCGATCTTGGATTGTTCCTGCGAGCCCGCCTTTGTAGATTTTGCCATCCAACACCTCCAGAAATGATCGACTGCTTGAGAGAGCGACGTTTCCGAGAAACGTCAGTCCCTTTGGGAGTAAAGCGGCAATGAATTTTCAGGTTATGCGTCTTTGATTGCAGCCCGGTTGCGCTACCGTTGCAACCTATTAACCGGGCAGCACAGCCCTCGTTTTCAACTAATACCGTCAACAGCGCCGCAAATCAACACGCAATTGTTTATGCACGATGACTACAATAGTTTTGGGCACCGAAATAATCCAGATATAGCCCCAAGATTGCGAGTTGGTGGTCCGGGGAAGAAAACTGCAAATGCAATCACGCTTTGGGTTTCCGTGGGTTTCTGCCCTTCGGTTTTTGCTGGCAATGACTGCGGCGAATGTGTTACGGCGTTAAAAACTTCTTTATACCGGTCGTGCTTGATACTCGACCCTATCTGGTACTAAACCACATTACCAGTCGCAAAGATGAACAATCCCCGCGCGTGAACGCAAATACGCGTTGGCCAGAAACATAACAGACTAATTAGCCGATTTGATCCCGATTGCTTAAACCCTTCTGCAGGTCCGGGTAAATATCCTTGATATCAGACCGCAAGTTTTCGGGCACGTCCCGTGCGCTCAATGCGCCTGTCGGATCGACAGCAGTTTCGCAAGCCGCTTAAACTGTCCGCCACAAACTAATCACACAATGGCTTTAGAGCTCATGCCAACCAGAAACAAGCAGCCCGCCAACACATCGACACCGCCATCGCCCCATCCTTCCCGGTCCGGCTTCGTGCGGGTGCGGGGCGCCCGCGAACACAACCTGCGCAATATCGATGTCGACATCCCGCGCGACGCGCTCGTCGTCTTTACCGGCGTCTCGGGATCGGGCAAGTCGTCGCTGGCGTTCGGCACGCTCTATGCCGAGGCGCAGCGCCGTTATTTCGAATCAGTGGCGCCCTATGCGCGTCGCCTCATCGATCAGGTTGGCGTGCCGCAAGTGGATTCCATCGAAGGCCTGCCGCCCGCTGTCGCTCTGCAGCAGCAACGCGGTACGCCCAACGCACGCTCGTCGGTGGGCAGCGTGACCACGCTGTCCAGCCTCGTGCGCATGCTGTACTCGCGCACCGGCGCCTACCCGGCGAAACAACCCATGCTGTTCGCCGAGGATTTCTCGCCGAACACGGTACAAGGGGCGTGTCCCACGTGTCACGGTCTGGGGCGCGTCTACCAGGTAACCGAGCAATCAATGGTCCCCGACGACTCGCTGACTATCCGCGAGCGCGCAGTCGCTGCATGGCCGCCGGCATGGCATGGTCAGAACCTGCGCGACATCCTGGTCACGCTCGGGTTTGATGTCGATAAACCGTGGCGCGACTTGCCGAAAAAAGACCGCGACTGGATCCTGTTCACGGACGAGACGCCGACCGCGCCCGTGTATGCCGGCATGACGCCGCAAGAGACGCGCGCGGCGCTCAAGCGCCACGCGGAACCGAGCTACCAGGGCACGTTTACCGGCGCGCGTCGATATGTGCTGCACACCTTCGCCAACACGCAAAGTGCGTTGATGAAGAAGCGCGTGTCGCGTTTCATGGTGAGCAGCGCGTGTCCGTCGTGCCACGGCAAGCGATTGAAACCCGAGGCGCTGTCCGTGACGTTCGCGGGGCTTGATATAGGCGAGTTATCGCAGATGCCGCTCGCCCGCGTCGCCGATGTATTGCGCCCGGTTGCTCGCGGTGAAGCGCCGGCGGACGGAACGATCTCAGTATCGACCAGTGAAATATTGAGCAAGGACGAGATGCGGGCAGCCGTTGCGCGACGGGTCGCGTCCGGCGGATCGGAACACAAAGCCTCTCCCGACATAAGACGGACTACGAATCAATCCAGGGAGAAGCAGGTTGCGGCCCAACGCATTGCCAGCGAGTTGCTCGAACGCCTGACTACGCTGATCGATCTCGGCCTGGGGTATCTGGCACTGGACCGCGGCACGCCGACCTTGTCGTCGGGCGAGTTGCAGCGGCTGCGGCTTGCGACGCAACTCGCATCGCAGTTGTTCGGTGTGATCTATGTCCTCGATGAACCCTCCGCCGGTCTTCATCCAGCCGATGGCGAAGCGTTGTTCAGCGCGTTGCTGCGCCTGAAGGCCGCGGGCAATTCGCTGTTCGTGGTCGAGCATGATCTGGAGATGATGCGCCGCGCGGACTGGCTCGTGGATGTGGGTCCGGCCGCGGGCACGGCAGGCGGACAGATCGTATATAGCGGACCGCCTGCCGGATTGGCGGACATCGAGGAATCGCAGACGCGGTTGCATCTGTTTGGCGATTACCGGCCGGCTCCGCGTTCGAAGCGCACGCCGACGGACTGGCTGCGGCTCGAGAACGTGACGCGTAACAACTTGCAGGACCTGGAGGTCGCGTTTCCGCTCGGCTGCTTCACGACCGTCACGGGGGTCTCGGGCTCGGGCAAATCCAGCCTCGTCAGCCAGGCGCTGCCGGAGTTGGTCGCGGACCGGCTCGGCCGGCCGATCGCGGCAGAAACGGATGAGGAGCGTGATCCGTTGCTGGACGTCGAAGACATTCCGACCGGCGGTGAGATAACGGCCGGGATGGAGAGAATCCGGCGACTGGTTCGTGTCGATCAGAAGCCGATCGGACGCACGCCACGTTCGAATCTCGCAACCTACACTGGCCTTTTCGATCATGTGCGCAAATTGTTCGCGCAGACGCCCACGGCGCATCGCCGCCGTTATGATGCGGGCCGGTTCTCGTTCAATGTCGCGAAGGGTCGATGTCCCACCTGCGAGGGCGAAGGATTCGTGAGTGTCGAATTGCTGTTCATGCCGAGCGTGTACGCACCGTGTTCAACGTGCGGAGGAACACGCTATAACCCGGAGACACTGGAGATCGAGTGGCAGGGAAAGAATATTTCGGACGTGCTGCAGATGACCGTGGACATCGCTTGTGCGTTCTTTGCTGACGAGCCGCAGATCATGCGCGCGTTGACCGTGCTCAAGGACATTGGACTGGGTTATTTGCGCCTGGGCCAACCGGCCACTGAGTTGTCTGGCGGCGAGGCGCAGCGCATCAAGCTCGCGACCGAACTTCAACGAGCGCAACGGGGCGAGACCCTTTACATCCTGGATGAGCCCACGACCGGGTTGCATTCCACGGATAGCGACCGCTTGCTGATTCAATTGCAGGGTCTGGTCGATGCGGGTAACACCGTGATCGTGGTCGAGCACGACATGCGGGTGGCGGCCCAAAGCGACTGGGTCATCGACATGGGACCCGGCGCGGGCGAGGAAGGCGGAAAGTT
>DASYLW010000443.1:0-6226 GCA_036009385.1 Caballeronia sp.
CGCCGCCGCTGCATTGCGCGCGGCTAAAAAGCCGTTGCTTGTGTCGGGCGGCGGCGTTCTCTACGGCTTGGCAACCGATGCATTGCGCTCTTTCGCCGAACGCCACGGTATCCCCGTTGCCGAAACGCAAGCCGGAAAAAGCGCGCTCGCATGGGATCATCCGCTGAATCTGGGCGGTATCGGCGTGACGGGATCGGATGCAGCCAACGAACTCGCACACGACGCTGATTGCGTGATCGCGCTCGGTACGCGGCTGCAGGATTTCACGACCGGATCGAACACGCTGTTCACGCAGGCGAAGCTGATTGGCATTAATGCAAATGCATTCGATGCCATGAAACAAGGGGCTTTATCAGTAGAAGCCGATGCGCGTCTCGCCCTCGGTGCACTAAGCGCCGCGCTCGACGACTGGCGTGCGTCGCCGCCGTGGACCGCACGCGCGCACGAACTCGCGGATAGCTGGCGTGCCACCGTCGACCGGGTAACCGACGCGCAGCAAGACGACAACACGTTGCCGCGAGAAGCCGACGTGATTGGCGCGGTGCAGCGGTCCAGCGCGCAATCGGCTGCGCATGACGTGGTGGTATGCGCCGCAGGAACCCTGCCGGCCGATCTGCAGAAGCTCTGGCGCACGAGCACACCAGGCGGTTATCACGTCGAATACGGCTACTCGTGCATGGGCTACGAGGTCGCCGGCGGTCTCGGTGCGAAACTCGCGCGGCCGGCAAGCGAAGTGATCGTGATTGTCGGCGATGGCAGCTATCTGATGATGAACAGCGAGCTCGCGACTTCCGTCATGCTCGGGGCGAAACTGATTGTCGTGCTGCTCGATAACCGCGGATACGGTTGTATCAATCGCTTGCAGCAGGCATGCGGCGGCGCGCCGTTCAACAACCTGATCGACGATTGCCGCCAGGGTCCCGAAGGCGCACCCGCTATCGACTTCGCGATGCACGCACGCTCGCTCGGCGCGAGCGCCGAGCATGTCGCGAATATCGACGAACTCGAAGCCGCGATGCAACGTGCACGGGCCTCCACACGCTCGTATCTGATCAGCATCGACACCGATCCGGCTCGGCCCACGGAAGAAGGCGGCTGGTGGTGGGAAGTCGCGGTGCCGGAAGTGTCGTCGCGTGAAGCGGTGCGCTCGGCGCGTGCGAACTATGAACATGAAATCACGGCGCGTTCGAAGCGCACGAAGGAATAAGCGATGAGCACGTTCAATGTACGGATCGGCATCAATCCGCTGTCCTGGATGAACGACGACCTGCCCTCGCTCGGCGGTGAGACGCCGCTGAGCGTTGCGCTGACCGAAGGCAAGCAGATCGGCTACGAAGGGTTTGAACTGGGCAACAAATTTCCGCGCGAACCGGAGGCCTTGAAAACGCTGCTCGCCGGATATGACCTCGCGCTCGTCTCCGGCTGGTACTCCGGGCGGCTCGCCGAACGCAGCGCGGAGGACGAGATCGCGGCCGTGGGTCCGCATCTCGACCTGCTTGCAAAAAACGGCGCAACGGTCATGGTCTACGGCGAAGTCTCAGACTCGATCCAGGGGTCACCGCAACCGCTGTATCAACGCCCGCGCTTCTTCTCCGACGATCGCTGGAACGAGTACGCAACGCGCCTGAACACCTTTGCCGAATACACGCTCTCGCGTGGCGTCCGTGTGGCTTATCACCATCACATGGGCGCTTATGTGGAAACACCTGCGGACATCGATCGCCTGATGAGCCTCACCAACGAAGCCGTGGGCCTGCTCTTCGACGCCGGCCACGTCACCTTCGCCGGTGGCGATCCATTGACGGTTCTCAATAAGCACATCGCGCGCGTTTGCCATGTGCATTGCAAGGATGTGCGCCCGGAGATCATCAAGCTTGCCCGGAACCGGAACTGGAGCTTCCTCGAGGCGGTGATCAACGGCGCGTACACCGTTCCCGGTGACGGCACGGTGGACTTTCCGTCGATCATCGCCCGGTTGAAGCAGCACGGTTATCGCGGCTGGCTCGTGGTTGAAGCCGAGCAGGACCCCGTTATTGCGACCAGCTACGCGTACGCCGAAAAAGGCTACAAGACGCTGCGCTCGCTCGTCGATCAAACCCTTCAGGAGGCAGCATGAGCTTGTTAGTCAAGGCATCGCGCGAGGGGCAGACCATCGCGCGCGTCACGCCCGAAACTGCTTTATGGAAACACGTTGGCTTCGCCGCTTATCGGCTGGAAACCGGCGATGTCGTGCATGTGCATGAAGCGCAGCGCGAGGTGTGCATTGTCGTGTTGTCGGGGACGGTGAGCATTGAAGCGGGTGAGCATAAGTGGGAGAAACTCGGCTCGCGCGACAGCGTGTTCGAGGACACCGCGCCCTATGCCGTTTATCTGCCGCCCAAGCTCGCCGCGACTATACGAGCTGATCGCGACGCTGAAGTCGGTGTGGCGAGTGCGCCCGCTACAGGCAAATATCCGGCGCGGCTGATCGAGCCTTCGCAGATGAAACGCTCGACCCGCGGCAAAGGCGCGAATACGCGATACGTCTGCGATATTCTGCCGCAAACCGAACCCGCAGAGGGCTTGCTGGTCGTCGAGGTAAGGACGCCCGGAGGTCATGCGTCGAGCTATCCGCCGCACAAGCACGACAGGGACAATGTGCCGTTCGAGAGTTCGCTTGAAGAGACTTACTATCATCGGCTGAATCCGCCGCAGGGGTTTGCGTTCCAGCGCGTCTACACCGACGAACGCGATCTCGATGAAACCATGGCGGTTGAAGATCATGACATCGTCATGGTGCCGCGTGGTTATCATCCGGTCGTGGTGCCGTATGGCTACGACAACTACTACCTGAACGTGATGGCCGGCGACAAACGTACCTGGCACTTTAAAAACGATCCGAAGCACGAATGGATCGTGGAGAGGGATAACAAAGCCTGAAGCTTCAGTTGCCGATAGAAAGCCATTCGTTGATCACGCGCTCGTTTGCGGCAAGCGCGGCGGGCGTGTCATCGAAGACGATCGTGCCGTGACCCATTACGGCCACGCGCGTCGCCAGATCACGCGCCATGCTCATGCGTTGTTCGATCAATAGAATCGCCACGCCACGGTCCCGCAAGCCGGCCAAGCATGAAGCGACTTGCTCCACGACCTGGGGCGCGAGTCCTTCCGTGGGTTCATCGACGATCACGAACGACGGATCGCCCATCAACGTGCGGGCAAGCGCCAACATTTGCTGCTCGCCTCCCGACAACATCCCCGCCTTCACCGCTGCGCGTTCTTGCAACACCGGGAAAAGCTGCTCCGCGTCGTTGATGCTGAAACGCGATCCGCCTCGCTTCATGCCAAGCTGCAGGTTTTCTCGCACACTCAACGTCGGGAAAACATCGCGCTGTTCAGGCACGTAGCCCACGCCCATGCGCGCGATTTCATAAGGGCGTTTCCCGAGCATCGATACCCCGCGAAAGTTCGCCACCCCTTGCGCGACCGCGAGGCCCATCAGCGCTTTCGCGAGCGTCGAACGTCCCGATCCGTTGCGTCCTGCCAAGGCCACGATCTCGCCTTCGCCAATACGCAAACTCACCCCGTGCAGCACGTGACTCGCGCCATACCCTGCGTTCAGGTTATCGATTTCAAGCAGCGTCGTCATGGCATTTCGCCGAGATAGACTGAGCGAACCGCTGAATCCGCAGCAATGTCAGCGGGCGTTCCCGTCGCGATAATACGGCCTTGTACAAGCACTGAAATACGATCGGCGAGCGCAAACACTGCTTCCATATCGTGCTCCACGATCAACAATGTCTTGCCCTGCGTCGTCTCACGAATCAACGCGAGCGCTCGCGCGGCTTCGGCGCGATTCATCCCTGCGGTGGGTTCATCGAGCAACAATACGGACGCGCCCGTGGCCAATGCGAGGCCCAGATCGAGCGCGCGCAATTCCGCGTAGCTGAGACTGGTGGCAAGCACATCGCTACGTTCAAGCAAGCCAATAGCCTCCATCACCCGATGCGCCTCCTCGTCAATCACGCTCGACCGGAACCATCGATCCTTCCACGTGGCCGCGCGAGACCCGAGCACTGCGCAACGGACGTTATCGCAGACGGTGAGACCCGTGAACACGCTCGTGGTCTGGAAGCTGCGCGCCAGGCCTTTGCGTCCCAACCGATGGGCGGGTATTCCAGTCACATCGATCCCGTTCAACGCAACGCGGCCGCTCGTCGGTTGCGTGCGTCCCGCAATGAGGTCGAACAACGTGGATTTGCCCGCACCGTTGGGACCGATGAGCGCATGACGCTCGCCTTGGCGAATGCTCAGATCGACACCGCCAAGAATCTGCGCCGCACCGAAACGCTTCGTGATTGCCTTTAGTTCGAGCACGGTGATCATCGTGCGATCCGGGCTTGCCGGGTGAACAGGACAGCAATCACAGCGCCGAAGAACGCCAGGCACCAGGGAGCCGCATGCCGGCCATCAAGAAGGAAACCCGCGATGTGCGCAAAACCGTCGCCATGGCTATCGAATTGCAGCGTGTAGGCGAGTTCCATCGCTATCACGATCGCGAGCAGCCACGCGACAGCAGCGCACAATGAGAAAGCGATAGCCACGTAACCCTTGCGTGAAAGCGCGGCGATAAATCCCACCAAACCCTGAGGCGCCACCACTACAACCCAAACAAAAAACAGCCCAAGATAGGCCACCCACGCCGACGATACATTCCCCACTGCCAGGCTGAAAAACGTCATTGCCACGGCTCCCAACACCGGCCCAAAAAATTCTGCAGTCCCACCGATCACCGCTGCAATCAGCACGCTTCCCGAGCGCGCGAGCCCTACCCCTTCCGCCGATGCCAGCTCCACATTGATCAAACCCAGCCCGCCCGCCACGCCCGCGAAAAACGCCGCGACGATCAACATCGTGAAGCGCACGCGGCGCGGATCGAAACCGATAGCCGCCGCACGCACGGGGTTGTCGCGCACCGCATTCGCCACGCGCACGAACGGCGTGCGCGAGAAAAGGAACATCGCGACACACGCCAGCACGCACCATCCGGCGATCAGCGCGTAAGCCTGGATCGAAGGCCCGAAGTTAGAGCCGAGGATGACTGGGCCGCTCGCACGATCGATAGGAACACCGCCCTCGCCGCCGAACCAACCCGGCACGAGCCACACTCCCGCCGCGACAAGTTCGCCGATACCGAGCGTGATCATCGCGAATGTGGTGCCGGCTCGACGCGTCGAAAAGAAGCCGAATACAACGCCCACAAGCGCCGCCGATACGCCCGCGATCAACGGCAACAAAGGCAACGGCACGGGGTATCGATTGAAGATTTGCGCAGCGGCGAACGCGCCGAGACCGGCATATACGGCGTGCCCAAACGACAGCAACCCCGTCTCGCCGAGTAGCAGATTGAAGGAGAGCGCGAACACGATCATGGTCGCGGTCTGCGCGAGATAGGCGAGCAGCCAGCTCTGCGACGTGAAGACCGGCGGCAACGCAAGACCGGCCATGAGCAATAGCCACGGCAGCGCCTGACGTAGAGAAACACGCACTCTAAACATCGTCATCGCCACGCTGCCCGAATAATCCGCGAGGACGCAGCGCGAGCATCGCGACGAGCATCACAAACGGTAGCACAGGCGCGATCTGCGCGACGTTCAACGCGGCCCACGCAGGCGGCAACGAAGTGCCAACAAGCCGTGCAATGCCACCCAGCGACAACGTGGTCCCGACGGCAAACGTCTGCACGCAACCAATCAGAAGCGACGCCACCAGCGCACCGCCCACCGACCCCAAACCGCCCACAACCACAATCACAAACACAATGGGCCCAATGTTCCCGGCCATCGAAGGCTCGATCACGAACAACGGCGCCCCGATCACGCCGGCCAGCGCAGCGAGCGCGGTGCCGGTCGCGAACACCAGCGTAAACACACGGGGAACGTTATGACCAAGCGTCTCGACAGTCGCTGAATGCGTGAGCGCCGCTCTTACCACAAGCCCTATCCGCGAGACCCGCAGCACGGCATACAAAGCCAGCAGCATGGCCAGCGACACACCCATCATGAACGCGCGATAACGCGGGAAAGCGGCGCCGTAGAGCGTGAACAACGGGCCATCAAGAGAGAAAGGAACAACCGCGTTGATGGGCGCAAGACCCCAGACAAGCTTCACACCTTCTGTAATCAGATAAGCCGCACCGAACGTCAGCAGAAGCTCGGCGAGCGCACCGCGCGTTTCAATCCGGCGC
>DASYLW010000444.1:0-2415 GCA_036009385.1 Caballeronia sp.
TCTTCGTCGGCGGCGGGGTGTTGGCAGCGCGTCTTGCAACGGCTCATCCACGCGATGCAGGCCTCGTGCTCGGACTCTATTACGGTGGTGCGGGCAGCGGGATAGTCGTCGCGGCGCTGCCGACATCGCAACAACAAAGCCGTTTCTAGGGTGGTGCATATGAGTTGGCCCTTATCGGTAATAAATCGCCGAATTCAACGTTCGCAGAACGACTCAGCAATACATGCCCGCCATCGTGCGTTCCTCGTATCCGGACTGCTCCGAATCAGGGCATCTCTTTCATATAACAAGGTCGATCGCGACAATGCGCATTGGCGTTGCTTCACTGGTTTGCTCGAGCGGGGTTACCGGGATGCGCGAAAGTGCTCGACCAGGAAGTCGATGAACGCACGCATACGCGCGGGTTGGTTGCGGCGGCTTGGATAGTAGACAAACAAGTCCGCCGGTGGCAGCAGGAAATCCGGTAGCACGACTTTCAGCCGGCCGCTTTCCAGGTATTTCGCGAGGTCCCATTCTGAGCGGATCGAGATGCCGTGTCCATCGAGCGCCCATCCGAGCACGATATCGCCGTCATTGCTCGAGAGCCCGCCATGTACCTTGACCGACACCGTTTCGCCGTCGCGCGTGAAGCGCCAGACGCCGTAGGCGTCGTCATTCTGCCGGTGAAGGATTGTCCGGTGACGCGCGAGTTCGCCAAGCGTGGCCGGGTTGCCGTATCGCTGCAGATACGCCGGCGATGCGCACAGGTAGCGTCGGTTCGACATGATGCGGCGCGCATTGAGGCGTGTATCGGGTAACGCGCCGAAGCGGATGGCGAGATCGAAACCCTGCTCGACAATATCCACCGGCCGGTCCGTTACATCCAGTTGGACCTCGACTTGAGGATAACGCTGCACGAACGCGGAGACGAGCGGCGCGATGGTTGTGCGGCCGAAGCCGAGCGAGGCATTCACGCGCAATATGCCGCGTGGTGCTTCGCGGCTGCGCGAGACAGCGTCCTCCATCTCGCTCACGGCGGCAAGAATACGCGTAGCGTGCCGCAGATAGGTGTCGCCTTCGTCGGTAAGACTCGCGCTGCGCGTGGTGCGATTGACCAGCCTGACGCCAAGCCGCTGTTCCATCAGCGCGAGCCGCCGGGTGGCGGCAGGCGGCGTCAGATCAAGCGCACGCGCGGCAGCCGACAAGCTGCCAAGGCGCGCTAGCTGGACAAAAAACTCGAGATCGGAGGTGACGTCGTTCTTCACTTAAACTGAATAATCATATGTGTACCGTTGAAGTGTAACGCGACTGCACGCGCGTAAGCTCCGGTATCCGCTTAAGCGTTCGTAAACGCATGCAGCGGCATTCAGGAGACCGTCACATGAAAATCGTGGAAATCCGCGAGCAGACCATTCCGATCAGTTCATCCATTCGGAATGCGTATATCGATTTCAGCAAGATGACGCTGAGCCTCGTTGCCGTCATCACCGACGTCATTCGTGATGGCAAGCCAGTCGTAGGCTACGGCTTCAACTCGAACGGACGCTATGGCCAAGGCAAGCTGATGCGCGAACGTTTTATTCCGCGCGTGCTGGAAGCCGAGCCGGATTCGCTGCTGGACACGTCGGGCAACAACCTCGATCCGCACAAGATCTGGGCCACGATGTTCATGAACGAAAAACCCGGCGGGCACGGCGAGCGCTCTGTGGCGATCGGCACGATCGACATGGCGGTATGGGACGCGGTGGCGAAGATTGAAGGCAAGCCGCTGTTCCAGTTGCTGGCGGACCGCTACGGCAACGGCACGCCGGATCGCGAGATCTTTGTTTATGCAGCGGGCGGTTACTACTATCCCGGGCAGGATTACGGCAAGCTGAAAGACGAGATGCGCAGCTATCTTGACCGCGGTTATACGGTGGTCAAGAAGAAGATAGGCGGCGGTTCGCTTGACGAAGACCTGCGCCGGATCGACGCGGTGCTATCTGTGCTGCAGGACGGTCAAAAGCTTGCCGTCGATGCAAACGGCCGCTTCGACCTGGACACCGCCATTCAGTACGCAAAGGCCCTCTCGCAATACGAGCTGTTCTGGTACGAAGAGCCGGGCGATCCGCTGGATTTTGAACTGCAGGCCACGCTGAGAAATTACTACGACAAGCCAATGGCGACCGGCGAGAATTTGTTCTCGATGCAAGATGCGCGTAATCTGATCCGCTATGGCGGAATGCGGGCCGACCGCGATTATCTGCAATTCGATTGCGCACTGAGCTATGGGCTGGTTGAATACCTGCGTACGCTGGACATGTTGCATCAGCACGGCTGGTCGCCTTCACGCTGCGTTCCGCACGGCGGCCACCAGATGTCATTGAACATTGCAGCGGGTCTCGGCCTGGGCGGCAACGAATCGTATCCGGATCTGTTCCAGCCATTCGGCGGCTT
>DASYLW010000445.1:0-3383 GCA_036009385.1 Caballeronia sp.
AAGTCGCGGAGGTAGTCGATATCGATTGCCGGACCGCGCGCCAGATACGTTTCCGACACTTTTTGCTGCTGGATCATGCCGATGAATTCGACGCTCACGAAAGACGCTCCTCGTTGGTTCACACTGTGAGGCAGTGCGTGAAGAGACGCTTCAGGACGCTGCCGATAGCTTCAAAGGCTAACATCGGCTGGCGCAGATCTTAAATATCAAAACGAGCTAACGATATGGGTGGGGGTGAATGGGGGCGGGGCGCTTGCCACGATGTATGGAGACGCGAGCGGACCGAGACACCACGCAGCACGCCCGCTCGAGCCGCGCGTAACGCTGATGTCAGGAGCGTAGCCGCAGGGGGCGCACTCACTCGACCTCTGCTACCTTGAAGGCCACCACTGCATAGCCCTTACGCTCAGTTACTCTTGCCCGACGACCCCGACTTCGCGCTAGCCGGCGACCTTGCCCGCCAGCGGCTGGTCATCTCTCTCCCCGCGACCTCATCCATTGCCACGGCGATCAACTCGACCCGTTGCTCGCGCGTGAAACTCGCGTACGCCACACCGTCGATCACGCCATGTTTCTTCAACAGATGAACCGCAGCCGACCGGTTCGCCTTTTCGAGTTCCAGGTCTTCCTGCGCGCTAAGCAATGCCGCTGTCAAACTCGCGACCGCGGCTTTCTCCTGCGCGACGTCGAATTTCATCAGGTCCATCTTGACGTCGATGCCCGGCGCGTCGGATGACGTGCCGAGCCGCAATTGCGTCAGTTCGCGTTTCAAATCGCTTTCCCGGCGAAGCGCGCGCTCGAGCTTTTGCGCCATGCCGGGGTGCGATCGCCCGTGGCCGCGAAAGAGCGTGCTGAAGGTGTTTCCGAGAATTCCCATACCGTCATGACCTCAAGATGATTTGTTCATCGGCGTGCATTTCGCGTGAGAGCAGCGTCTCATTCTCGGTATCTACGGCAACTCGGGGCGATTCTTTAGGCTTTTTATGGGTCGCATAATTAACGGTATTTTCTACGCGACGAAAACTGAAGAAAACACGAAAAAACGCCCGATAATCAACATGTAGGTGATTACCGGGCGTTCAGATGCAGCAACCGGGCAGAAGCTTAGATAGCTGTCCGCAAGGTAAAACGCTTCAGGCCACCGCTTCCTCGGCTTCAGCCTCGATCGTTTCCGTCTCCGTTTCCGAATTCCGGATCAGGTAATCGAATGCGCTGAGCGATGCTTTAGCCCCTTCGCCGACCGCGATCACGATCTGCTTGAACGGCACGGTGGTGACATCGCCGGCCGCGAACACGCCCGGTACCGACGTCGCGCCGCGCGCATCCACCACGATCTCACCGTGACGCGACAACTCGACCGTGCCCTTGAGCCATTCCGTATTCGGCACCAGCCCGATCTGCACGAATACACCTTCCAGTTCGAGGTGTTTCGCTTCGCCCGAACCAAGGTCCTTATACGAGAGGCCGTTGACCTTCTTGCCGTCGCCGGTGACTTCCGTGGTCTGTGCCTGCGTGATGATGCTCACGTTCTTGAGGCTGCGCAGCTTGCGTTGCAGTACGGCGTCGGCACGCAACTCCGTACCGAATTCGAGCAACGTCACCGTGCTGACCAGTCCGGCCAGATCGATTGCCGCCTCAACGCCGGAATTGCCGCCGCCGATCACCGCGACACGCTTGCCCTTGAACAACGGACCGTCGCAATGCGGGCAATACGCCACACCGTGATTGCGATATTGCTTCTCCCCCGGCACGTTGATTTCGCGCCACCGGGCACCCGTGGCAAGCACGATCGCCTTCGCTTTCAGCACCGCGCCATTGGCGAGGCGCACTTCGTGAATCTTGCCCGGCACGAGTGCTTCGGCACGCTGCACGTCCATGATGTCGACGTCATAGCTTTTCACGTGCTGCTCGAGCGCCGTTGCGAATTGCGGTCCTTCGGTCGCTTGCACCGAGACGAAGTTTTCGATGGCGAGCGTATCCAGCACTTGTCCGCCAAAGCGCTCAGCCGCCACGCCGGTCGAGATGCCCTTGCGCGCCGAGTAGATGGCAGCCGCCGCGCCGGCCGGTCCGCCGCCGACGATCAGCACATCGAATACGCCCTTCTTTTCGAGTTCTTTCGCCGCGCGGGCCCCGGCGTTGCTATCGAGCTTCGCGAGAATTTCCTTCACGCCGGTGCGACCTTGCCCGAACACTTCACCGTTCATGTAGACGGTCGGGACGGCCATGATCTGGCGCTGCTCGACTTCGTCCTGGAACAACGCGCCGTCGATAGTGACCTGGCGAATGCGCGGATTGATGAGCGCCATCACGTTCAGCGCCTGCACGACTTCCGGACAGTTTTGGCACGACAGCGAAATATACGTTTCAAACTCATAGTCGCCGTCGAGCTCGCGGATCTGTTCGATCACTGCGTCGTCGAGTTTGACCGGATGGCCGCCGGTCTGGAGCAGCGCCAAGACCAGCGACGTAAATTCATGGCCCATCGGAATGCCCGCGAAACGGATACCCGTGGGTTTGCCCGGTTCGCCGATGGAAAACGAGGGCTTGCGATGCGCATCGTCGCGCTTCTCGATCACCGCAATGCGGTCCGACAGCGTGGCGATTTCATGCAGCAGGCCTTGCAGCTCGACGGATTTCGGAGAGTCGTCAAGTGACGCGACGATCTCGATCGGCCGGCTGACCTTTTCCAGATACGCTTTCAACTGAGTCTTGAGGTTGGCTTCCAGCATGGCGGTTTCGAGTCCGTTTAAAGATGATTTTTGTTCGGAAGACATACTGACAGTGCTGACAGACATCCGGGCCGCGAACGGCCCGGAAAGTACAGCGCACTACAACTATGTTTTAAAGCTTTGAAAGCAGCTTAGATCTTTCCAACGAGGTCGAGCGACGGCGTCAGCGTTTCAGCGCCCGGCGTCCACTTGGCGGGGCACACTTCGCCCGGGTGTGCTGCAACGTATTGCGCTGCCTGCACCTTGCGCAACAATTCGCCAGCGTCACGGCCGATGCCGTTGTCGTGGATTTCGCACAGCTTGATCTCGCCTTCCGGATTGATCACGAACGTGCCGCGCAGCGCCAGACCTTCTTCTTCGATCAGCACGTCGAAGGCGCGCGAGATGACCAGCGTCGGATCGGCAATCATCGGATACTTGATCTTGGCGATCGTTTCCGACGTGTCGTGCCATGCCTTGTGCGTGAAGTGGGTGTCGGTCGACACGCTATAGATTTCCACGCCCAGCTTCTTGAATTCAGCGTAGCGGTCGGCCAGATCGCCGAGTTCCGTCGGGCAAACGAATGTGAAGTCAGCCGGGTAGAACACCAGGACGGACCATTTGCCTTTCAGGCTTTCGTCGGTCACGGTGATGAAGTCGCCGTTGTGGTAAGCA
>DASYLW010000446.1:0-1579 GCA_036009385.1 Caballeronia sp.
GCAACTAGGGATCTTGCTCGGGCTGCCCAAGGCGCCGCCAATGAATACGCCCGCGCATTCGTTGCGCCGGCTTCAGGCCGACAACATTGTGACCAAGCTCGCGCATGGCGAATATCGCTTCGAGGATGAAGCGTTCGCGCAGTGGATTCGCGAACAACGCGTAATGGGCGACGACGCGCCGGGCGCAGTGTTTCCATGATCGCGAGATATCGGTCGCACGCGATCGACTGATCTGCTTCCGGCCACTGGCGTTTTTGGTTGTGTGGTTTGCTTCGCGCAGCGGGTTTCCATCGGCAACGCAGACTGGTTGAGCTTCCGGTTTGCTCGCGCGGGGCGAGACCTGACACCTACGCCAGCGGCAACCACACTTCCGTGCGAAGGTCTTCCGGTGGCGTGACCGTGGGACGGTTCAGGTTGACCTCCAGCGGCGGTTCGTCGCGAAGCTGTTCGCCCGACACTGGCAGCCAGTCCAGATACGCCGCCTTCCACGTGCGATGCAGCGTTGTATAAGGACCGACGTGAGTGAAAACCGCATAGCGGCCGCTCGCGATCGGTTGCCACTTCAGCGTGCCTGAAAGCGCCAGGCCGTCCGGTTGCTGGCACTGCCCGTTGCCCGTTGCCATCGAATAACCGAACACCAGGCCGGCGACAAAACGGCAGTGCGGATCGTCAGGACCTTTGGGATCGTCGGGCACTACGCTCATATAACTGCTCACCTGTTCACGAAGCCCGGCGCTAGTGACTACTTGCATCAACTCGCCAAACGCCTGTTGTGCGGCACGCATCATGTTGTTGTCGACCATGCCGCGCCCTGTGGCAGTCAGCGCGACGATGCCTTCGGGCAAGTGGGTCATTCGAGAAACTTGCATAGCGGCGGCTCCTTTGATGAAAGTGGTGGCGCGACGTGGCGGCGCAATCGGCGAGCGTGTCGGCCGTGAGGGATTCGTCGAGATGCCTCTGTGCATGAGCCGGCGCGCGAGCAATCAACTCGGCGTGGCGATCGGATGTTGGACTGGAAACAGGCGGCGGCATGAACACTATTGTAAAGGCGATGCCCCCGCGGCACATGTCCCAGCGTGCTCGATGCAGGCCGGTCGCGCAGGCATCGCGGGGCTGATGATTTTCGTTGCCGCGGTTTCGATTCAGCGGCGTTTGCGAAGCCGCCAACCGCTGACCGAACCGAAGCAACCCCTCAAATCTGATTCACATCAAGCGCTTAGATCGCGGCCCGACACGTTATCCACAGGGTTCTCAACTTAAACGGTGAATAACTCGCGCGATGGTTTCGCTGCATCATTTCACGGCGAGAAGACGCCGCGCAGCCTAAACCGGAATCGGAAAATGCACGCCGGCCCGTTGAGCCGCGTTCACGATATGCGCTTCAATGGCGCGCCCGGCGTGTTCGCTGTCGCGGGCCTTCAACGCTTCGACAATCGCCAGATGCTCGTGATACGTCGACAGCACCAGTTCCCGCCGATAAAACGGCAAACGCTGGCTCTCTTTCATGATGTCGGCGCTGCCGCGCAGGATCGATTCAATCGCCGTATTGCCCGCGAGGCTCACGATCCGCATATGGAAC
>DASYLW010000447.1:0-4351 GCA_036009385.1 Caballeronia sp.
ATGTTGGAAAGCTCAGTCCCCGGACGCGCCATGGCGATCACCACGCGTCCGCTCGCGAACATGCCCGTGAGTTTTGACGGCATGACGAGATCGGATGCATCGCCGCGTTGCGGGAGCACGTGGATATCGGCGAGATTGAGCAGTTCGTTCAGGCGCGTCATGGGTTGCAGCGGAATAAACCGGCAGTTGGACAAATGCGCGCAGCACTTCTCCAGCTCCGCCTTGGTAGCGCCATTCCCACAGAACACGAACACGATGTCCTGGCGTGAAGCCAGCGTCACCGCTGCGCCCGCCAGCACTTCAATGCCCTGTTTCGCGCCCATGTTGCCGGAGTAAAGCACGACCTTCGCGCTCTCGGGTATCTTCAATTCATCGCGATACTTGTTCGCGCGATCAAGCGGATAGATCGCGCTGATATCCACCCAGTTCGGCAAGTGGAACACATTGGAATGGGCAACGCCCTTTGCAATCGCGCGCTCGGCCATCTTGTCCGAGATCGTGGAGACGACGTTAAACCGGCGCAAAATAGCGCTTTCAACCAGGCGCGCAAAGCGTCCCGCACGCTGGCCCTTGAGCAAGCCGAGATCGAACGCGGCATCTACTTCGAAATCCTGAATATGCAGCCATGAATGTGCGCCCGTCAAACCCGCGAGCGCCAGCGCCGCCGGCGCATTGAGCATGGTCGGCGCAATCGACATCACGACGTCGGGACGCCACCACGCCTGCAAGACCAGCGCCGGTAGCGAGGCCGCGGCAAATGACGCGAGATGGATCATGCGCTTGAGGCCGCTCGGATGGGCCGGCACCCACAACGGCGAACGCCAGACGCGCACCTGATTGCGTGTTTCGCGCGAACCGCGCGAGCCCGAATAACCCTTCGCAATCTTCCATTCCGGGTAATACGGAGGCGCGCACACGACGCGAACGTCGTGCCCCAGCTGCTCCAAAGCCTCCGCCATCTCGGCGGTGTATTTGCCCGTTCCCGTCAACTCGGGCGCGTAGTTGAGCCCGTAGATAAGGATTCTCATCGTGCCTCCACTTCCGCCGGACAAGCACGCCCCGCCGGAAAGGACTTTTGCGAAACATCAGCCACGGGACCACGCCCGCGCAATGGCGCTTCGGCGATCATGCGTGCCTCTCTGGGTTCTGGAATCAATCGGCCGTCGCAAATCCACGGTCAGTCGCTGAGCATCATCGCGCAGCCCCGCGCAATGTTCGCTGCAGCAGACGGCGGATCGAAACGCTGGATCACGTCCATGCATTGCTTCGCCGCGCCTGCCGTGTCGGCAAAAGCCTCGATCGACTTGAGCATCGTACGTTGCATGGCCGGCACGTCGCCCGCCGGAAACGCATAACCCGACACCCCATCGATCACCAGTTCCGGTACGCAGCCGCAACTCTCGCTCACCACCGAAGGACAGCCGTGACTAAGCGCCTCATTGACCACCAGGCCCCAGGGCTCGCTCATGCTCGGCAACACCATGCAGGTGGCGCTGAAGTATTCGACCGACAACGGTTCGTCCTGCAGGCTGCCCAGGAAAGTAATGGAATCGGACAGGCCCATTGACGCCACCTTCGCCTTGAGTTCGTCACCCATGGGACCGGTGCCGACAATGCGCAGTGCTGCGTTGGGAATCCGTTCCTTCAAACCGCGGAACGCGTCGATCAGCGTGCCAATGCCCTTCTCCGGCGACAGACGTCCGACATACAGGAAGACGGGCTTGTTGCCGGCGCGGTAATGCAGCCGGTCAGGCAGCGCGCGCTCCGGCGAAAACGAGCGCGGCAATGCGGCCGCCTGGCACGGGATAAAGATCTTTTCCTGCTTCGCGCCAAGCGACATCAGATACTCGCGGCTGCGCTCGCCGAAGCCGAAATACCCGTCGCATAGCGAGAAAAACACGCGCTTCGGAATGGACGTCAACATCCTGCGCGGCCGGTCGCGTGCCGTCGAATCGCAGAACACGGCCCGACGCTTGCCCGTCAGGATGCACGCCGCCATCATGGCCCAGTACTCGGGACGGTGATAACCCGGCAGCACCACGAGGTCGGTCTTCGCCTTCAGCACTTCCCACGTGAGGCGAGCCGTCATGCGCCAGGTCGACACGTCTTCATAGCAGCCGTTGTAGAGCTTGCGCATGGGATAGCTGTGGAACGAATAGTCCACGTCGGAGAAGCCAATCCGGTCATGCTCCGTGTCGGCAATCTGAACCACTGAATACTTGATCGTTCCCGACCCGGATATGTTGTGCAGCGCGGACAACACCGCACCCTTGTGCCGCGACCAGACGACGTTATGAAAAATGGTGACCGAAGCGTTCATTTTGTACTTAGCCCTGAGTGGTGGAGAACGGTGCGCGAAGCAATCATCGTGTTCAGGCTCACGCGTGTGCCGGTTGCTGGCCGAGCGCCTCGTAGCGCTGCAGGAAATCCTGGTAGGTCGTCCGGATGCCCTGCTCGAGCCCCGTCGACGCAACCCAGCCCATCTCGCCCAGCTTCGACACATCCAGCAGCTTTCTCATGGTCCCGTCCGGCTTGCTCGCGTCGAATACGAGCTGTCCCTGGAAGCCGATCACGCGGCAGATCGTCTCCGCCAGGTCGTGAATGGACAGGTCCTCGCCCACGCCCACGTTGAACACACCTTCGGTCCGTCCGCTGTCCATCAGGAACACGGCTGCGCCGGCCAGGTCGTCCACATGCATGAACTCGCGGCGCGGCGTGCCCGATCCCCATACCGTGAGCGTGCTTTCACCGTTCAGCTTCGCTTCGTGCGCCTTGCGAATCAGTGCCGGCAGCACGTGGCTGCTCTTCAGGTCGTAGTTGTCGTTCGGACCATAAAGATTGGTTGGCATCAGCGAGATGAACTTGCAGCCGTATTGGCGGTTATAAGCTTCGCAAAGCTTCAGCCCGGCAATCTTCGCGATGGCATACGCCTCGTTGGTCGGCTCGAGCGGCGAAGTCAGCAAGTACTCTTCCTTGATCGGCTGCGGGCAGGCCTTTGGATAGATGCACGAAGAACCGAAGAACACGAGCTTGGACACATTCCAGCGGCAGGCCGCGTGAATCACGTTGGTTTCGATCGTGAGGTTCTCGTAGATAAAAGACGCTGGCAGCGTCGAGTTCGCGAGAATGCCGCCGACCTTCGCCGCCGCGAGCAACACCACGTCAATACTCTCCTTCTCGAAGAACATGTTGACCCCGACCTGGTCAGTCAGGTCGAGCTGCGACTTGGTCCGCGTGATGATGTTGCGATACCCCTCGCTGGTCAGGCGCCGGACTAACGCCGAGCCGACCATGCCGCGATGACCGGCTACAAAAATGCGTGCGTTTTTGTCCATGATGTTTACTCGTGGTGTTCAAGCGCTTTGAATCCGGCCATCGTGACGAGCGCGTCACGCCGTGCCATTTGAAAATCGGAACGAACCATCTCCTTCACCAGCGAGGAGAATGTCGTAGCCGGACGCCAGCCCAGTTTCGCGTGCGCCTTCGACGGATCGCCGAGCAGCGTTTCCACTTCCGTCGGCCGGAAATAGCGCGGGTCCACGTGGACGATCACATCTCCCTTCGCCATCTTCGTTTCGCGTCCTTCGACCCGGTCGACGATGCCCACTTCGTCCACGCCTTCACCTTCGAAGCGCAAATGAACGCCAAGCTCGGCGGCGGCCTGGATCACGAATTCGCGCACGCTGTGCTGCTCGCCCGTCGCAATCACAAAGTCTTCCGGCTGGTCCTGTTGCAACATCAGCCATTGCATCTCGACGTAGTCGCGCGCATGGCCCCAGTCGCGCATGGCGGACAGGTTGCCGAGATACATCTCGTCCTGCATGCCGACCGCGATACGCGCGAGCGCCCGGGTGATCTTGCGCGTGACGAAGGTCTCGCCGCGCACAGGAGACTCGTGATTGAACAGGATGCCGTTGCACGCGTACATGCCATACGCTTCGCGATAGTTCACCGTCATCCAGTATGCGTACAGCTTGGCCGCCGCATACGGACTGCGCGGATAAAACGGCGTGGTTTCCTTCTGCGGCGACTCTTGCACAAGACCGTAGAGCTCAGACGTCGACGCCTGGTAGAAACGCGCTTTTTTCTCCATCCCGAGAATGCGGATCGCTTCGAGAATGCGCAGCGCGCCAAGACCGTCGGCGTTCGCCGTGTATTCCGGCTCTTCGAACGACACCTGCACGTGGCTCTGCGCGCCGAGGTTATAGATCTCATCCGGCTCGGTGCGCTGCACGATGCGCATGATGCTCGAGGTATCCGTCAGGTCGCCGTGATGCAGCACGAACTTGCGGTCCGACTCGTGCGGATCGCTGTAAAGATGGTCGATGCGGTCCGTGTTGAACAGCGAGCT
>DASYLW010000448.1:0-6352 GCA_036009385.1 Caballeronia sp.
GTAGTAGTTGGCGCGACGGTTGCAGCGTTGCCGCCGAGCTGCTCGAGCATCGTGGTGAACGGCGTTGCCTATCAGCATTGCGGCCCGAACTGGTATCAGCCGCAATACGTTGGAACTCAGGTGCAGTACGTCGTTGTTACGGCGCCCAGATGATATGGGTTGATGGCCCAGCCGGTTTGTTCAGTATCCGCCGACGGCAGGGCTTGCCTCGTTCGAGAAACAAGATAGCGCGATCGTGGACCAGGAGACACGCGTCAAGTTTTTACTTCAATCGCACGGGCCGGGCGGCACGCAGTCGAGGTTCAGGCCGGTCGTGCATGGCGATGAATGTTGTTCAACCGGAGACTCGTATGGACCCGAATCCACTGCCCCTTGTCATCCGAGCGCTTGAACGGGCCGCGCTGCAAAGTACGGTATTGCCGTACAAACGTTTCCATGTCCTGTTTGAGCGAACGGTTCCATTGACCCGTCGATACGAGGTACTCGATGCCGCTCTGCGGGAGCTTAACGATGGCCCCGATATTGACTACGGTGTGCTGCTTGCATGCGACAACGGCCTGCCCGGGCCGGATTTTTTCCGTCGCTATCAGAAGTATCGATGGGACAAGTACGTCGCTGCGATGGGCGACCCGCGGTTCAAAAGCGCGACCTTGAAAGGCAAGCGCGAACTGGTTGCGGCCGAGCGTGCGAAAGTCCATTTACATGCGTTACGTGCGCGTCATCAGGAGCGGGACCGGGAGTGCGCATGACCGCCGTCCATTAGATTCATTCAAGAGGAAGCCGGTCACATTGCCGGGGCCACGTGACTCGGCATGTCATATTGAAGCATTGGCACGCGTGACTGGAATCTCGAAGAGAAGGAGCATGAACGCGCTCGCACAGTGTTTTTCGCGGCCGGCGGGGAGACATAAACCGGCCCGGATGAACACCTGCACGCGGGCGTTCTCCCATCATCCATCCGACACCAAAACGCAAGACTCACCCGGAACCTCGCAATCACGGTCTGCGTTATTACGGCAACCCTTGCCGTCACGCTAGCCGCCTGCGCCGACAAACCATCGGTAGTACGGATTGCGTTCATCGTCGCGCATGACCCGGCGCACATCTGATTGCCACGCGTTGCGATCCCCGCGATAAGCCGCTAACCCTGCATCGTAGAAAGCCTGTAACGTGCCGCGTTCGGCTTGCATACTCTCCACGAAAGCGTTATCCGCGCCCTGTAGCGGGGGCTCGCTGCGCAATGCCAGCAACTGCGTCAATACCTTGGGGAAGTCGGCACTGCGCACCCAGGCCGCGTATTCAATTCCCGGCCGGTCGTCGGTCACAGGTTGTGCATCGGCGGCGTAATACTCGAGGCCGGCACGATCGGTTATCCATGTGGAAAGGAGAGCAGCGGGGGACGAAATACCCACCTCGCGCAGCGCTGCAGCAACGCCCGGTTGTTCAAAGCGTTCGCGGATACGCGGCACGTTGAGTTCGATCGGTTCCATTGAACCTACCAGCATCATCTCGTGCAGCTCGGTGGTCCACATCGTTGCGTAGGGAAAAACCTGTACGAAGCTCTTGATCAACGCACGCGTGTCTTCCTCGTTTTGCGTCGGCAGGGGTAACCATTGTGCGACGAAGCCGCCCGGTTGCAGGCGCGACGCGGCCAACCGATAAAAATCTGACGAGTACAAGTTGACCACGCCCGCGGCCGAGGGCGGCGGCGGTTCCAGCGTGATCAGGTCATAGTGTTGCGAGTTGCGCAGTAGTTCGCGCCGCCCGTCGTGCAGCCGGATCTCCATGCGCGGGTCCGTGCTAACGCCATAATTTCCCTTGAATTGCGGCACCGCTCGCACCACGGCCGGAAGCAATTCGGCAACTACCCGATGGTCGAGACCGGGGTAACGCAACAACGCGCCACCCGTAATGCCGGTCCCCAAGCCGATCACCAACGCCGAGCGCGGGGCGCCGCGATGAATGATCAGCGGCAGGATGGCTTGCAAGCGCATGTATCGCAGCGACGTCATGGCGTCACCGGAATTAGATACGCCCTGGATGTAGAGGCGTTTAAAGCGGTTCTCGCCGGACTTTTGTGCAACGACCGCAACGGTTCCCCCTTCGCTTTCCGCATAGAAGGTCAGGTCACCTCCACGGGCTTTGGTGAGCATTGTGGCGAGCCGGTCGGAAGGCGTGAACACCGCGGCGCATAGCACGCAGGCGGCGAGCGCAAGTACGCTTCCGCGCGCGAACAATCGGGCGCCGGAACCGCGAAAGACCGCGATCAATCCGGCCATACTCGCCGCGAGGGCCAGAGCCGCAAGTGCGTGCACGATGCCTAACTTCGGCACCAGAACGAACCCGGCAAGCATGGTGCCCGCTATGCCGCCCGCTGTGTTCATCGCTATGACGATGCCGACGTCGCGCCCCACGTGGTTGCTATTCACACCAAGACGTACTGCAAACGGGAACGCAGCGCCCAGCAACAGGGTTGGCACAAAGACAATGCACAGACCCGCAAGCGCGAAGCGCGCGCACATGGCGGCGAACATGCTTCCCGTTGCGGTGAACATCGCGCTGGCTATTTGCGCTTGTCCTTGCAACAACCATTCGCCGAGGAAGGCGATCTCCAGCAGCGCAACGAGACCGGCCGCTGCGATCAGCAGCGCGAACGTTCCCCACGGATCGCGTGCACGGTCGACATGTCGCGACACCAGGGCGCTCCCCGACACGAGCCCACACAAGTAGGTGGCCAGCACGATGGAGAAAGCGAAGCTTCGGGTACTGATGAACTGGACGATAGCTTGCGACCACACGACCTCGTATCCCAGCGCAATGCCACCGGCAAGCGCATACAGAACGAGGGCGAGCCGGGCGTGACCGGTAGCCGGAGCAACTGGCGGAGACGAAGCTGCAACGAAAGCAGGCGCATGCGCGCGGCGGCCGAGAATCAGCGCGGCCAGCGCAGCGGCCGCATTCAGCGCGGCGGCGGCGAGCGCACTCCCCAGCACCCCCAGCGCGGGAATCAGGACAAACGGGACAGCTAGCGTTCCAACGATCGCGCCGGCCGTATTGGCCGCATACAAACGACCGCCTGCACGACCGATATGCATGGCTATCGGCGCAACCGCGCGCATCAGGACCGGCAGCGTACCGCCCATCAGGATGGCGGGAACGCCAACGAGCGCAAAGGGCAGTATCCAGGCCATCACGCCAATATGACCTTGCAGCGCCGCGAACGGCTGAGCTGCATGAGAGAGGCCGAACGTTGCGCCAACGGCCAATATCGACACACCAATTTCCAGGCTTGCATAGACACGCAGCGGACGTCGCTGGCGGTCGGCAAGGCGTCCTAACAACCATCCACCCAACGCGAGGCCCGCAAAAAACGCGCTGACGCCAGTGGTGACTGCCAGTACCTCGGCGCCGACTACGAGTGTGAGTTGCTTGATCCACAGAACCTGATAGATCAGCGACGCCGCCCCCGAAGCAAGCAGAAGCGACGCCGGCCATGCAGCATGCAAACCCGGGGCATCAGTCACCACCGGTTGCGAGCGTTCATGCGTCCGGGTCTCACGTTGCGACCGTTCGCGTCTTTCGCGATGTGTCGCTTTAGCACGAGTAGCGAGCGTCTGGGTCATGGCGGGTCGTGGGTTTTTCAAAATGAAGACGCGTCCACGGGTTGTGAAACCCGTGGACGCGTTATGGTGACGGCTTACTCCAGGCCGCGCTTCTTGAACGACTCGTCGATCTTCTTGTCCACTTGCCGCCGGACTGCATCGACGCTAAAGCTCGCCGGTCTCTGGCTAGGCGGATAAGCGACGAAGGTCTGAAGGAAGGTCGATGCCTTCAGTGTCGCGATACCGGTCAGGAAGACGTTCTTCGCGAGCCAGTCGTTGTACTGATCCGACGTGATATCCGCTCGCTCGTACGGGTCCATGCGCAGGTTGAATATCTTCGGCAAGCGCAGGCAGACGAACGGGTCTTGCCAGATGTTCAGGTTCCCCGGCGCCCGCTGCTCGCAGAAGACCGCCTTCCAGGCCATGTTGTCCTGCTCCCAGCGCATCGCGACCAATTGACCGTCGTCGTCGAAGTAATAGAACTCGGTACGCGCGCTCTTGGGCGCTTTGCCTGTCAGGTACGGCAGCTGGTTGTACCCGTCGAGGTGGTCCTTGAAGCTCGCGCCACCGGCCTTTGGCGCCCATCCCTTGAGCAGCCGGTCCTTCACGCCGTTGTCACCCGCTGCGGCGAGCAGCGTTGGAAACCAGTCGAGCCCTGAGAACAGTTCGGTCGACACCTCACCCGGTTTGATCACGCCCGGCCAACGGATCATCGCCGGGACACGGAACGCGCCCTCCCAGTTTGAGTCCTTCTCGCTGCGGAACGGCGTCATGGCTGCGTCGGGCCAGGAGAACATGTTCGGCCCGTTGTCGGTCGTGTAGACAACGATGGTGTTCTTCGCGATCTTCAGGTCGTCGAGCAGCTTGAGCAACTTGCCGACATCCTGATCGTGCTCCCACATGCCATCGGCGTATTCGTTGCCGGGCATGCCGCTCTTGCCCCTGAACTCGGGCCTCACGTGCGTGAACACATGCATGCGCGTGAAGTTCATCCAGACGAAGAACGGGGTGCCTGCCTTGGCTTGCTTGGTGATGAAGTCGGCAGCTTTCGCGCCCGTTTCATCGTCGATGGTTTCCATCCGCTTCGTATTGAGCGGACCGGTATCTTCCACCTTGCCGTCGGCGGTGCTGTGAATCACACCGCGTGGCGAAAAGTTCTTCACGTAGGGGTCATTCTTGTCTTTGGGCCAGTACGCGCGCTCGGGCTCTTCTTCGGCATTCAAGTGATAGAGGTTGCCGTAGAACTCGTCGAAACCGTGATTGGTCGGCAGGTATTCGTTCCGGTCGCCAAGGTGGTTCTTGCCGAACTGCCCGGTTGCATAACCAAGGGGTTTAAGCGCCTGCGCAATGGTCATGTCACCTTTTTGCAGGCCAACGGGCGCACCCGGCGCACCGACCTTGGACAGCCCGGTGCGCAGCGGCACCTGGCCCGTGATGAACGACGAGCGGCCAGCGGTACAGCTATTTTCCGCATAGTAGTCCGTGAACATCATCCCGTCTGCCGCGATGCTGTCGATGTTCGGCGTCTTGTAACCCACCACACCGTGCGAGTAAGCACTGATATTGGACTGGCCAATATCGTCGCCGAAAATCACAAGGATATTCGGCTTCGTGCCATTTTGATTAGCGGGTTTTGCCGCACTCGTTGCCGCGGGCGTCGCAGGCGCTGTGGATTTAGCCGCACCTTGCGTTTGAGCCGGTGCATTGGTCGGCGGGATGATCAAAGCGCAAATCACCGCAAGGGCTATAAGCGACACCCCCGCTGCGTAGCGCCCTTTCTTGAACAAAGGTCTCATCGTGTTGCTCCAATGACATTGTTTCCAGTCTCCGCGCCACCCTGTCCGGGCAATGCGGATTGGCTTGCTCGATCCGCAAGTAGATTGCGAATCGATGTTCCTGCCGTGCTACTCGCTTGTTGCTTGTTAGCCGCTCATTAACTCAAGGCTTTGATCCGGGATAGATCGTTTGCCAGTCATCTTTCATGCTCACGACGGTCCATCCATCGGTAACCGCTTCATCCCAGGCTTTATCCAGCTTGCCGACCTTCGATTGACGGTCGTACGCGAACTCACGCACGGCGTCGTCGTGATGAACCAGCAGCGCGAGATGCGGACCGCTGCCTGAAGCCGTGTATTGCAGCATCTGCAGATCGCCGTCCGAATTTCCGAAGGCGAGAATGGGCTTGCGACCGATGTTTCGATAGATGCCGACAGGCTTGCCCGGACCGTCATCGACGAAATCGATCTTCGGCAAGCGCGTGAGCGTCGGCTGACCATTGCGTAGTTCGTACTTCACAACCTGGCTCGAACCGATCACCTGCTCGGGCGGAATGCCGTAGACCTTCCCGGCCCACGGACGCATGAATTCGATCGTGCCCCCCGACACGATGAACGTCTTGAACCCGTTTGCGCGCAGATATGCGAGCAGTTCCAGTTGCGGCTGATACACAAGCTCGGTGTACGGCCGTTTGAATTTGGGGTGTCGTGCTGTCGCCAGCCAGTCGCGGATGGTCTTGTCGTATTGGTCGACGCTCATGCCGCTGTTCGCAACAGCCACCAGTTGCAGCAACTCTTTTTCGTGACTCGCGAGTGCGGGGTAGTCGTGAGCAACCAGCGCCTTGAAGGCGGGGTTGCTGTTCCATTCCGGATGGCTTGGCGCCGCGGCCTTCACCTGATCGAGCATGAAGAGGAACTGAAAATACAGGGGCTGCTCGCTCCACAATGTGCCGTCGTTGTCGAACACGGCGATAC
>DASYLW010000449.1:0-5515 GCA_036009385.1 Caballeronia sp.
GATGCCCGGCGTTTCAGCATAACCCACGCCTTGGGGCGTAACCGAGGTCGCTTCGCTCAGGATCATGCCGGCAGCAGCGCGATCGGCGTAGTACTGCGCCATCAACGCGTTTGGCACGCGTTCGACACCTGCGCGCTGACGTGTCAGCGGCGCCATGATGATGCGGTTACGAAGATTAAACGCGCCGGCTTTAAGCGGGTCGAAAAGGTTTGGCATTTTGAAAGCATTCCTAAATAGATTGTAATGAGATCCAGCAACCAGAACACGGTGAACAAGCTGACGCTTCAGAGGCCGCTTCAGAGACCGTTACGAAGCTGATCGAGAAACGCCTGGATGACCGTATCGTCGCGCTTGAAAAATATCCACTGCCCAACCCGCTTCGAGGTCACCAGGCCCGCTTTGTGAAGCGTGGCCAGGTGAGCCGACACCGTGGATTGCGACATATCGCAACGGGCGTCGATCTGACCGGCGCACACGCCATTCACGAGCGGGAACTCCTGCTCGGGAAAGTAGACCTCGGGGTCCTTGAGCCACGCGAGAATCTCGCGGCGGACAGGATTGGCCAAGGCCTTGTGAATAGCGTCGATATCCATGGAAAGCGGCTTTAAGCAGAATCGCGATGACACGAAGTATATTTCGTATAAATCCGATATACAAGCAATCCACTACCACCAATAGGGGTAATCCCGGATCTCGCTGCTCTGCCCCTCCCTTTAGCTTGTTTTGCGCGTGTAGCGTAGCCAGACCGCATCATGAGCGACCTGCTCGACCGACGTAAGGGTCAGATACGCGGGACCTTTCCATGCGTTCATCGCCACTTCGAATGACGACGGGTGTTCGCTGCGGCCATCCACGAGCGGCAGGATCAGCACGCTCACCTCATCGACCAGACCCGCATTCACGAACGCGCCGCTCACGTGCGGACCCCCTTCCACAATCAGCTTTTTCACGCCGAGCTCGCGTTCAAGCGTATTGACTACATCAGCCAGATCGATCCCGGTCTTGCCACCGAAGACATACGACACGCCAATCGACTGAAGATAGGCGAGGAAGTCGTCGGAGACCTGCTCCGTCACCACTTCGATCACATGCGATTTCAATGCGGTATTCGACTTCCATTCAACCAGTCCCTTCGGGTCAATGGAAATGGCGTACTGATCCGCGCCGCGTTCGGCGAAACGGTTCGTGCGAGGAACCGGCTGCGTCGCGAGGCCCTTCGGATAACCCTCGCCGTGGGCAATTTCCTGCATCGTGACGCGGCCGCAAATCCAGCCGTCGGCTTCGAAGGTACCTGCTGTTTTCTCGTAAAGGTCGGACGCAAAGTCGAGATGCCAGCCGTCGGTGAGACTGCGGCCATCGACAGAAGACATCATGTGGCAAACAATAGTGGGTTTCATGGGCGTTGGTTTGGGCGTTGGGGGAAACCGGGGAATGCAGCAAGTAGTGTTCCGCGGTTCCGCGCCGCAAGCTGACAGACCTGGACAAGACCTTCCTGAAGCCCAGAACATGCTGGCGCCGCGCGAATGCTTGTGGTCTCATTCGTCCTTTGGATCACGCGCCGCCGTTCATGGACCTGAAACAGATTCACTATTTCATCGCGCTGTTCGAAGACGGCTCGGTCACGCGCGCGGCGAAGCGGCTCAACATCGTGCAGCCCGCGCTTAGCATGCAGATATCGAAGCTTGAAGCAGAGCTTCACCAGCCGCTGTTCGAGCGCGGAGCGCACGGCATGACGCCGACCGACGCCGCGCGCCTGATGTATCGGCTATACGTACCGATCATTCGCGATATTGAACACGCCCGCGAGCAACTCAGCCGTAGCGACGTGATCGTCACGGGGCGCGTCGCGCTCGGCATGGTGTCGTCGGAAGCAGAGAGCGTGCTGCCCGAATCGCTCGCCACCTTCAATGCGCTGTTTCCGCAAGTGGAGGTGTCGGTGGCGGACGGCTTCAGCGCGCAATTGATTGATGCGGTCGAGGCCGGGCGCCTGGATGCCGCGGTCATCAACAAGCCGCGCGGCCGTCTTTCGCTCGACACGCGTTCCTTGCTCGACGAGGAGATGGTGCTGGTGACCAGCGTCATTCACGGACGACCGATGCCCGAGGTCATCGACCTGGCTGAACTCGGCGATCTGGAGCTCGTGCTGCCCACCCGCCGCAACGGCCTGCGCGGCGTGCTGGATGCCGCGCTTC
Organism: Caballeronia sp.; assembly: GCA_036009385.1. Classification (GTDB taxonomy): domain Bacteria; phylum Pseudomonadota; class Gammaproteobacteria; order Burkholderiales; family Burkholderiaceae; genus Caballeronia. The sequence continues at coordinate 2,193 of DASYLW010000449.1, forward strand.
TCAACGCGGATATCGTAATCCGGCCGAAGTTTGAAATCGATCTGCTGAACACGATCGTGCAGTTCGTCGAACGGAGCAACGTGGCGACCATCCTTCCGCGCGTCGTCGTCCAGCGGAAAGTGGACGACGGCCTGCTGCGCGCTTACCGGATTGCATCGCCGGGGATCGTGCGGCGTATCGTGTGCGTGAGTCACCCGAAGCGACCGATCGGCGCCGCGACGAACGCGCTCATCGAAATCATCACGGACAACATTCGTCGCGTGACCACGACCGTCACGCCGTCATAGATCGCAAGGTCAGGTCGAGAAACATCAGCCCGGCTGCGCTGAACGATTCTCGAGCCTGCCCAGTGTCTCCGGCACGATGAACGCGCCCACGAGAAAGATCACGCTGATCACGCCGACGAAGATCGCCAGCGTCATGGGCAATTCGCCCGGGTCCTTCGCCACGAGCGAAACGGCGGTCGGCATCATGCCGCCGATCGCAAAGCCTATGTTCCACGACAGTCCCGTTCCGGTCGCACGAATCGCGGTGGGGAAACGCTCGTTCAGGAAGATCAGGAGAGGCGCATACCCCGCGCTGCCGAGTGCGCTTAACACGACCGCGTAGACGCCGATCATGGTGATGCTTTGCGCCGTGGGCAACAGCAGGAACAACCCGGGCAGCGCGATCAGGCGAACCAGCCCGAGCCAGATGAACGCCGTCTTGCGGCCGATGAACGTGCTCAGGTGCCCCGCCGCCACCGAAGCCGCGAGGACCCCGACGCTCGCGGTCATCAGGATGCCAGCAGCCGCGCCGTTGGGCACGTGGCTGACCACTTTGAGGAAGGTCGGCAGGTAACCCGAGGTCAGGTAATACCCGCTGCCGCCGCCAATCGTGAGCAGCAGGTTGACGAACAAAATGCCGCGATACTCCCTCGAAAACAGCGTCCTGATCGGCGACCGGATGATTTCCACCGGCGCGGAGATGTCGCGCGCCGCGGCCTTTGCGGCCTTCTCCGCTGCCAGCTTTTGCCACAGCGGCGACTCTTCGAGACTATTGAACACGAACAGCCCAAGCACCGAACTGATGATTCCGGTGAAGAACATGCAACGCCAGCCCCACACGTCGAAAAGTTCGCCCGGAAAGATCGACGACATGGTCAGGTACACGATAGAAGCGAGCAAGGCGCCCAGGCCTGCACCGCCACCGCCAATCAGCCCGGACACCGCGCCGCGATACTTCGGCGCAACCGACTCCGTGCCGATGGTATGCGTGGACGCTACCACCCCGCCCACGAACACGCCTTGTACGAGGCGCAGTGCGAGGAACAGGATTGGCGCTACCAGGCCGACCTGGGCAACGGTAGGCAGGACACCGAAGAGAGCAGTCGATATCCCCACGCCAACGACCGCGAGAATCATCGCACCCTTGCGGCCGTGCCGGTCCGCATAAGAACCGAACCATGCGGAGCCGAGCGGACGCATGAGCAGGGTCACGGCGAATGACGCGTACACCGCGGCCAGCGAAAGCATGGCATGTTCGGACGGAAAGAACAGCCGGCCGACCACCGGAGCCACGTACAACAGCACGAACAGATCAAATAGATCGAGTGCCCAGCCGAGGCACGAGGCCACGACTGCGCCCATTACCTGCCGCGTATTTACTTCGGGCGCAGCCGCGCTTTCCTGTGCTGCTACGGACATTGTCATCTCCTTGAAGGTCGCGGCGTATTCTCTTGAATGGCGCCGTGTTTTTTCGGCACGCCGACATGTCGTGCTCTCGTTGGTATTTAAGAAATCTAAAAATGCGTTGGATACGTTGAGTATCGGCGCTGCATGCGCACATTCGCCACCTTCAACTACCGCGAAACACCGGCTTGCGTTTGCTATGGAACGCTTCCACACCTTCACGGAAATCGTCCGATGTGCGCAGCCGGCTATAGCTATGCCCTTCAAGTTCGATAGCAATCGAGAGCGGCGCATCTTCCGTGTCGTTAAGCAGCTTCTTGGCCGTGCGTTGTGCGAGCGGCGAGAACGCACGCAGTTCATCGACGAGTGCATCGGTCGTGGCTTCCAGCTGCGAGTCCGCCACGCACTCCACCGCGATGCCCCATTCGTACGCCTGCTTGCCGGGTATCCGGCGCGAGCGCATCACAATGTCCTTGGTCCTGCCAATGCCCACCATCTGCTGCAGGCGCGCCGAGCCTCCCGAGCCTGGGATCTGGCCGAGCTTTTGCTCAGGCAGCGCATAGAAGGTCGTGTCGGTCGCAATGCGGAAATCGCAAGCGAGCGACAACTCGAAGCCCACGCCAAAGCAGAAGCCGCGGTTCGCCGCAATCACCGGCTTCGTGCAGCGAGCGGGCGCCGCGATATTCCACGCCAGTTTCGACACATGTTCCGGCGATGCCTCAAGGAAACCCTTGATGTCGCCACCGCTCGAAAAATGCTCGCCGTTGGCGCGCACGACGATGACGCGCACGCGGTCGTCTTCGTCGAGCGCTTCGAACGCCGCGCGCAACTGGTCGCGTGCGTGCATCGAAATGACGTTGAGCGGCGGACGATGCAAAATGATGTCGGCGCGCTCGCGTTTTTCATCGACTTCGATTGAAAAGCCGTCCAGGTCCTGCAACAGCGTCTGGCCGCGATGGGTCAAGTCAGTCATCGGTTACTCCTTCGTTGTTTCTGTAGGGTTGTTCGTGGTGTCGATGTCATATTCACCGGCAGACAATTTGCGGCGCAGGATCTTGCCGACAGGCGACTTCGGAATCTCGTCGACGAAAATGTAGTCGCGCGGGCGCTTGAAATTCACGAGGTCCGACTCGCGGCACCAGGCGTCGAGCGCGTTGGCGTCGACATAATCACGACGCTTGATGAATGCCGCCACACGCTGTCCCCAGCGCTCGTCTTTCACGCCCGCAACCGCCACTTCGTCCACGGCCGGATGCAGCGACAACACCGATTCAATATCGACGGGCGAAATGTTTTCTCCGCCGCTGATAATCATGTCGTCCACGCGGCCGCTTACGAAGAGGTCGCCGTCCTGGTCGAAGAAACCGGTGTCGCCAGTGAAGTACCAGCCGTCGCGCAAGGACTTCGCATTCGCATCCGGCCGATTCCAGTAACCTTCGAATGCCTCGTCGCCAAGCAGGTCCGCAATGATCTGACCTTCCTCGTGCACGGCCGCGAAATCGGTCGGCGACGCCGCATCCAGCTTCACCACGCGCAGCCGCGTGTTGATGCCCGCGCGGCCCGCGCTGCCGGGTTTGCGCGTGGCGTCCTGGTCGATGCTGAACGTGTACACCTCGGAAGAGCCATAGTGATTCACGAACAGTTCGGGCTTGA
>DASYLW010000450.1:0-12374 GCA_036009385.1 Caballeronia sp.
CAGTTGGGAAAAGAGGAGATATCCTATTTGATAGGGTCGTAAAGTCCCACCGATGTTTGATTGTTTGGTTATTCCGTTGCTTTCTAAAGCAACATGCCAAAAATTCATATAGCCGAAATAATTAGCATTCCAAACCGCCCAGCATTGGGGGCGACCCGGTCACAAGCAGGCGGTTCGCGCTTTATACATCGAGGTGTAAGGATTTCGAAGGGTAGTCAACGTCCGGCTCAACGAACCTTAATCTGGCCCGATTTCAATTTTGTGAAATGATATTTACCTTCGGGCTTACACGGGACATTCAATACGCATGCGTATTATTTGAACAACAATTTAATGAAAGACTCGCAATTTCGGGGGAATTCAGGCTTGTGTGCCCTGTGCGGTCCTTTATCCAGAGCCTTAAGCGCGGGGCGAGCGCCTGCGCAAAGACCGGGGATGCGTTTGCCATCTGGTGCAAGCAACGAAAGGTTGCCGCTATTAAATAACGCCGGTCGAGCGCATGTCGGCCAAGCGCTTTTTCATGTCCAGCACGGCGAGCGTATGAGCGTCGCCTTTGCGCAGCGCGACGCTCGTTGAGAGGATATCGATAATGACAAGCGCCGCGAGCCGGGACGTGGTCGGCGTATAGACATCTGTATTTTCCAGCGTCTGCGCAATCACCGCGACGTCCGAGAAGCTCGCGAGCGGACTATTCGATCCGGTAATCACAATGACGCTTGCGCCGCGTTCGCGGGCTGTCCGCGCGACCTCGATCAGCGAGCGGGTAGAGCCGGTGTTCGAGATGGCCACAACCGCATCGCCCGGCTTAAGCATGGACGCGGCAATGAACTGCTGGTGCGAATCCTGATGCGCCACGCATGGCACGCCGAAGAGGGGAAACTTCTGCTGCGCATCCAGCGCGACAATGCCTGACGCACCGAAACCGAAGAACTCGATACGCTGCGCTTTCGCCAGCAAATCCACTGCCCGTCCGATAGCCGCAAAATCCAGCTTCTTGCGCGCCCAGTCGAGGCTCGTGATGGTGTAATCGAATATCTTGGTGGCAATGGTTTCGGGGTCATCGCCCTTGGCCAGTACCGAGTGCGTGGCAGGGGCGCCGAGCGCCAGGCTCTGCACCATGCGGATCTTGAAGTCCTTGAAGCCGCTGCATCCGAGTGTCGAACAAAAACGCAGCACGGTTGGCTCGCTGACCTGCGCGTTGCGGGCAAGCTCGGCCAGGTTGATGTCGGAGATCGAAGCCAGGTTTGCAAGGATGTACTCGGCCACTTGCCGGCTGCCGCGGCGAAGGCCGGGACGCGCGCGGTCGATCAGTTCGAGGATGTTGTAGTCGGGCACTCGATGTTCCTTCGTTCATTGTGCACGGGGCGCCGCAAGCGGCGCCCCGTGCTGGCGCAAGGCCAGGCTGCCAAGTGTATCGGACGTGTCGGACAGGCGGCTAGCGGCGCCAGAAACGGGCGCCGCGCTGGGACAGGACAGCCGCGACAATGATCACGCCCATCACCACTTGCTGATGGTAACCCGGCACGCTGGCGAGGTTCATGATGTTGCCGATCACACCGAGAATCAACACGCCCATCAGCGTATTCACGGCACCGCCTTTACCGCCCGCCAGACTCGCGCCACCGATCACGACCGCGGCAATCACGGTGAGCTCGTCGCCCACGCCGACGGTCGGCGCGCCGACTCCGGCGCGCGACGTCGAGATGATGCCGGCAAGCGCCGCGAGCAGCCCTGAGCTGACATAGGTGCCGAGCACATGGCGAGCGACGGGTACGCCCGAAAGCCGCACGGCTTCCTCGTTCGAACCGATTGCGCGGACCACGCGGCCGGCACGCAGCCGGTTCAGTGCAATCCCTCCGATCACGAATACGAACAGCATCACGAGCGTCGGTCCCGGTACCCCAAAATACGAGTGACGGCCGAAGTCGAGCAACGCCTGACCGGGGTCGTCGACGAGGATCGGTGAGCCGTTGGAGACGATCATTGCCACGCCTCGCGCAACGGTCATCATGGCCAGGGTGACGACAAACGGCGTGAGACGGAACCAGGCGATCAACGCGCCCGACACAAAGCCGCATACACCACCGACCAGCAGGGTGACGAGCAGGGCGACGCTCAGGCCATATTGGGGAATAAGCATGGCCGACACCACGCTGCCCAGCGCTGCAATGGAGCCGACCGACAAGTCGATACCACCGGTCAGCACGACGAGCAGCATGCCCACCGACATGATGCCGACGCCCGCGACCTGACGCGAGATGTTGGACAGATTAGCCACCGAGAAGAAATCGCCCGATACGAAAGACGCGGCGATCACGAGCACAATCAGGATCGCAACCGTGTTGAAGCGGCGTGCAACCGACCACCAATGTCTCGCCTGGCCGGTCTGCGCCTGATGCGTCTTCTGAGTCTTCTGATTCTTCTGAGCCGCAGCGCTGGGATTCATGATGCGAGTCTCCGTGTCTGGTTTAGTGAGTAAGCGCTGCCGGCGCTTCGTCCGGCGCGCGACGCAAGGAGAGCGAGAGTATCTGCTCTTCGCTGAAATCGGCGGGCTGGAGTTCGCCACGAATCTCGCCTTCGCCCATCACGAGGATGCGGTCGCAGAGGCCCATCAACTCCTGGTGCTCCGACGAGATCACGAGCACCGCCTTGCCCCGTTCGGCAAGTTGATTGATCAGCGTATAGATTTCCACCTTGGCGCCCACGTCAACACCGCGCGTAGGTTCGTCGAGGATGATCAGGTCGCCGTCCGCATGAAACCATTTGGCGAGCACGACTTTTTGCTGGTTGCCGCCTGATAGCGTGGAGACATCGGCGTCCATTGAACGGGCCTTGATGCGCAGCTGTTCCATCAACTTCTGAACGAAAGCACGCTCGCGGCCGAATGCCAGAAAGCCACCCGGGCGGCTGACTGATTTAAGCGCGGCGAGCGTGGCGTTGACGCGGATCGGCATCGATAAAACCGCGCCTTGGCCTTTACGGTCTTCAGGAACGAAGCCGATGCCGGCCTTGACCGCTGCCATTGGCGAGCGGATCGCCAGCAGCTTTTGTTTCAATTCGATGGTGCCGGAATCACGGGTGTCCGCGCCGAAGATCAGCCGGGCGACTTCCGTGCGTCCCGAGCCGATCAGGCCGCCCAGACCGACCACTTCGCCGGCGCGCAACGTGAACGACACGTTGCGCACGGCATGACCGCGTACGAGGCCCGTGACCTTCAGCACTTCGTCGCCGAGCGTCGCGTGACGCTGCGGAAACAGCACTGAAAGCGGGCGGCCGACCATCTTGCGAATGAGTTCGTCCATGTTGAGATCAGCAGGCTTGACGGTGTCCACGCGCTTGCCATCCTTGAGCACGGTGATGCGGTCCGCAATCGCAAACACCTCTTCCAGCCGATGCGAGATATACACAATGCCCACGCCGCGCGAACGCAGGTCGCGCACGATCTCGAGCAACTTGTTGGCATCGGACGGCGCGAGCGCGGCAGTGGGTTCGTCCAGCACCAGCAGCTTCACCTGGCGGCTCAGCGCCTTGGCGATTTCAATCACCTGACATTGCGCTGTGGACAGGCTGCCGACCAGCGCCGAGGGGTCGATGTCAAAGCCGAGACTCGCGATCAATTCATGCGCGCCCCTGCGCAATGAACGCCAGTCGATCACGGCCGGCAACGCGCCGAGGAACACGTTTTCAGCCACTGACAAATCCGGCGCCAACGCCGTTTCCTGGTGAATCACCGCAATGCCTTCTTCCATGGCCGCATGCGGATTGCGCAAGGACATCTCACGTCCTTCGACCTTGATCGTTCCGGCATCGGGTTGATGGCCGCCGCCGATAATGCGCATCAGCGTCGACTTACCCGCGCCGTTCTCGCCAACGAGCGCATGGACTTCGCCGCTAAGGACATCGAAGTCGACGTCTTCAATGGCGTGAATGCCGCCGAAGCGCTTGTCGACGCCGGTCAGGGCGATAAACGGAATCATGAAGGTGTCTCCAGAATGCACGCGCACCGGCGGGGCCGGCGCGCGCTGCATGAACCCGCGATGCTTTAGAAGATCGCTTTCGGGTTGTAGAACTTGTCGACGTTGCTCTGGTTGATCACGGCGGAAGGCGTGTACGAAATCTTCGGCACGTTGGTGGATTCGCCCTTCGCCGCCTTCATGCCAATGTCCACAGCCGTGCGTGCGACGAGTGCCGGATCGTTCAACGCGGTCGCGCCGTACTTGCCTTGCCGGATCAGGTTGAGCGCTTCCTTCTGACCGTCGGCGGCTGCAACCAGCGTGATGCCTTGACGGTTCGCGCTTTCGATTGCACGGCGTGCGCCGAGGACCATGCTGTCGTTTTCGCCAAGCACCATGTTGATGTCCTTGTTGGCGACCAGCAAATCTTCCATCGCCTTCAGGCCGCCTTCGTCCGACCAGTTGCCCCAGCCTTGACCGACGATCTGCATGTTGACCTTGCCGGTCTTGGCGAGCTGCGCTTCGACAATTCCTTCGATCACGCCGTCACGCCGTTCCTTGCCGACCGGATTGCCTTTCTCGCCGGAGATGAGCGCGATCTTAAGCGGCTTGTCACCCATGGTGTCGACGACCCACGAGCCGACCAGCGCACCGTTCTCGCGATTCGACGATTGCACGAGCGTCAGGTAGTTGGCCTTCGGGTCGAGCGTACTGTCGATCACAACCACTTTCACGCCGGCGGCCGTAGCAGTGTTGACCGCATTGACGAGGCCTTTGGGATCGGCCGGGTCGATGATCAGCACCTTGATGCCACGCGTCAACATGTCCTCCACGTCCGAGATCTGCTTGCCCATCTTGCCTTGGGCGTCGGCCGTGATGACGTCGGCGCCGTTCTCCGTAGCACGTGCCTTGGCTGACTCCATTGCAGCCGAAAAGTAAGGCGCATTAAGCACCTTCATGGAAATGCCTACTTTCATCTTGTCGGCAGCAAACGCCGGGGCCGTTGCAACCACGCTTGCCACTGCCAGCGCTACACCACACATCACCTGCTTCACGAACCGCGTCATGTCTCCTCCTTTTGTTGGGGTTTGGCGGTTTTAAAAAACATCAAAACGGTTGAATCAGTGCGGCAACAACTTTCCGGGATTGAGGATATTCAGTGGATCGAGTGCAGCCTTGATCGCACGCATGGCGGCGAGTTCGGCAGGCGTGCGCGACAACGCCAGCACCTTCAGTTTCTTCGTGCCAATGCCGTGTTCAGCGGACACCGAGCCGCCCATCTCGCCGGTCACGCCGTACACCACGGCTTGGACCCTGGGCGCGGTGTCGCGCGGCCAGTCGGGTTCCTGGACGACGATATGCAGGTTGCCGTCGCCGAGATGCCCATAGATCAGGATGGTTGCGTTGGGCCAGTGTTCGCGAAGCTGCTGCTCGCATCGGCGCGCGGCTTCGCCCACGTCGGCGATCGAGAAGCTGACGTCGAAGGACACGCGGCCGGGAATCAACCGTTGATATTCACCGGGCGCGTCGCGAATGGCCCAGAACGCGGCGGCATCCGACTCCGACGAAGCGAACGCGGCATCGCTAAGTAGTCCTTCTTCGAGCATCCCCGAGAGAAAGTCTTCAAACGCATCGGCCTGACGTTCGGGATCGGCGCCGCTGCTTTCAAGCAACACGTAAAACGCATGTTTTCCTTGAAGCGGAGCCCGCAGTTCGGGCAAGCGCGACAGCACAAAATCGTAATAACCCGGCCACATGACTTCGAATGCAGACACACCCGCTGGCAAGCTTTCCTGCGCGCGGCGCAATAACGTAGTCACAGCGTCGTAGTCCGGCAGGCCGCACCAGGCGGTGGATACCGCGCGTGGTTTCGGCCGCAAGCGCAGCACGGCGCGCGTGATGACGGCCAGGGTTCCTTCGCTGCCGATCAACAGGTTGCGCAGGTCGTACCCGGTATTGTTCTTGATCATCTTGCGCAAGCCGCCGACGATGCTGCCATCCGCCAGCACGGCTTCGATATCGAGCACCTGGTCGCGCATCATCCCGTACTTGATCACGCGGTTGCCGCCCGCGTTAGTCGCGAGATTGCCTCCGATCGTGCAGCTTCCACGTGCGCCCAGATCCAGCGGAAACATGAAGCCCGCAGCGTCCGCGGCTTCCTGGACAATCTGCAGCGGCGTGCCGGATAGCACTGTCATCGATGCGCTGATCGCGTCAATACTTTCGATGCCGTTCATCAGTTCCAGGCTCAGCGCCACCTCTCCACCGAGGAAAGTCGCGCCGCCCGCGAGTCCCGTCAAACCGCCTTGCGTGACGACTGCTTGCCCGTGCTCATGGCAGATACGCAGCGCAGTGGCGACGTGTTCCGTATTGCGCGGCCGGATCAGCGCAAGCGGCTCCGCGCACGGCATGCGGCTCGAGTCCGAATTCCTCCTGCCGGCGAACTCGTGCGGCAGGCTGACCACATCGGCTCCGAGCGCCTCGCGCAGCGCAATCACAGCGTGCTGGGACCCGTTGCGCTCGGGGGACGATTGTTCGTGCATCGAATCTCTCCAGCGGGTTGGCGTTTGGCGCTTTTGAAGCGCCGTTTTGCCTTGCGGTCGAATTTGCGCATGACACAACGTTAGTGGAATTAACGTTGTGTCTACACATCATGAACGATAGTATATCTATCATTAAGCTAAAAAACACCGATCAATGTTCGGGGAAAACCCCCATGATTTGCGTTTTAGTTAAGGCTATCATTATTAAAACTAACGTTTTGCCTTATATGAAACTCATTTAATTTCATCAAGGGCAAGCGACTCGCAAATTCAAGGAGATGGACCCGATGCAATGGCCTGAACCGCGTTCCTTCGATGTCGACCTGGAGACCGGCTTGATGACCGGTACCGATTCGCGTTATCAGAAGTTCCTGCGCGACCTGGGCGGTTTGTACGCCGATTCCGCGGCGTTCGACATGCTCGCAGCCGCTCGCGGCGACGAGGTGGTGTATGAGGTCACCGATCATCGGCCTAACAGCAACCCGGGCGATTTGATTACCGGTGTGACCCGCATGAGCCCCGGTAAGGTGGGTGATGAATTTTTCATGACGCGAGGGCACATACACGCGGCTATCGACCGGCCCGAGTTGTACTTCGGGCTCAAGGGCTTCGGTGTGATGGTGATGGAGTCGCCGGCGGGCGATACGCGCGTGGTCGAGATCAAGGCGAACACGGCCTGTTATGTGCCGCCTCGGTGGATTCACCGGTCAGTCAATCTTGGGCAGGACGACTTAGTGATGCTGTTCTGTTATCCGGCGGATTCGGGTCAGGACTACGCGATCATCGAGCAGTCGAACGGCATGAAACTGCGGATTGTTGATGACGGTGCGGGCTCATGGCGCAGCGTACCTAATCCGCAGTACAAGCCGCGCACGGAGCAGGAAGTCGAAGCATTGTTGGCGCGTGGTGTCATGGCCGCGGAAGGGGTGTCGCGATGACGGTTTTTCAGCCCGCTAAGCGGCCTACGTTCTACTTCATAGGCGTGACGACCGCGCAAAGTTCGATCATGCGTGTGTTCCCGGAATGGGCCAGGCATCTTGGACTTGGCGACGTGGAAATGAAGGGCATCGATTTCCAGCCGCATGCGTCACCCGAAGCCTACCGGGAAGCGGTCGAATTCCTCAAGCACGATCCGCTGTCGCTCGGCGCTTTGGTCACCACGCACAAGATCGATTTGTACGCGGCGTGCAAGGATATCTTCGATGTCATCGATCCAACCGCGCGGATCATGGGCGAAACGAGTTGCCTCTCGAAGCGGGATGAACAATTGATCTGTCATGCTAAGGATTCGGTCACGTCGGGTTTTGCGCTCGATGGGTTCCTCCCCAAGGATCATTTCTCCGCCACTGGCGCAGAAGTTTTCTCGATGGGCGCGGGCGGGTCGACCATTGCGCTGACCTGGCATCTGATGCAGAAGGAGCGCGGCGCAAACCGGCCGTCGAAGATCATTGTGTCGGATCGGTCGGTTGGCAGGCTGGAGGAAATCGAACGGATTCATCGTGAGCTGGAATTCGATGTTCCATGCGAATATATCGTTGCGCAGAAGACGGAAGATAACGACGCCGTCCTGCGGCGTTTGTCGCCGGGTGCATTGGTGATCAATGCCACGGGACTGGGCAAGGACGCCCCAGGTTCACCGTTGAGTGACGCGGCCGTGTTCCCGGAGCGCGCGGTCGTTTGGGAATTGAATTATCGCGGCAACCTGGTTTTTCTCGATCAGGCGCGGGCTCAGGAATCGGCGCGCGCGCTTCAGATCGAGGACGGCTGGACCTACTTTATCTATGGCTGGACCCGCGTGATCGCCGAAGTCTTTCATGTCGACGTCCCTGTGCGCGGCCCCGGGTTCGACGAGATCAGCCGGATCGCGGCCCAAGCCGGCAAGCCGGTGCCTGCCAAATCCATTTGAGGAACATTGCATGTATCTCGACAAGTTCAAGCTGAACGGCAAGATTGCTGTTGTCACCGGCGCGGCACGTGGCATCGGTCTCGCCACTGCTGAGGCGCTGGCTGAAGCCGGTGCGCTGGTTGTGCTAACGGACATGAATGCTGACTTGCTTGCCAAGGCAGCCGACACGCTGGCGTCGAAAGGCTTTCGTGTGGAAACCGAACTCTTCGATGTCACCGACCCGGGCGCTGCCCAGCGGGTCAACGATGCGGTTGTTGGGCGCCACGGCCGCGTGGATGTGCTGGTCAATAACGCGGGCATCGCAATCTCGAATCATCCGGCTGAAACCATGACCGACGAGATCTGGAACAAGGTCATCGACGTCAATCTCAATGGCGTGTTCCGGGCTTGCCGGGCGTTCGGCAAAGGCATGCTCGAGCGCGGTGCGGGCAGTATCGTGAACGTGGGTTCCATGTCGGGGTTTATCGTCAACCGGCCGCAGGAGCAGGCGAACTACAACGCGTCGAAGGCGGCGGTGCATCATTTGACGAAGTCGCTGGCAGCGGAATGGGGCGCACGCGGCGTACGTGTGAATGCCGTCGCGCCGACGTATATCGATACCGAGATGAATGCCTACGTTTACCAGGACAAGGAAAAATTGCAGCACTGGGTTGGCGGGACGCCGATGAACCGGATGGGACGCGTTGATGAAGTGGCAGCAGTTATTTTGTTCCTGGCCAGCGACGCGGCGAGCCTGATGACCGGGTCGATCGTGCTGGCGGACGGCGGTTATGTCTGTTGGTGATGGGTCTGCTATTTACCACGCCAGCGGTGTTGCAAAAGTTTAGTGAGCAAACCACTGTCCGAGCCGTTCGCAGCTATCTGCGTAAAGACGACCCGGTCAGTCTTGATGACCTGCTGGCGGGGAGTGTTTGATCGTTGAGAAGAAGAAACCATCAGCTCAGTCTCAGCAGATGTTCCTTCGGGAGGCAATGGCTGCGTTGGGTATGACACGCGCCGGGTTTGTACAGCGCGTCAGTGTGCCGATGAAGACGCTGGACAAGTGGATGGCTCCTTCTGATCCCGGCGACTTCCGCAACAAAACGCAATGACGCTACGCGAAACAAAGGTAGTGCTTGAGGGCATTACGGTTGGAGGCAAGTCGCTGCGCGAGCACTTCGAGGCGACGAACCACCGCGACGCGATCCTCTTTGTGAACGAGATCGTTGGGAAGAACGAGGCACTCACGGAGTGGCAGATACGCAATATCCACAGCCTCGTGCTGAAGAGCATCGACGAGAAGGACGCTGGTCGCTATCGGCAGGAGAACATGGTGATCGCCGCCGGTGCGAGCACGATACCGCCCGATTTTCGCCTCCTGCAGGAGGAAACGAAGTTGCTGATCGAGTGGCACGGACAAGTGGGTCAAATGCACGTGGTTGAGCGCGCGTCCGAATTGCACACGCGATTTGTCAAGATCCACCCGTTCATCGATGGAAATGGCCGGCGGGCGGCTGCTTCCGAACTTCGAGTTGATGAAGGCGGGTTATCCTCCGGCAATGAATGCGAATCTTGGATTTTCTCTTCGCGGTGTTCGAGGAGAAGGGGTTACCCATATCTATTATCGGGGCCGCATTGTTGATGATGCACCCGCGGCCGCGGATGTACGGTATGTGCCGCTCGGCGCAATCCCGTGGGACCGGATCCGCGATCCGGCTGTCGAGTCCATGCTGCGGCGTTACGTGAAGGAGAGAACGGAAAATGCGTTCGGGATTTATGTGGGTGATGTGGAGAAAGGGATGGTGCAAGCATTTGGATGATTCGTTCGCACTCGCCAGGTTGACGGGATCCAGATAACCCGCCGATGCGCTGCTCCACGGTTTTCCCGTGCACTGACTGCTTCCGTTTGGGCTGCCATAGCGAACTTCGCCGAATTGACGGGGCGTCGATACGTTCGATGTAAATAAGTGCAACGCGCCCAACGGACGAAGGCAACGCGAACAGTCAGACGGGACAGTCGTTTCCCAAATGACCGGGCGAACGGTTCCTGAATCTTCGTCTTCGGATAGCGATGCTCGATGGCCGCGCAGGCGCACATCGCCCGATGCCGCAAGGCATGCGGGGCGCTGCTATTTGCATCAGTGGTTTCTACCGGGCTCTCGCAAGCAGCTTTAAACCCGGTAAAACTCGATATCCTGCCCGGCATGCTGAGCGCGTTTCAACCACTCTGGCATGTCACCCGTCCCGTCCCACGTGTCGCCGTTTGCGCTTCTGAACACCGGCGTAGTGCCGTTGGCGTTCGCGGGCAACGAGGGCATTGACGGCAACGCGCGCTTCGAAGCCGCGCTCGAACCGTTGGTCATTGGAGGAGGGGTAACGGAAACCTGCACGTCGGCCAATGCTTCGGCCAGCGCTGTTTCGGTAATGCCAAACTCAGCCATTCGGCTGCGCAAATAGGCAATGATGCTGTCTCGCTTTCTTTCGTCCACGGCTGTCCTGATTCAGCTTTTACTTTCTTGAAGGCGAGCCATCTGCCCGCGCGGACCGGGGCGGCTCGAGGAATGTGTGGGTTGACTAAAATCGTGGCGCGCCGAGTGACGCGCGTCAATTAGTGTAATACCGCAAATTGCCGCTTTAACCCGGGCGCCCGATAATCGGACTCCGCCGGGCGGGCGGCTCGACAAACTGGTTACTGTGTTTGAGATCGGTGCGAGATGCGTAAGCCGCCGAATAAGCGGCTGTAGCTCACGACCAGATCGGTGCACGGCTGGCGGCTGCGCATGTTTCAAATGCACCATGCATTCAACCGCTAATTTCAACAATTCGTCCAGACAACCGCGGGCGCCACAAGGAAATGATAGCGCCGAATGCCGCTATTGTATGCCTAAATCATTTTAGCGATTATGTTGCTCGCCCGGTAATTCCGCGCCGTGCGCACGAATTGCCGCAATGAGTTCAGCCGGCGTGATTTCATATCGCACCTCACGATGGATGCCGGCCTTCCTTTCATCAACCTCTATCAGCAGGACGGCCTTGCCGTCGGGCGCAGGTTCGAGGCGCAACGTCCGCACTTCCTGACCGGTGGCTTCATCGCGCTCCGTCAGCAAGGTCATGGATCCTGTGGCGGGACTTCTGGTCATTCATTTTCTCCCTTCCGATATCCAACATCTCATCTGTTGAAACCCTTCGAACGGCTTACCCGCCGCTGCCGTTCGCAGGAAGGCACTAAAAGCGGGCGCAGGACGGCGGATCTCAAAGCCGCCGACCTCAACCTCATTATTGCTTGTCAAAACGATACCCGTCCAGCGTCCGAATGCGTGTTCGCCGCGCCGCTTAACAGTTCACATCGGCTGGATACCCGCTTGACATCGGCATGACATCCGCTTGATGTCCCGGAGGGGATGCGGCGGGTACTACGCCGCTATCGCCGCGCGGGCCTGTGCCGTGATGTCGAACGAGCGCAGGCGGGCCGCGTGATCGTAAATTTGTGCGGTCACCATCAGCTCGTCAGGCTGGGTTTGTTCGATCAGCGAGGCCAGTCCGGCCTCCACCTGACGCTGGTCACCGATCACCGAGCAGGCGAGCGAGTGGTCCACGCCGGCGCGTTCGCCCTCGTTCCACGGAATCTGCTTGACGGGCGGCGGCAACTGGCCCGGCGTACCCCGTCGCAGATTAATAAATTGCTGTTGCAACGATGTGAAGAGAAACTCCGCTTCTTCCGTGGTGTCGGCGGCAAAAACATTCACGCCGACCATCGCGTAAGGCCGGTCGAGTTGCTTCGACGGGCGGAATTGCGTCCGATAAACCTGCAGCGCGGTCAGCAAATAGTCGGGCGCGAAATGTGAAGCGAAGGCGAACGGCAGGCCGAGCGCAGCGGCGAGCTGGGCGCTGAAGGTGGACGAGCCGAGCAGCCAGATCGGCACGTTCAGCCCGGCGCCGGGGACCGCACGCACGCGTTGGCCTTCCACCGGATCAGCGAAATAGCGCTGCAGT
>DASYLW010000451.1:0-5106 GCA_036009385.1 Caballeronia sp.
ATGATCCCGCCGACCGCGGCGAACGCGGCGGCGATCAGGTACACCACGAGCAGGTGGCGTTTGACGTTGATGCCGGCCCGCACCGCCGACTGCGGGTTGCCGCCGATCGCGTAGGTGTACTGGCCAAAGCGCGTCTTCGATAACAACAGATGCATGATCACCAGCAGCACGGCGGTCAGCACCACCGGCGTCCAGCCGGCGCCGAGCCAGGCAAGACCGGCGTTGTCCACCGGGACGGTCATGCCGCTGCCGGCCGCGAGAAAGCCTGCACCACGTGCCACGCCATACATGCCGAGCGTGCCGATAAAGGCTGGCACGCCAAGCCACGCGATCAGCACGCCGTTGACCAGCCCGGGAATCAGGCAGACCACGATGGTGAGCGGGATGGACACAATCAGGATCCACGGTGAGCCGCTGCCGAACAGCGTGAACTGCGCGACGCAGACGGCCGCGAGTCCCATCACGAAACCTGCGGACAGGTCGATGCCGGCCGTGATGATCACGAAGGTCTGGCCGATGGCCAGCAGCAGCGGAGCGGCGGCGGCAAGGCCAATCGATTGCAGGTTGTAGGCGTTAAAAAGAAACGACCGATGAGCCGAGATCTGCGCATACACCTCGAAGAAGGCGAGCAGGGCGGCCAGGAACAGCCACGGCCATAGCTTGGTAATCAGCGCGATCTTGTCGAGACGCGAGTTATCCATGGAGTTATCCGCGTTGTCATGAGCAGAATCCGCGTGCGCGGACGCGCACGCGATGGAGACGATCTATGTGACTTCAACCGGCCTGTTCTGGCTAGTTCGAATAGATGTATTGCTGCATGTCGGGCTTGTCGATATTGGTTTTATCGAGAACCTCGAAACCCGTGCTTTTCAGGGTGGGAATCTTCTTGCCGCGAATGACGTCGGCGGCGTACTTGACGCCGTAGTAGCCGATTTCGTCCGGGCGCTGTGCGATCGCGATATCGACCAGGCCACTCTTGATTTGCTTGTCGATGCCTGGCACCGCATCGAATACGACTACCTTGACAACGCCTTGTTTGCCCGCCGCCTTGACGCCCTGGGCCGCGCCGCTGCCGGAGAAGGTGTTGGCGCCGAACACGCCGGCGAGATTCGGATTGCGCGCCAATACCGCAGCTACGTGAGCAGCAGCCTGGTTAGCATCGTCCTCGTTGTACAGCGTCTGCAGCACGGTGATGTTCGGGTGCTTCTTCATCTCGTCTGCGAAGCCTTCAGCACGCGCGTCGGTGCTTGATATGCCCGGCTTGTTGTTTTCGCAATAGACGGTGCCCTTGTCGCCGATCGCTTTGGCAAGCGCGCGTGCCGCGACCCGGCCGCCTTCGAGATTATCCGAAGCAATATACGAAAGCGGGAAATCCGCATCGCCCTTGCCCGTCTGATAGTGCCCCTCGCCGATATAGGTGTCGACGGTAATGACCTTGATGCCGGCATCCGCGGCTTCTTTCAGCGGTCCGATCAGTTGCTGCTTGTCGACTGGCGAAATCAGCAGTACGTCAGGATGTTTGGCGATAAACGCCTTGAGGATCGGCACTTGCTCACTGGTGTTCCACGCTTTGGGAACCTGGAACAGCAACTCGACTTTCTCTTCCTTGGCGGCCCGTTCCGCGCCGCGATGCATTGTGAAGTAGAACGGATCAACCACACCGGGCAGGAGTGCGATCACCGGATGCGCAGCATCTGCCTGCGCGAGTCCCGACAGCAAACAAACGATGATCGTTGAGGCCGCAACCGTACAGCGGGAAACGAAACGCTTCATTTTGTCTTCCTCCAGTTTTTGAGTCCGACTCGCGACGCCCGACTTATTTTGCGCGCTTCATGGCGACAGCAATCGGTTGTTCGGCAGTATAGGCGCGAGCGGTGCCAGTGACCATTGGAATGACAAGGCTGGATTGCGTTGCGGCTGGCAGGTCGTTTGGGGGTTTGGTGTTTAGTGGGTTCGCGAAAATTTTCGGCTATGCGCATGGCGATCATTGGCGCCAGGTTCTTGCTCGCCGCGATGAACTGCACGACGGGATGGCGCGTCACGGCGGTCGCTTGCCCGGGTCACGCCATTGCGGCGTATGGACCTTAGCTATCCCACTGTAAGGGCACTGAGCGACTGCCGTCCGTGTATCGCCCGGCAGATGAGGCAATCAGCGCGCAGCCTGATGGCTCCCGGGCGACACCGACAAAATCCGCTCCACATACCGCGCGATCAAATCGATCTCCAGATTGACCTTCGCGCCGACCAACAAATGCCGCAACGTCGTGACTTCCACCGTATGCGGAATCAGGTTGATCGAAAACTCGCAGCCATCGGGCCGATCGTTCACGGTATTCACCGTCAGACTCACGCCGTTCACGGTCACGGAACCCTTGTAAGCCAGATACTTACCGATATCGCTCGACGCCAGAATCCGCAGTTCATGCGACTCGCCGACCGGCGCGAAATGCGTCACTTCACCAAGACCATCCACATGCCCGGATACCAGATGCCCGCCCAGCCGGTCATGCGCACGCAGCGCCTTCTCCAGGTTCACATCGCCGGGAACGGAAAGTCCTGCCGTCTTGCTAAGGCTCTCGCGCGATACATCGACGGCAAACGACCCAGCCGACTTCTCGATCACGGTCATGCACGCGCCCTGTATCGAGATGCTGTCGCCAAGCTCAACATCCGCGAGATCCAGCCCGCCCGAGGCCACCGTGAGACGGACGCCGGTATCGGCATCGGTGGCTGAACCCAACGGCGTAACCGCTTCGATGCGGCCGACCGCCGCGACAATTCCTGTGAACATCGTCGAGCTTCCTTAGATTGTTGTACGTTTAGATGACCGGTTTTGCGTCCGTGGGCGCATCGGTTTTTACTACCGCGAAGCGTGCCAGGATCCGCAGGTCATCGCCCAGCCGGTCGATCCGATGAAACCGCAAATGCGGCCGGGCATTAAGTGTATCGGGCGGGGCGAAATCGAACATGCCCGGCGCGTTGCCCAGCAAACTAGGCGCGAGATACACCAGCAATTCGTCGACACATCCCTCGCGCAGCAGCGAGCCGTTGAGCTTGTGGCCCGCTTCCACGTGCAATTCATTAATCCCGCGATCCGCCAGGATACCCAGCATGGCGGCCAGGTCGACCTTGCCGTGCTCGTTCGTCAACGGCGTGAATTCGATACCCCGTTCACGCAGCGCATCGGCTTTCGCGGGGTCGGGCTCAGCGCCGCAAAACACCCACGGCGGCGCGCCTTCCAGAATTCGGGCTGTGAGCGGCACGTCCAGACGGCTATCGATTAATACGCGTTGCGGCTGACGCGGCGTCTCCACTGCGCGCACGGTCAGTTGCGGATCGTCCTCGCGCACCGTGCCAATGCCCGTCAGGATCGCGCACGCCCGCGCACGCCACGCGTGACCATCGGCTCGCGCCGCTTCGCCCGTGATCCACTGGCTTTCGCCGGTCGGCAAACCCGTGCGGCCATCCAGCGTGGCAGCGACCTTCATGCGTACCCACGGACGGCGGCGCGTCATGCGCGACACAAAGCCGATGTTCATCTCATACGCTTCATTGGCCAGCAGGCCGCAGCGCACATCAATACCCGCGTCGCGGAGAATCGCCAGTCCGCGCCCGGACACTGCCGGATTCGGATCTTCCATGGCTGCGATCACCTTTACGACCCGCGCGTCGATCAGCGCATGCACGCACGGCGGCGTGCGGCCGAAATGGCTGCATGGTTCGAGCGTGACGTAAGCAGTTGCGCCGCGCGGATCGTGGCCCCGCGCCCGTGCGTCTTTCAACGCGCGAACTTCGGCGTGATCCTGACCGGCGGGTTGCGTGAAACCTTCGCCGATCACATCGCCGTCCTTCACCAGCACGCAGCCGACGCGCGGATTCGGCGTCGTCGTGTACATGCCGCGCGCGGCCAGCGCCAGCGCGCGCTCCATGTGCGAGAAATCGGTCTGCGAGAACATGGCGGCGGCTCTAGGCGGCGAGGCGGGCGAACCCGCCGCGGGCGGCATCGAGCGTTGCGTCGATGACGGCATCATCATGGGCGATCGAGACAAATCCCGCCTCATACGCCGATGGCGCGAAGTAGACGCCGGCGTCGAGCATCGCGTGGAAAAACGCGTTGAAGCGCTTCGTGTCGCCTTGCGTGACTTCAGCGAAACTGCCCGGGATGCGCTCTGCAAAATACAGGCCGAACATGCCGCCGATAGCATCCGCCGAGAACGGCACCTTCGCTTGCCTTGCGATGGCGGCCAAGCCATCGGCGAGACGGCGGGTTTGCTTCGTGAGTGTCTCGTAGAATCCCGGCGCCTGGATCAGTTGCAGCGTTTTCAACCCGGCCGCGACCGCGATCGGATTCCCCGACAACGTGCCCGCCTGGTACACACCGCCGAGCGGCGCGAGATGCGCCATGATGTCCCGGCGCCCGCCGAACGCTGCAGCCGGCATGCCGCCGCCGATCACCTTGCCCAGGCACGTCAGGTCCGGCTTGATGCCATAGACCTGCTGCGCGCCGCCCAGCGCCACGCGAAATCCGCACATGACTTCATCGAAAATCAGCACGGAGCCGTACTCGTCGCAACGTGCGCGCAGTGCTTGCAGGAACTCGGGCGTGGCTTTCACAAGGTTCATGTTGCCGGCCACCGGCTCCACGATAATCGACGCTATTTCCGCGCCGAACGCGGCAAACGCTTCGTCAAGCTGCTCGACGTTGTTGTATTCGAGCACGGTCGTGTGCTTGGCGATATCGGCGGGAACGCCAGCGGACGTGGGGTTGCCGAACGTCAGCAAACCCGATCCCGCTTTCACGAGCAGGCTGTCCGCATGACCGTGATAGCAACCCTCGAACTTGATGATCCGGTCCCGCTTCGTGAATCCGCGCGCGAGACGCAGCGCGCTCATGGTCGCCTCGGTGCCGCTCGACACCATGCGCACTTGTTCTATCGACGGCACCAGCTTGCAGATCTCTTCCGCAATCTCGATCTCGGATTCGGTCGGCGCACCGAACGAAAACCCGTTTGCGAGCACACGTTGCACGGCTTCGAGCACTTCGGGATGAACGTGACCTAGGATCATCGGCCCCCAGGAACCGATGTAGTCGATGTACTGCTTGCC
>DASYLW010000452.1:0-3689 GCA_036009385.1 Caballeronia sp.
CGAGGTTCATACGCAACTCTGGAACGACGTTCGTGTGCTTCTGGGCGAGGGCACGCCGCTCGCCGCGCCTAACGTTGCGCTCACAGTCGAGCATCGCGGCCAGCGCGACGTGTCCTATGAATTCGCCGAGCAGGACGCGGCAGCAATTGTCGATTACCTGACGTATCGGGGTGTGATTGAGGGCGTGGCGCGCGAGCTGCCGCTGCCCAATCATCCGGCAACGCCGCTGGCGGGCAGCGAGCAGTTCATTGCGCCGGCAAGCGGCGTGGTGGTGTATCGCGCGCAGGTTGGGGCACACCTGAAAGCGGGGGACCCGGTCTTCGACATCGTCGATCCGATTACGGATGAGGTGACCACGCTCACGACAAAAAACGACGGTGTCTTTTATATGCGCCGGGCGATCCGCTTTGTAATCGCCGGCGCACCGATGGGCCGTGTAACGGGCGCAGTCCCATTCAGGACCGGAGTGCTGATCGGAGCTTAGTTAGGTCTCCTTTAGCGTTCCCTTACAGCGTCACTTGACCTCGCCCGCGGTCCCGCGTGCGGATCCTCGCGCAGCAGAAATTCCTTCACCTGCTTCAGCGGGCATCCGCATGAACATCGGATAAGAACTAATGACAACGAGCGCGGTAACGATAAAAGCCGAGGCCAGCTGCCACCGTTCAGCATGCGCGCCAGGGGCCACGATCATGGTGACTTGAATTGTCCCCGCCGCAACTGTCACGCCGACCGCCTTCATCAGTTGCTGAGCGGTCCCCTGGAACGAAGTGGCGGCAGCAAGCCTGGCCTTGGGGACGTCGGCGAAAGCGAGTGCGCCCATGGTGGCGAAGCTGAGCGAACGCGACAATCCGCCCACAAGCAGCAACAAGAAGATGCCGCCAGCCGGCCAGTTCTGCGACATGAACGAGCACACCGCGAGCACGGCGGCAAACGAAACGCTGCCGGCACACAAGACGGTGCGCACGGAAAAGCGCCTTAGTGCAAGCGATGTCATGGGGCGCATGCAAAATGATCCTAGCGCGCTAGCGAACGTGACGAGGCCGCTGGCGGAAGCGCTATAGCCGAACCCGGCTTGCAACGTCAGCGGCACGAGAAAAGGCAGCGCGCCGGCACCGGCGCGAAACAAGCTTCCCGCAATGGTCGCCGCATGAAAAGTCGGTATGGAGAGCAGGGAGAAATCGACGGCCGGATCGTCCACGCGGCGGCAGTGCCTGACGGCCATCCAGAACATCAGCACGCCCGCCGCGACGCACGCAGGCGACGCGAACGGCGGCAGGACGCCACGTCCTGCGCATTCAATGCCGGTCATGAACAGCGTCAGCGACCCGCCGATCAAGATCATTCCGCGAACGTCGGGTGGCGCGTGATGTGCGGGAGGCGCGGCCGGCAGCAAGCGCCAGGTCAGCAGCAGACCCACGATGCCCACAGGCACGTTGACCCAGAAGATGCTGCGCCACGAGAGGGTATCGGTGAGAAAGCCTCCCAGTGGCGGACCCATCAAGGGGCCGATGAGAGCCGGCATGGTGAGCCACGTGGTGGCCTGCAACAGCTCCTCGCGTTTGACGCCACGGAACAGGATCAGACGTCCGACTGGCACCATCATGGCGCCACCGATTCCCTGCACGATGCGCGCAGCAATCAACTGCGGGAGGTTCGCAGCCGCGGCACACGCGAGCGAAGCCAGCGTGAACGTTGCGATCGCCCACATGAAGACGCGCTTCGCACCGAAGCGATCGGCAACCCATCCGCTAGCCGGAATGAACACCGTCAGCGCCACCAGATAAGCCGTGATAGCACTGCTCAGATGCACGGGGTCAACGCCAAGGTCGCGCGCCATGGCGGGCAGGGCCGTCGCGACGATCGTGCCGTCCATGTTTTGCATAAAAAGCGCGCTGGCTACAACGGCGGCGGTGAGTCGGAAGTTGGCAGGTTTCACAAGGCGGCGAGGGTATTTCAGGTAGAGCAAACGACGCGCATGCAAGCAAGGCGCCGAGGGTTCGATCGATTGCGTGGCACCAGAGTTTACTTGAACCGGAGGGCGCGATACGAGAGAGTCGATGCGCCAGGCGCATTACGAAATCCGTACAGGGAAGTGCGCGATTAAGGCTCAAGCGCTTGCTAACTGCTAGCGGTAATTGCTTCCTGATTTTTCTCGGTGTCGGCCCATTACGCTTGTTGCGGCAAGAGTAAGTCAGGGTAATTACCATGAGCAACACCGTCGCGCACGTCGCGGTATTAGGACTAGGATGACGTATGAAACTCAATTTCCCGAACCCAAGTCGTTCCTACGACAACTCCCGGCACTGCGTGTGCTTCTGGGGGTATGACGGTTCGCGCGAGATCTCATTCCAGATAGACGATGCAGCCCTATCGAGTTTCAATCCGCAAATGGGGTCGGGCGAATCCGCCGTGCTCGCCGCCTTCGATCTGTATCGCGAACGCATTCTCCTGAAAGCCGAGGGGCTGTACGTACGCGGCCCGCAAAACATCTTCAAGATCTCCTGAGCTTGCTTGCGCGTGATTGTGCGTGTTTGCGCGTGTTTGTGCCGGCTGCTGGCCGCTCTGCAGCCCTACGCTCTGCAGCGCTAACGGGCGGCGTATAAAATCGCGGCATGCCCAAGCCTATTTCCTCGCCGCCTGAAAGCCAGACCCATAGCCCGATGCAAAGCCCGCAACAGACCGGGGCAGAGCACGCGTTGCCCTTGCATACGCCCGGCACGACGTCGTTATTGCTGGCCGCGTGCATCGCGACAATCGCGTGGCTCGCGCTCGCTGCGCAAACCGATGTCACGGTTCACCGGATGGTAGCCCGGGGCCTAAGCGTATTCGACGGGATAGAGCGGCTTAGCAGCTATCTGACGAACCTGACCGTATTCGCTGTTGCCCTGTGTTTTTCGTGTGTCGCCGCCCTTGGCGGCTCGCCGCTCGGAAGATTTTTTCGCAAGCCGCCAGTGGTGACAGCGGTCGTGGTGTACATCGTGTTTGTTGGGATGGCGTATAACCTGTTGCTGCGTCACCTGTGGACGCCTTCGGGATATCGGGCGGTGCTCAACGAATGCCTGCACACCGTTATTCCCGTGTTGTCGGCAATCTACTGGATGCTGTTCGTGCCGCGCTTTCATCTGACTTTGCGGCAATGCCTGCTCTGGCTGATCTATCCGCTAGGTTATCTTTGCATCACGCTTTGGCGCGGCAGTACGTCGGACTTTTATCCCTATCCGTTCATCGATGTCGGCGAACTTGGCTATCCGCATGTGCTGCTCAACGCAAGCTTGCTCGTGCTGGCCTTTGTCACGCTGATGGGTGTGTTCATCGCTTTGAATCACAGGCGTCCGCATTGACGCGTAATCGAATGGCCGCCGGCCGCGTTTGTGCACGTTCGTGCGCGACCGGCGGTGCTTCATTACATCTGCAAGGACATGGCGACTACTTGGGCGCGTAGTGCATGTCGCCATTGCCGAACGACCAGTCCTCGCGATTCACCTCGACCAGGTTGATCCAGACATCCTCCTTTCGTACGTCCGTCCTGGCGTGTATGCCATCCGCCACCGCGCGGTAAAACGCTTTCTTCATCTCAATCGTGCGGCCGGTGTTCCATGTCACCTGGATAAATACGATCCCCGGCGTGTAGGTCACGCCCAGATATCCTTGCGCCGGGTAGATCAATTCGTCAGGCGCGTGGCGCGTGA
>DASYLW010000453.1:0-3335 GCA_036009385.1 Caballeronia sp.
CGTAGGCCGCTCCGACGATGTCTTCAAGGCGGCAGATTACCGGATCAGTCCGTTCGAGCTGGAGAGCGTGCTGATCGAGCATCCGGCGGTCGCCGAAGCGGCCGTGGTGCCGAGTCCGGACCCGCTGCGTTTATCGGTGCCCAAAGCGTTCGTCGCGTTGCGCAATGGTTATGAACCGACCAAGGAAACCGCCGGCGAAATCCTGAAGTTCGCTGCGCAGAAACTGGCTGCGTACAAGCGCATTCGACGGATCGAGTTCCATGAATTGCCAAAGACGATCTCGGGGAAAATTCGTCGCGTAGAACTAAGGAAAACTGAAGAAGCGCGAGGCAGCGATGTACGCCGGGAGAATGAATACTGGGAAGAGGATTTCGGCGCGTAATATGCAAAAAAAACCCCGCGGCGCAAAGCGCATGCGGGGCTTGCAACAACCTCACAACACCAACTAAACCTTACTTCCCACCCACGCTTTGCAGCGTCGTCCACTTACCGTCGACGACCTTGTACAGCGTGATGCCGCCGTTCTTCAAATCGCCCTTCGAGTCATACGCGAGTTGCTTCGACGTCACACCGGCCATGCCGGTTTTAGCGAGCAAAGGCAGGTACTTCGCCGGATCGGTCGAGTTCGCGCTCTTCATTGCAGCGAACATGGCCATTGCGCCGTCGTACGCGTACGGCGAGTACGTTTGCACGTCCTCATTGAAACGCGCCTTGTACTTCGCCACATAAGCCGCGCCACCCGGCATTTCATCGAGCGGCAAACCAGCCAGCGATGCCACCGTGCCGTCTGCTGCAGTGCCGGCGATCTTCAGGAACGTGTCGGTCTTGACCATTTCGCCCGCCATCAACGGCGCGCGCATGCCCAGCGTCTTCATCTGCTTGACCATCGGGCCGGCTTGCGAATCTGCGCCGCCGTAATACACGAGGTCCGGATTCAACGACTTGATCTTGGTCAGGATGGCCTTGAAGTCGACAGCCTTGTCGTTCGCATATTCACGATCCACGATCGTCGCGCCCGATGCCTTCGCGGCCTTCTCGAACTGGTCGGCGAGACCCTGGCCATAAGCCGTTCGGTCATCGACGATCGCAATCTTCTTCATCTTCAACGTCTTCACCGCGAACTCGCCGGCTACCGACCCTTGCTGCGTGTCCGAGGTCATCATGCGGAACGCGGTCTTGTAACCTTGCGTCGTGTATTCCGGCGCGGTTGCCATCGCGATTTCAGGAATGCCGGCGTTCGCGTAGATGCGCGAAGCGGGGATCGTCGTGCCCGAGTTGAAGTGACCGAGCATGCCCTTGATGTTATCGTCCACGAGCTTTTGAGCGACGGTCGTGCCGGTGCGCGGGTCAGCCTGGTCATCAGCGGAATCGAGCACGATGCGAACCGGCTTGCCGCCGATCACCGGCTTGGTCGCGTTGAAATCTTCAACCGCGAGCACTACGCCATTCTGAAAATCCTTGCCATAGTGCGCTTGCGCGCCGGTCATCGGGCCGGCGAATCCTACCTTCACGTCTTCAGCAGTTTGAGCCTGAGCTGTTGCGGCAACCGACAGACCTGCGACCAACATTGCTGCTGCCAGCTTCTTCATCGTGTAATCCATAAACTCTCCTGATTCCCATGTAAGTGGCAGCGTGTGCCGGGATCGCCGTGCCTGCTGCCGTTTGTTTGAGCCAACCGGCCGTGCTGATAACAGCTCAGCCAATCGTCATCAAATTCGCATTGCCGCCCGCGGCCGCCGTGTTCACGCTCACCGAGCGTTCCGTCAGCAACCGTTCGAGCGCGTATTCCTGCTCGCCATCGTGTGCGTCGTCGGCGAAGGCTCCCGCCGGCACGCCCTGCACCGAAACGATCGGCCCGGGGCGTTTCGCGACGTCCTTCACCAACGCCATCAATTCGTCGCTGTCGCCTTCGAACAAGACCGCATCGAAGGGCGCGTCCTGGCTCTTGCGCGTCGATGCATACGGCTTGATCGACGCCGGCAACGCAGCCACGAGTTGTTCACCCGCCGCGCCGGAAAACAGCGCTTTATTGCCCGTGGCGAGCACTGCGGCGAGTTGCGCGCGAGCGCCGCTTGCCGTCGATGCCACGCAGAGAACCGTTCCGCGCGCGCCGAGCGTGTAGGTGTTGCGCTCGCCGGTCGGGCCTGCCAGCACGGCGGTCGCACCGGTCATCACGTGTTGCAGATGGCCTTCGCAACGCGCCGCCGTTTGCGGATCACGCTCGGCGATCGCCCAATCGCGCAACGCGGTCAACGCAGCCGGCGTTTCATTCGCGGCCGTCTGATCCACGATCAGCGCGCTTTCCAGCGATTTCGGCAAGCCCGTGGGACGTTTGGCAAGCAGCCGCTGCAAGTACAGCGGACCACCCGCTTTCGGACCCGTACCCGACAAACCTTCGCCGCCGAACGGCTGCACGCCGACCACTGCGCCAATCACGTTCCGGTTCACATAGATGTTGCCCACGTGCGCCCGGCTGACCACGTGCGCAATGGTTTCATCGATACGCGTATGGATGCCCAGCGTCAGCCCGTAACCCGTCGCTTTAATTTGGTCGAGCAGTTTATCAAGATGTGCCCGGCGATACCGCACTACGTGAAGTACCGGGCCGAAGACCTCGCGCTTCAACTCATCGATGGAATCAAGTTCGATCAACGTCGGCGGGACGAACGTGCCTTGCGCACAGCCTTCGGGCATGGGCAACTGCACGACGTTGCGGCCCTTCTCGCGCATCGATGCAATATGCGCGTCGATGCTCTGCTTCGCTTCGGCATCGATCACCGGGCCGACATCGGTGGAAAGCCGGTCGGGATTTCCCATCCCGAGTTGCCGCATCGCGCCCGTGAGCATTTCAAGCGTGCGATCCGCGACGTCGTCCTGCAGGCACAACACGCGCAGCGCGGAACAGCGTTGACCGGCGGAATCGAAGGACGATTGCAACACGTCCGCGACCACTTGCTCGGCCAGCGCCGACGAATCGACGATCATCGAATTTTGACCGCCCGTCTCCGCGATCAGCGGAATCGGCCGGCCATCCGGGTCGAGGCGTTCGGACAAGGTCTTGTTGATCAGACGCGCGACTTCCGTCGAACCGGTGAACATCACGGCACGCGTACGGGGATCGGCGACCAGCGCCGCGCCCACGGTTTCGCCATTGCCCGGCAGCAATTGCACCGCGCCCGGCGGCACGCCGGCTTCGCGCAGGATGCGCACGGCTTGCGCCGCAATCAGCGGTGTCTGTTCAGCCGGCTTCGCGAGCACCGGATTACCGGCAGCGAGCGCGGCCGCGACCTGTCCCATGAAGATCGCGAGCGGGAAGTTCCACGGGCTGATGCACA
>DASYLW010000454.1:0-5082 GCA_036009385.1 Caballeronia sp.
CCCATCCCGCCATCGGCTGCGGCAGTGAGCAAGCAAGTGGACAGCGTTGCACCGCCGGACGAAGGCACCACCCTGCTTCCCGCCAGCGGCGACACCCAGCTTCCCGCAACGCCCGATACCCCACGACCGCACCATGGTCGGCCGCCAGCACATTTGCCTTGATTCCTGATTTTGCGCGACCTGATGAAGTTTAGGGGAACCCTGGCTGGACAGGTCGTCTTGCCCGCCAGGCCACACAACTAAGCGCGCACCTAAGCGCGCACCTAAGCCACGCGGGGAATATCCGGTTCGAAGAAAACCCAGCGCGCTTCGGGAAACGCGCGCTGCAGATCCGCTTCGATCACATTGATTGCATCGACCATCGCGCGGCCACTGTCGTAGTCCACCATCTCCGCTTGCACGGCGACCACGATCTGCTTGCCCCACTGCAACGTAATCAGGTTGATTACGCGGACAATTTCCGGGCGCGCGCGCAAGTGAGCATCGATAGCCCGGCGCACTTCCGGACTCGCCGACTCCCCGACGATCATCGACTTAACCTCGCGCGCGACCAGATACGCAATCACCATGAGCAGCACGCCGACGCCAATCGAACCCGCTGCATCGTAGACGGGATTGCCGGTGATCATGGTCATCAGCACGGCGCAAAACGCAATGGCAAGACCCGCCAGCGCGGCAACATCTTCGCCCGTGACCACGATCAATTCGGATTCGCGTGTCTCCCGAAACCATCGCCAGAGGGACTTGTTTCCAGAGGTCTTGCGAATTTCGCGCAACGCGCCGGCCAGTGAAAACGATTCGAGCACGACCGATACCCCGAGCACGACGAGCGCGACAATCGGATTACTGACCACTTCATGCCGGGCGATGCGGTGCACGCCTTCATACACCGAAAACGCGCCACCGGCGAAGAACAGCAGCAGCGCGACGAGCATGGAATAGAAGTAGATTTCGCGGCCCGAACCGAGCGGATGCAATACGTCGGCGGGCGCCTGGGAACGCTTGAGTCCGAACAGCAGCAGGAGTTGGTTGCCGCAGTCCGCGGTGGAGTGAATGGCTTCGGCAAATATGGAGCCGGAACCGGTGAACGCGGCCGCGCCAAACTTGCAGACGGCAATGCCAAAGTTGGCTGCGAGCGCATAAAAAATGGCTTTCGGCGATTCTTCTTTCATCGTGCTCCTGGCTGACGGGGGTCAGGGACGCTCTCGGGAATCCACTTACAGGCGCGCTAAACCACTTCCACGCGGCTCGCTCCATCGATCATTTCTCCGATCACGGCCGCCTGATCAAAGCCGTCCGCGCGGAAGATGGCGAGCACTTCGTCGACTGCCTCGGGCGCGCACGACACCAGCAAGCCGCCTGAAGTCTGCGGGTCGGTGAGCAGGCTTCGTGCCGCATCGTGCAATGAGGACGACAGCGTGATGTCGTGCCCGTACGCAGTCCAGTTGCGCCCGGATGCCCCGGTGACTACTCCGGCTTTCGCAAACGCCTCTACGCCGGGTAACCACGGCAAGTCGGCGTATCGCAGGCGTGCCGTGAGCCCGGCGCCACGGCTGAGTTCCAGCGTGTGGCCGAGCAGGCCGAAGCCGGTCACGTCGGTGAGCGCGTGCACGGCGTCGAGCGCGGCCAGATCCGCGCCAGGGCGATTCAGCTTGGTGGTGGCGGCGATCATCGCGGCGTAGCCGGCGGCATCGAGTTGGTCCTTCTTCAGCGCCGCCGACAACACGCCCACGCCGAGCGGCTTGCCAAGGATCAACACGTCGCCGGGGCGAGCCGACGCGTTACGCTTCACGCGCTTCGGATGCACGATGCCGATTGCCGCGAGGCCATAAATAGGCTCGACGGAATCGATTGAATGACCGCCCGCGAGCGGGATGCCCGCTTCGGCGCAGACCGACTCGCCGCCCTTCAGCACGGCCGCGATCACCTCGTGCGGCAGCACGTTGATCGGCATGCCGACGAGCGCGAGCGCCAGGATCGGTTTGCCGCCCATGGCGTAGACATCGGAGAGCGCGTTGGTCGCGGCGATACGGCCGAAGTCGAACGGGTCATCGACGATCGGCATGAAGAAGTCGGTGGTCGCAACAATCGCCTGCTCATCGTTCAAACGATAAACCGCCGCGTCGTCGGCGGTGTCGTTGCCGACCAGCAAGTCGGGGAAGAACGGCAATGGCACGCCGCGTTTCAACAGGTCGGCGAGCACGCCCGGCGCGATCTTGCAACCGCAGCCGCCACCGTGGGACAGGCTGGTCAGTCTCGGCGACGGGGTTGAATTCAGCTTGAGGTCAGTCATTCGCGAATATCCGGCAAAGTGGCGTGTGAACGATATTATCGTGCTTGTCGCACCCGGACGTGGCAACCGCAATCCAGCCTGACGATCCGGGCGGGCGCAAGGCGTCGCTCGTGCAGACCTGAAAGGCAGCGTGCGAGCATTCACGCGGTACACTTCAAGCCACGGTCTGATGCCGTGTTTCAACGTTATCCATCAACTGCTCTTCGCCATCTCCGTCATCTCTTTGCCATCTACTCCTGCCCGCATGAAATCTTCATCTCCTGTTTTCGGCTTGATCCTCTGCGCACTAACGGTTCAATTCAGTCACGCGCAGACCGCAGAAACGCCCGATCCCTCGAAAGAAGACTACGCCTACCTGACCCGCATGCACGTCCCTGAACCGGTGATCCGGTGCGTGGCAGCGTTTGATCGATGGGTCGCCATGACGCCCAGATACGACACGTTTATCGTTCCGGACCGGCGCGTGCTGCGCGCAAAGGTCGATAACGACACCACTATCTTTAGCGCTGTCAATCCCGTACCCGTAGACGAAGTCATCGCGATGCGCGCCTTCGCCAAAGTCCGCGGAGAGTCGCAATGGACGCGTGTAGACAGCCGCTGCGGCGTGCGCGACGGCCATGTAGTCGGGGTTTCGCTCACCCCAAATGTAAGACCCAGGATCGTTCGGTAACAGCGCCGGAGGCGAAAGGCTTCGGCGCCTTTCGCGAATATTTCCAATCGCACTTTTCCTTACAAACGCAAACGGCTTGTCATTTATCTAATTGCTAAATTGATTTCACGGATTTCACTTGGAGAAACCGATGAAACGATTAGCAATTCTAGCCGCGCTCGCAGTACTCCTTGGCAGCGCCCTGGGTGGTTGTATCGTCGTACCGGATGGCGGTGGATATCACCATCATGACTACGGCCGCTACTAAGCGTGGCTTAGCTGGATAAAGCGACAAACCGCAGGACAAAACCGGATCACAGCGCGAAGGAAACTAACATGTTGACACTCAAAAAAAGCTTGGCAGCCGCATCGCTCGCGGTGGCGGCAGCAACGAGTCTCGGCTTCACCACTACAGCGTCCGCCGACGATCATTTCCGCCCCGGCTACGTTCACGTCGACAGTCGCGGCTGGCACGGCGACCGGTATTACGACGGACATCGCTACTGGGAGCGGCGCGAGTGGGAACGCCATCACGCACCGCGTAATTATGGCCCTCCGCATCGTTACTATTGATCGCTGATTTTTGATCGTTGACCGGCTGCCTCTTGCAGGCGTTAAAAGCGAAAAAGCCAGGGACGTCCCTGGCTTTTTCGCTTCCGGCTGCATCAATGCGGCGCCTCGAACTTCGATCACGCGCTGGCAGTCTCGCGCCATTTGCGGGTATCGCGTAACGGCGGCGCACCGAACAGGCGGCTGTACTCGCGGCTGAATTGCGATGCGCTCTCATACCCCACGCGATGCGCCGCTGTTGCTGCATCGGTCATGTCGATCAGCATCAGGCGGCGCGCTTCCTGAAGCCGCAACTGCTTCTGGTATTGCAGCGGGCTCATCGCCGTCACGGCCTTGAAATGATGATGCAGCGACGAGACGCTCATATGCACGTCGCGAGCGATCGACTCCACGCGCAACGGCTGGTCGAAGTGCTGGCGCAGCAGCATGATCGCCTTTGCGATGCGCTGCGTCTGGCTGTCCTGCAACGCAATCTGGCGCAAGCGCGCGCCGGGCCCGTTCATCAGCAGCCGATACAGGATCTCGCGCTTGACCAGCGGCGCGAGAATCGGAATGTCCTCGGGTGTATCGAGCAGGCGCAGCAAGCGCAACACGGCGTCCATCAGCGACGTGCCGAGGCGGTTGACATAGAGGCCGCGCGAGGCGTCCGCGGGCGTCGACGGCGGCAGGCTTTCGTCACGGATCAGCTTGGTGATTTCCTCGACATCCAGGTCAAGCCGCATGCCCAGGTACGGTTTGTCTTCGGTCGCGCCGGTGACCTGCCCCATCACCGGCAGATCCACCGATGAAACCAGATAATGCATGGGGTCATACACATACAGTTCGTCGCCCACCATGATCCGCTTCGACCCTTGCGCGATCACACCAAGCGCCGGCGTCTGGATGCCGTGGCTCGGACCGCCGCAGTGCACGATCCGATGCAGGAACAAACCGTGCACCGCCGTTTGGCACGTGCCGGCGGTGTCTGCCGTGAAGCGATCCAGCAACGCGACAAGATCGAGCCGGGCGTGATCGAGGCCCGGATCAAGCAGCGCAGAGGCGCCGCCGTTGACAGCGTGGTCAGCATGACTAGTGTGGTCAGCGTGATTTGTAGGGTCGATGGCGGAATCCGCCGTCTCATTCAGGGCCATGATTCACAGATAGTGAGTTTGCGCGGCTGTTGCCCGGGAACGGCCACAGTCATGCAAGGATGGAGAAGAGTTGCCGTCCGTCAGGTGCCGATCGGATGCCATTCAGATGCCATTCAATGCTAATGGCGATTAATCACGCATTGCCGGGGAATGGCACCCAGCTTACTCGCGCCCGCGCGTTTTCGCCCAGCGATACGCGCGGCCTTTGCAGGATCAGGCAATGATCCGACAGGATCAGGCTAGCCACGCATCGCGGCACAGGCAGATACTGCTTCATCGCGGCGTTGCTGAAACACCGAACGGGCGTTCGGTTGTTCCGTCGCGAAGCGGCCAACCTGAAGTCTACAGGCCGCTAGTTCAGGATGAATTCTAAGGGACCCAGCATGCGTAACAGAAAATTCGGCAATACCGGCTTGTTCGTTTCGGAATTGTGCCTCGGT
>DASYLW010000455.1:0-17428 GCA_036009385.1 Caballeronia sp.
AAAAAAAGCGGCTTCGCTGGCTATCGACGACTGGCTGGTGTTTGCACGAAGGGGTCTAAAGTCTCGCGTGCAAGCCGTCATTGCTGGCTAGTGCCAAACACCTCTCGAAGAGGTGGTCCCCACAATACCCGGTACTGCAATTCTGTCGTGCTTTCTACGTGTTACTTGGTGAGAATCAGCTTGCCCAGGCGCGTTGCGCGCAACTGATACGTCTCACCGTTATGCATGATGCTGACGTGGCTATGACCTTGCAGCAACGTGTCGCTGCGGAGTGAGCGCTCAGAGCGCTCGCCGCTCTCCGACACGCCGCTCGACGGCGCAGGACGCGCGGTCGTTACAGCTGCCGCCCGGGACCGCGAGATAGTGGCCGCCGCGGAGCGATCGACCGAGCGACGTAGCCGAAGCGTGTTGGGGCGCAGGAGGTCGGTCATATCGAAGAATCCGTTCGTTGAGTCAATGGAATTATCTTAATGATAACCATTCCCATTTACAACAACGAAGTTTTCATCGATTGCACGTTTCGATAGTCATTGACTGTCCGGCTGTCGAAACGTTCTGGTGCGTCAGTGCAGTGGGCCTTCGAGATTGCCATGAGCGAATTGCCGGATAAGCCTGACAGTGTCGATATCTGCTTCCCGATACGCCGACTTCACGATCTCCTGCGTCTGAAGCGCGTCGGGGCTCGCTTTGGGATCGTCGGCTACGGGCAGGGTGGTGGCGTAGGTGAAACGCAGGAACAACTGGAGCTCGTCCGGTTGCTCGATACTCATGGTCAGCGAGCCCCCGACGTGTTCGGCGGTCGGCAGGATGTCGTAGCGAACACTGGTTTCGGGGATCAGCGTCACGCGGTCACGCACGACCGCCTGACCATAGTGCAGGTCGCGTTCGAGCACGTCGCCAACACGCGACAGGATCACGCAGCGATCCAGGCCGATCACGAACAATTGCGGTTGTTCCACGCGCAGTACGAGTCCATGCCAGACCTGTTCGCGGGTCATCGATTCCACAAATGGATTGAGCGGGTCGTTGATCTGGATGAGGTGTTCGAAATTCAAAACGACAGTTTCCTTGGTTGTTCAACTAGCGGGAGAGCGTGGCGCTCGTATAGCCCGCTTATGCAGCCCGCTTATGCAGGCGTAAGGCCCGAATGGATCATGATCGCGCCACTGAGAATCTTGTGCACGGGGCACGCATTTGCAATTTGCAATAGGCGTTCCCGCTGGGTGTTATCGAGTTCGCCGGTCAAGAGGATCTGGCGGTCGATCAACGTGCCCTCGGGCGTAATGTCCATGGTAAGCGTCACCTGCACCGCTTCAAGCGGCCATGCCTTGTGCTTCGCGTACATCTTCAGCGTGATCGACGTACACGCGCCCAAGCTCGACAGCAACAAGCCGTGGGGAGTCGGGCCGGTATCTGCGCCACCGTGTGATGACGGTTCGTCGGCGATCCAGTCATGCTGGCCGTCGTTCAGCGAAACCTGAAAATCCGTCGCACCAATATGCGCGCTGACAGCCGGCGTCACAAACTTTTCGGACATGCGGTTACTCCAGAATTAGCGGGTGGGCAGACAGCGCGCGTAATAAAATCAGACGATAAAACGGCGCGGCACGAACGACTATTGTGACGCAAATAGTGTCATTCGTGCCGCGCCGGTGAAACAAGCACGGTCTGATCATGGTCCCCGCCCGACGGCGGCGAGGTTGCCTAGTGGGTGATTGCACCCATGCGTCCCGCTTGGTAGTCGACCACGGCCTGGCGGATCTCTTCCTCCGTGTTCATCACGAACGGGCCGTAGCGGACTACCGGCTCCTTGAGCGGCACGCCACCGATCAGCAGCAACTCGAGCGGCTCGTCGCCGGCGGCAAACGTGACTGTGTCGCCATCGTTGGCGAACACGATCATCTGCTGCGCCCGCACGGCTTGCTTCGCGTCGCCGTACAGACCGCTACCCGACAACGCATAACCAAACACACGGAAGTCCCGCGGCACGGGATGCACCACCGACGCGCCCGGTTGCAGCGAAAAATGTTGATAAAGGATGGGCGTACGCGTTTCGATCGCTGCCTTGACGCCAAGCGCTTCACCCGCGATGACCTTCACCCGCACGCGGCCGTCATTGCTGGTTGCGACCGGGATCTGTTCCGACGCGATTTCCTGATAATGCGGCGGGATCATCTTGTCGCGCTTGGGCAAGTTTACCCACAGCTGCAAGCCATGTACGCGGCCGCCGGTACGCGTGAATTCGGGATCGGGCATCTCGCTGTGAACCACGCCGGAACCGGCTGTCATCCATTGCACGTCGCCCTGACGCAGCGTGCCCGAATGTCCGGCCGAATCTTTGTGGCCGAACTGGCCCTCGAGCACGTACGTCACCGTTTCAAAGCCGCGATGCGGATGATCGGGCGCGCCTTTCGCCTCGCCGGGCGCGTAATCGACGGGGCCCATTTCATCGAGAAGCAGGAACGGGTCGAAATCCATCAGGAGCCGCGTCGGGAACGGGCGATGGACGACAAAACCGCCGCCCTCCACGGTGCGGAGCGCGGCAATCGTGCGTTCGATACTACGTGTGCTTTCCATTTTGTCCTCGCTTGGGTCGGGCCAGCGTGGCCGGTGCAACGGGTGGGGCATTAGCGCCAAATTTAAAACATAGCGCTATTATATGGATGGTATTTCGCGGAAAAAGCCATCAAACCGCAATGGATTGTCCCGCCTGTAGAACAACGAAATACCCACGAAAACCCCAACGAAAGACCTGACCGCATGAAACCTGATTCGCATGACCTCAATGACCTGATGTATTTTTCGTACGTTGTCGAGCACGGCGGTTTCTCGGCGGCGGAGCGGGTGCTGGGTATCTCGAAGTCGCGCTTGTCGCGGCGCGTGTCGGAGCTTGAGACATCGCTGGGGGTGCGTTTGATGCAGCGGTCCACGCGAAAACTCGCACTGACCGAGGCCGGCCAGCTCTTCTACCAGCATTGCAAGGCGATGCTGGCCGAAGCGCAGGCTGCTGTTGATATCGTGCATAGCCTGCGGGATTCGCCGCGCGGCAGTGTACGGGTCAGCGTGCCGGTGACGATCGCACAGACGTTCTTGTCAGCGGTGATGCCCGATTTTTTGCATCGATACCCCGAAGTCCGTGTCGTCTTGAGCGTGACGAATCGCGTGATCGATTTGTTCGAAGATGCCATTGATGTTGCATTGCGCGTGCGCTCGGAACCGCCGGTGAACTCGACAATCGTTGCGCGCCCGCTGTGGCGCACTGAGCAGATGCTGGTGGCGGCACCCTCGCTGCTCAAGCCGAACGCGCCGCCGCTCACTCCGTCGGAACTGGCGCAGTTCGATACCATCGACGTCCCGGCGGCCGATGGCCGCCACGTCTTTCGCCTGATTGCGCCCGACGGCACGCGTCACGAATTCGAGCACGAACCGCGCCTTGTCACTGCGGACCTTGGCATGATCCGCGAAGCGGTGCTGCGTGGTGTGGGTATCGCTGCATTGCCGGAGATGATGTACGGCGCGGCGCTGCGGACGGGCCAGATGTCGCCGGTGATGCCCGGGTGGACTTTTCCGGCGCCGCAACTCTATGCGGTGTTTTTATCGCGGCAGGGCATGGTGCCGGCAATTCGCGCTTTCGTCGATTTTCTTGTCGAGTCGATCAATGACGGCAATCGCTTCCCGGGAGAATGTCCTCTCCCCACGGAGCCCGCTCGCGAAACAGTGTGACTAATCGCGCCGTGTGCGTAAGTTTCTGACATTGAAGCGCGCACTTGTGATGGTCAGATTCAATCGCCGCTCGCTTGAACGTGCTGTGCTCGGGCGCTATATTGAAATCTCTTCGCTAAGGAGCTGCTTATGCGAAAACTCACGGCCACTTTTATAGTAGGCCTGATAGGGCTAATCGCGCTGTCCGTGTCGAGCACGGCTGTCGCATGCAGCGATACTGCGGATTCGAATGTCTCGACGCCAAAGTAACCGCTAGCCCGAATGTGCCGGTGCGCACACAAAAAAAGGCCTTCATCATCGCGATGAAGGCCTTTTTCCTTTGGGGTTTCGGAAAGGGCTTCGAAACTATCGTCGAAACCTTTCGAAACCGTGTACGCACGCAAACGTGCCGCGTTACTTGCCGCCCGCCTTCGGCTCGGTGACAAAGCCGATCTTCGATAACCCGCCGCCTTGCGCGGCAGACATGACATCGGCAACACGCTCATACGGCACCTTGCGGTCCGCGCGCAAACGCAGTTCCGGCTGCGGCGTCTGCTTCGATGCGTCGGCTATGCGCGACTGCAGCGCGGCGTCGTCGACTTTCTGGTCATTCCAGAGCACTGTTCCGTCTGCTTCGACGGCAACGTCCACATGCGCCGGTTTTGTGTCCTGCGGCTGGCTGCTTGCTTTCGGCAAGTCGATTTTCACCGCATGGTTGATCGCGGGAATCGTGACGAGAAAGATGATCAGGAGAACCAACATGACGTCGACGAGCGGCGTCATGTTGATCTCGCTCATCATGCCGTCGTCCTCGTCACTGGAGAAAGGGCTCATGGCCATGGCGACGTCCCCTTAGCTCACACGCGAAGGCTGCTTGGATCCGGACACAGACCCGGCGGCGCCCGCCGCGTGCTGCGTAGCCAGGCGCAGTCCGTCCCGCTTGCTGGACGCGAGCTTGGTCCCTGTCACGAAGAACGCGTGCAGGCCGTGCGCGAAGCGGTTCAGCTTCGTGACAATGGTCTTGTTTCCGCGCGTCAACGCGTTGTAGCCGAGCACCGCCGGAATCGCGACGAACAGGCCGAACGCCGTCATGATCAGCGACTCGCCGACGGGGCCCGCGACTTGATCGATGGACGTCTGACCGGTTGCGCCAATGGTCAGCAATGCGTGATAAATCCCCCAGACCGTGCCGAACAAACCAACGAACGGCGCCGTGCTGCCGATCGATGCGAGCACAGCCAGCCCCGCCTGCATGCGCCCGACGCCTTCATCCATGGTGTCCTTCAGGCAGCGCGTGATCCAGTCCGATACGTCCATCCGGTCGTGCAGATGCGGTTGGGTCTGATGGTGATGATCAGAGGCGTCCTGACCCGAGAGGGCGAGCGCGAGGAACGGATTGTCCTGCGCGTTCGAGGAATGACTGCTCAGCTTCTTGATGCCGTCGTCGAAATCGTCCGAATGCCAGAACGCCTGCTCCGCGTTCTTCGTGAGGCGCTTCAGGCGCACCACGTTCAGGCCCTTCACCAGAATTACTGTCCACGACAGGATCGACATGATCGCCAGCGCGAGCGCGATACCTCGCGTGACGAAATCCCCTTGCGCCCAGACATGCGCCAAGCCGTAGTTTTGCATTGCAGTTCCTGTAGATATCTAGAAATTAGGTCGATTTTTTTGTGTTGTTCAGCGGTCGTTGAATCGGTCTCAACGGTCGCGTTAGTCGTTCAAGCCAAATACGAACGGCTGGGAATACGCAGCGCGGATCGCCACGCCGTTTTCCTTATAGGGCTTGCACGCGCTTGAGCGCATGGCGTCGAGCGCGGCGTCATCCAGTCGCGACGAACCGCTGCTCTTCTTCAGTTCGATGTTCTCAATCCTTCCTGTCAGCCCGACGACAAATTTCACCAGCGCCGTTCCCGATTCCCCGCGACGCCGCGACATCGCCGGGTAGTCCGGCACCGCGATGTTGCATTCAAGATGCGCGACGTCCTTCGGCGCGTTGAGGTCCATGGTCGGACGCCCGATAGCCGGCGCCGCTGCGGCCGGCGCTGCCGCGACGGGCGGCGCCGGCGGGGCAGGAGCGGGCTCAGGCACGGCTGCCGCAACGGGCGAGGGCGCCGTGGTTTCCGGCAACGGCGTCGGCTCGGCCTTCACGTGCGGCTGAATGACGGGCTTGGGTTTCGGTTGTGGCTTCGGTGGAACCGGTTTCGGCGGCGGAAGTACGGGCGTCGACTGAATGGCCACAGGCGCTGCGAGCGGTTGCGGCGGCGCGGGGCTGATCAGTTCGGCAGTAATCGTCTTCGATACGATCGCGAGCGGCGGCGGCTCATTTCGCATCGTGAGGACAACCGCGAGAAGAGCCACGTGAATCGCCACCACAGCGACGCTCGCGGCAATCACACGCGGATTGAGGCCTGAGGATTCGATCGAGCGGGAGGAGTGAGCATGGAGCGCCGCAGCCGGGTTGCCGGGCGAAATCAGGGGAGACGGCATATCAGCGTGGTTCTACGGCGGCGACGCCGTAGGAACAGCGAAAGCCCATGCAGCATGTGAGACTGGAGGACTTCATTTTCTAAAGATGAGCAGAGAAATAAACAGCGTGGCCACGAAACCGATCAGCAATTCCATCATTCCCTCCTTGGACGGGGATTTGGCGGGCTGGCTCAATGTGACCTGGCTTGCGGGCGGAGAAGCGGGGACTGCGATTTACACCTGGAAACGCTGGCGACGGGTGACGATCGGCTTGAAAATCACGCGTAGGAGCTGTTGCATGGTCATTGCAGGGCAGTAACGCAGAACCGCAGAACCGGTATAGCACCGGTTTGCACCGGGCGAATCCCCGTTGACCTGGAACAGCTTACGCGGCCTTGCGTTCGTAGAACGTCAGCGGCACCGCCTGATGCTGATCACCACGAACGCTGCAATGCGACGCGCAACCGCTTTGCAACATCACGTCGCGCACGGTTTCTTCACATTTGCCGCAGCACATTGCAACACCCAGTTCGAATTGCAGTTCGTCGAAGGTAGCGACGCCATCCGCAATCGAGGCGCGAATTTTTCTGTCCGACACTGACTTGCACACACAGACGATCATGATTAACCGCGATAGCTAACGTTAATGCGAATTATTATCATTCCTTATGCGGAGGTTGGCAATAGGGATGCGCGGTTTTTTTCGGCGTGGAGCGGACGGAAAAAAGGGACGGGATGCACGGCCTTGTCGTACAAGGCGCCATGCTTGTGTAAAAAACTGAAACCGTGCGCTTCAAAGGGGCTTTTAGCGAGACGTACGGGATTTTGTGGTCCGTGGCGCGAACAAGACGCGGTTCAGTCTGGGCGCCGCGGCATCAAACCGGATCGGATTCCAGCGCCAGCGTCCGTCGTGAAGGGATCGCGACGTGTTCGACAGTCACATCTAATCCGAGTAGCGACCCTGCCAGTTGCCGCAGAGCCCGGCCGTCGTTGGTGGAATAAAAGCGCGGCAATTCGACGGCTTGAACTCGATCATGAGCTTGGACAGGCGCGGCACGCAGTCCGAACGAATCCAGTTGCCGTTCGAGTTGCCGCGCAATCGCGACACTCGTGTCGACCAGCGTGAGCCGGTCGCCGGCAATGGAGCGAATGGCTTCATCGAGAAAGGGGTAGTGCGTACAGCCGAGCACCAGCGTGTCTGCGTTGGCGTCGAGCATGGGTTGCACGTAGCTTCGCAGCAGCGCAACGAGTTCAGGTGAATTCGTGTCGCAACGTTCTACTGCCTGCACGAGGCCGTGCCCTGGTTGCAGGATGAAGTGGCAATCACTGGTATGGCGTTCAGCCAGCGCTTGAAAGCGCGCGCTGCGTAATGTACCGGCTGTTGCCAGTACGCCCACCACGCGCGTTTGCGACGTGAGCGCCGCTGGCTTGATACCCGGTTCCACGCCGATCACCGGAATTGGCAAGCGTTCGCGGGTTTGAGCGATTGACTGTGAGGTCGCCGTGTTGCATGCAACCACCAGCGTCTTCGCGCCCTGCGACACCAGCCATTCGCCGATCGCGAGCGTCCGGTCGGCGATAAAGTCGTCATCGCGTTCACCATACGGCGCGTACAGCGAGTCCGCGACGTAGATCAGCCGTTCGTCCGGCAAGGCGGCGCGCACTGCGCGCAACACGGACAAACCGCCGAGGCCCGAATCGAAAATAGCAACGGGCGCGCTCAAACCATGCGCCTGGGGAGAGGAGCTAACAGCAGAACTGCCAGCGGAGCCAACCGCTGAACGAAGGGCGTCGAAGGGCATTGTGGCCGGTAGTTTACTCGTTCTCGCCCATCATCGTTTGCTGATAGTTCTGGATGCCGACCTTCGCCACCAGATCGATCTGCGTTTCGAGCCAGTCGATGTGCTCTTCCGTATCGTCGAGAATCTTCACGAAGATTTCACGCGAGATGAAATCGCGAACCGATTCGCAATACGCGATCGCTTCCTTGCACGTGCTCTGTGAAATCTGTTCGAGCTTCAAGTCGCACTTCAGGATTTCTTCGGTCTCTTCACCGACTAGCAGTTTGTGCAGGTCCTGCAGGTTCGGCAGGCCGTCGAGCATGAAAATACGCTGGATCAGCCAGTCGGCATGCTTCATCTCGCCGATTGACTCATCGTATTCATGCTTGCCGAGCTTCTCCAGCCCCCAGTGCTTGTACATGCGCGCATGCAGGAAGTACTGGTTGATCGCAGTCAGCTCATTCTTCAGCTGCTGGTTGAGGTATTCGAGGGCTTTGATATCGCCTTGCATGTTAGTTCCTTGTGTGGGCTTTTCAAACATAACCGCTCAAGTTTAAAAAGCCAAGATGAAAAATGGTGTTTTCCCCGCTATTCAGCGAAGATTTCGTATTTCCACGCAGTGAAATGAGAATGAAAATGGTTCTCTGCGCATTAGCCTGAAAATGAAAGAGCCGGGCACGTGGCCCGGCTCTTTTTAGCGCGTATTTGCTAAGGCGGTAGTTTAAACCGTCGCGACCGGAATCTTGCCGATCTTTGCTTGCCATTCCTTCGGTCCCGTCTGATGGACCGAGGTTCCGGTCGAATCAACGGCAACGGTCACCGGCATATCCTGCACGTCGAATTCGTAGATGGCTTCCATGCCCAGGTCTTCGAACGCGACGACTTTCGCGCCGCGAATCGCCTTCGACACCAGGTATGCCGCGCCACCCACCGCCATCATGTACGCGGCCTTGTGCTTCTTGATTGCATCGATCGCAACCGGGCCGCGTTCGGCCTTGCCGATCATCGAAATCAAACCGGTTTGCGACAGCATCATGTCGGTGAATTTGTCCATGCGCGTCGCCGTGGTGGGACCTGCGGGGCCAACGACTTCATCGCGGACAGGATCGACCGGGCCAACGTAATAGATCACGCGATCCGTGAAATCGACGGGGAGCTTTTCGCCCTTGGCGAGCATGTCGGCAATACGCTTGTGTGCGGCGTCCCGGCCCGTCAGCATTTTGCCCGACAGCAGCAGCGTCTGGCCCGGCTTCCACGCCGCGACCTGTTCCTTCGTCAGCATGTTAAGGTCCACGCGCTGGCTCGTCTCAGTATTCGCGACCCATTCGACTTTCGGCCAGGAATCGAGCGAGGGTACGTCGAGTTTCGCCACGCCCGAACCGTCGAGCGTGAAGTGTGCGTGGCGCGTTGCTGCGCAGTTCGGGATGATTGCGATCGGCTTCGATGCCGCGTGCGTGGGCGCCGCCATGATCTTCACGTCGAGTACGGTGGCGAGGCCGCCCAGACCTTGTGCGCCGATACCCAGTGCGTTGACCTTCTCGTGCAGCTCGACGCGCAGTTCTTCGATCCAGTCCTGCGGTCCGCGTGCGATGACATCCTGGATATCGATGGCGTCCATCAGCGATTCCTTCGCCATGACCATCGCCTTCTCCGCCGTCCCGCCGATGCCGATTCCGAGCATGCCGGGCGGGCACCATCCGGCGCCCATCAACGGCACGGTTTTCAGCACCCAGTCGACGATGGAGTCCGATGGGTTCAGCATCGCGAACTTCGTCTTGTTCTCCGAACCGCCGCCTTTGGCCGCGATCTGGACATCGACTTTATCGCCGGGGACGATCTCGTAGTGGATCACTGCCGGCGTGTTGTCCTTCGTGTTTTTGCGCGCGCCTTCGGGGGGGCTCACGATGGATGCGCGCAGCACGTTATCCGGATTCAGGTAACCGCGGCGCACGCCTTCGTTGATCATGTCGGTGACGCCCATGGTCGCCGACCCTGACTCGCTCGCCCACCGCACGTCCATGCCCACTTTGACGAACACCGTGACGATGCCGGTGTCCTGGCAGATCGGCCGATGACCTTCCGCGCACATGCGGCTGTTCGTGAGGATCTGCGCGATGGCGTCTTTGGCGGCCGGGCTCTCTTCGAGTTCGTACGCACGGCCGAGTGCCTGGATGTAGTCGAGCGGATGGTAATAGCTGATGTGCTGCAGCGAATCCGCAATGCTCTGGATCAGGTCTTCCTGCTTGATGATGGTCATGGCTGAACGGGTGTGGGGACGGTACGTTATCGGGGCTGTTTGCGGCACTTTAAAAAGCGCTCATGGGTGGTTTTCTGGTGCTTGCCTGTGCTTACTCTTGCGCCTTCGCGGGCGTGCCGGAAGGCTCGTGAAAATGCTCCGGATGCGTATGCGTCGTCAGGCGGTCGACCCACGCCATGATCAGCGCCGACGCAAGGAATGCCACGTGAATGATCACCTGCCACATCACCGCGTGTTCGGAGTACTGGTCCGGGTTGATGAAGGTTTTCAGCAGATGGATGGACGAAATGCTGATGAGCGCCATGGACAGCTTGACCTTCAGCACGCCGGCGTTCACGTGATCGAGCCATTCGGGCTGGTCAGGGTGACCTTCCACGCCGAGCCGTGAGACGAAGGTCTCATAGCCGCCCACGATCACCATGATCAGCAGGTTCGAGATCATCACCACGTCGATCAGGCCGAGGACGACCAGCATGATGTTGGTCTCGTCGAGCGTCGTCATGTGGGTGACGAGGTGCCAGACCTCCTTCAGGAACAGGAAGACGTAGACGCCCTGCGCCACGATCAGGCCGAGATACAGCGGCACCTGGAGCCAGCGGCTCATGAAGATGACGGCGGGAAGCGGCTTCATTGAAGGACGAGGAGGACGGGTGCCGGGGATGTTCGGGGCTGCGGACATGAGCGGTGCCGGGTCGTGGGAGGTTGGTTGAATCCAGTAACTGCTTTGGTCGTGGCGAGCGCGAAACCGGGGAAAACGAGGCGAAACGGGATTTCACGCACATTTTTTTGAGAAAGCCCGCCATTGTAGCGCGCCGCCGCCGGCGGGTTGCGGGTCAACCCTGAGGAAGTCTGCACACGCCGCGGGGGCCAGAACCTGCTCAGGGGCGGTTCCGAAACGCGTATGAACCCGTTTGGAAGCCGTCCCGGTCAAGAGATCATCGGCGGCGCCGTTTTCGCCTTCATGCTGGCCAGGATGATGCCGGTAAGCACGCATGCCAGCGCGATCCCATGCGCGATAGTCGGACGTTCGCCAAGAAACACAATGCCGTAGAGCGCTGCCGCGATCGGCAAGAGGCCGGAAAATACGCCAGCGAGGCTGCCGTCCACGTGCCGGATGCCTTTCATCCACAGCCAGAACGAAAAGATGCTCGCTGAAAGCCCATACCAGAGCACCAGGCTCCAGACACTCAGGCTGACACTGCTGTAATCGAAGCTGACAAGCGCCGAAAATCCAAGCGGGAGCATCAGCAAGAAGCCGAAGAAATGCGTATAGGCGCAGATATCGATGGCGGGAAGCGTCTGCGTCAGGCGCCGCGACAGGATCACGTAGAACGACTCGCAACATACCGCGCCGAGCACCATCAGGTTGCCGAGCAGCGAAGTATCGTGGGACACGCTCCCCGCTCCTTGCGCGCCGGCCGTCCCTTGCGCGACGTTGATCACGACGACCCCGGCAATAGCAAGCGCAATGGAAATCAACGCACGCCCGTTCGGGCGTTCCTTCAGGAAAAACCACGAGAACAACGCGACGACCGCCGGAATCGTGCTGGTGATCACGCCCGCCGCGACCACGCTCGTGCGCTGCACGCCGTTGAGCATCAGCAGCGTGAACATGAAGGTGCCGAAGAACGCTTGCAAGAACAAGTTGGCCCACTCGCCGCGCTTGACCAGCCTGATCTTCGCGGGACGCAGCAACGGCCAGAGCACAGCCATTGCAATGACGAAACGCAGCAACGCGAACAGCGAGACGGGGATGAAAGTGACCACCGACTTGCCGACGCCGACATTGCTTCCAACCAGCAGCATGGCTGCGACGAGGTA
The DNA here is from genome assembly GCA_036009385.1 of Caballeronia sp. Taxonomy (GTDB): domain Bacteria; phylum Pseudomonadota; class Gammaproteobacteria; order Burkholderiales; family Burkholderiaceae; genus Caballeronia. The sequence goes on from DASYLW010000455.1 coordinate 12,031, forward strand.
GAGCGCGTAACGATTCAAGCTGGAATCCGGACGACGAGTTCAGTTAACATGGCGTGGCGCGTCATGGATCGCGCCTAATGGAAGTGGCCCGGAAGTAGCCCGAGCGAAGCAGCGCGCGAGAGCAAAGCGCATCATTGTATTAAGAGGTTGAAAGGGCCGCATTGTAAAAGGGCCGGCCCCTACGTGTATACCCCGTGAGTATCGGCTGGAATGCGTAAGTAGCGGGTAAGGCGCGCGGCTTATCTTCACCGTATGAAGCCTGGCACGCTTATGCTGCGCTGCACGAGCAGGCCACGCACAGAGGCAGGAGACACGGCATAACGCTCGGCAACAAGCGCCTGTCGTCCACGCCTGAAGACATAGCGGCTTCGGGGCTTTCGCCTCGGAATCGCGGTTATCAGATTCACCATCAAAGAAGGGGTTGTCGATGTCTGCGATTGAATCCGTACTCCAGGAACGCCGTATTTTCCCGCCTTCGCCCAAAGCAATGGCCGGCGCAGCGATCTCTGGCATGGACGCGTACGAGGCTTTGACGGCCGAAGCCGAACGCGATTACGAAGGCTTCTGGGCGCGACTTGCACGCGAGACGCTTAGCTGGCACAAGCCGTTTACAACCGTGCTCGACGAATCGAATCCACCGTTCTTCAAGTGGTTCGAAGACGGTGAAATCAACGCGTCGTATAACTGCATCGACCGTCATGTGGAAGCCGGGCATGGCACGAAGAACGCGATCATCTTCGAAGCCGATGACGGCACGGTTGTGAACGTCACGTATCAGGATCTTTTGCAGCGCGTCTGCCGCTTCGCCAATGCGCTGAAGAAGCGCGGCGTGAAAAAGGGCGATCGTGTGGTGATCTACATGCCGATGTCGGTGGAAGGCGTGGTCGCCATGCAAGCTTGCGCGCGCATCGGCGCGACGCACTCGGTCGTGTTCGGCGGGTTCTCGTCGAAGTCGCTCAACGAACGGCTCGTGGACGTAGGCGCGGTGGCTCTCATCACGTCCGACGAACAAATGCGCGGCGGTAAAGCGCTGCCGTTGAAGAACATTGCTGATGAAGCCATTGCAGCCGGCGGTTGCGATGCGGTCAAGAGCGTGATTGTGTACAAGCGCACGGGCGGCAAGACGCAATGGCATGAAGGCCGCGACCTCTGGATGCACGAACTCGTCGAGCATGAAGCCGATACGTGTGAGCCGGAATGGGTCAGCGCCGAACATCCGCTGTTCATTTTGTACACGTCCGGTTCCACGGGCAAACCGAAGGGCGTGCAGCACAGCACGGGCGGCTTTTTGCTGTGGGCCGCGCACACCATGAAATGGACCTTCGACGCCAAGCCGGACGACGTGTTCTGGTGTACCGCCGACATTGGCTGGATCACGGGGCATAGCTACATTGCGTATGGTCCGACCGCCATTGGTGCGACCCAGGTCGTGTTCGAAGGCGTGCCGACCTACCCGAACGCCGGGCGCTTCTGGGACATGATCGCGAAGCACAAGGTCACGGTTTTCTACACCGCGCCGACCGCTATCCGGTCACTCATCAAGATGGCCGAAGCCGATGCAAAAGTGCATCCGAAGAGCTTCGATCTTTCTTCGCTGCGCATTCTCGGCACGGTCGGCGAGCCGATCAATCCGGAAGCGTGGATGTGGTATCACGAGAACGTGGGCCGCGGAGTTTGTCCTATCGTCGATACGTGGTGGCAGACCGAGACCGGCGGTCACATGATCACGCCGCTGCCGGGCGCAACGCCGCTTGTGCCGGGTTCCTGCACGCTGCCGTTGCCGGGCATCATGGCGGCTGTCGTCGATGAAACCGGTCAGGACGTGCCGAACGGGCAGGGCGGGATTCTGGTGATCAAGCGGCCGTGGCCGTCGGCGTTGCGCAACGTGTGGGGCGATCCGGATCGTTACAAGAAGAGCTACTTCCCTGAAGAGCTTGGCGGCAAGCTGTACCTCGCAGGCGACGGCGCCGTGCGCGACAAGGAGACGGGTTACTTCACGATCATGGGCCGGATCGATGACGTGCTGAACGTGTCGGGGCATCGGCTTGGGACCATGGAGATCGAGTCGGCGCTGGTGTCGAATCCGATCGTGGCGGAGGCGGCCGTAGTAGGCCGTCCCGACGATACAACCGGCGAAGCGGTGTGTGCGTTCGTCGTGCTGAAGCGCTCGCTTCCTGAAGGCGATGAAGCCAGGCAGATCGCCAATGAACTGCGCGCGTGGGTCGCGAAGGAGATTGGTCCGATCGCGAAACCGAAGGACATCCGTTTCGGCGAGAACCTCCCCAAGACCCGTTCAGGCAAGATCATGCGGCGGTTGCTGCGATCGCTCGCGAAGGGCGAGGAGATCACGCAGGATATCTCGACGCTCGAGAATCCCGCGATCCTGGATCAACTCGGCGAAGCGCATTAGTTTGGCTTGAGTATTTGGCTTGAGTATCATCTGGCTTGAAAGAACGGCTCCCTGTTTCAGGGAGCCGTTTCTGTATCGCGAGGCTGCATTTCCAAACGGCACACGATGTCGATCCCGATTGCCGCTTCTCCAAGCATTTGGTAGATAAGCACATGTCTTCAATTCCACCGCCTGCTTCGAGTCTTGCCGGACCACCGCCTGTCACGGAGGCGATGGCGCACGCGCATCGGGTGTACTGGCGAATGAATCTTGCGCTGATAACGGTGCTGATGCTGATCGGATTCATGGTCTCGTTTGGCATTCCGCTCATGGCGACGCAGCTCGCTCACGTGCGTTTTGCAGGCTTCCCGCTGCCGTTCTACTTCGGCGCGCAAGGCGCAATCCTTGTCTATGTGGCGCTGATCGTGGTGTATATCGTGCTGATGCAGATCGCCGATGCCCGTCTGCAACGGACCCTTGCCCTGCTTGCAGTGCGTGCCATCGATAAGCCCGAGCCATGAATTGCCGATGAAGCTCACCCATCGACTCATCCGGGCCTACGCGCTTTACACGCTCGGCTTCCTCCTGTTCATTTACGTGATGGCGCGCATCGAGCGTGTGACCGGGCCGGGCATGTGGATCGGCTACGTGTTCCTGTTCGTGCCGATAGCCGTGTACGCCGTGATCGGTTTGTTGTCGCGGACGTCAGATCTGGTCGAGTATTACGTAGCCGGGCGACGCGTGCCGTCCGCGTTCAACGGCATGGCCACCGCGGCGGACTGGTTATCGGCAGCGTCGTTTATCGGGCTGGCCGGGTCTATCTATGCAACCGGTTACGACGGCCTCGCCTACATGATGGGCTGGACCGGCGGCTACTGTCTTGTTGCGTTCCTGCTCGCGCCGTATGTGCGCAAGCTTGCTCGCTACACCATCCCCGACTTTCTCGGCACGCGCTTTTCTAGCAACCTCGTACGAGGGATCGCAGCGTTCGCGGCCATCCTGTGTTCGTTCGTTTATCTGGTCGCGCAGATCCAGGGCATCGGGCTGATTGCATCGCGGTTTATCGGTATCGATTTCGCTATCGGGATATTCTGCGGGCTCGCCGGTATTCTCGTGTGCTCGTTTCTTGGCGGCATGCGTGCGGTCACGTGGACTCAGGTCGCGCAGTACATCATCCTGATCAGCGCCATGCTGATTCCTGTATCAATGATCGCGCATCGCGAGGGACTCGGCTGGTTGCCGCAGCTTTCTTATGGGCGCTTGCTGGAGCGCGTGGAAGTGCTCGAGCGGGCGGTTGAACACTCGCCTGAAGAAGCCAGGGTCCGCGACGATTACCGGCGTCAGGCGCAGGAGATCCAGACGCAGATCGATGAATTGCCCGCGTCGTTTCATACGGAGCAGGCGCGGCTTCGGGAGGAGATAGCGGACTTGCGCCGGCATAACGGGCCGTTGCGCGATATTGGCGAGCGGGAAAGCGAACTGGCGTTGTTTCCGAAAAATCCCGCCGAGGCGAATGTGCAATGGACCCGCGCCCGCGATGCAATGCTCGAGCGCGCGGCGCCGCCGGTGCCGGTGGCTGAAGCATTTCCCCCTTCCGACGATGAAAGCGCGCGGCTGCACAGGCGAAATTTCTTGTCATTGTTGCTGTGTTTGTCGTTGGGGACAGCGAGCTTGCCGCATATCCTGACGCGCTACAACACGACCACATCGGTGGCGTCTGCTCGGCGCTCGGTCGGCTGGACGCTGTTTTTTGTCGCGCTGTTTTATGTGACCGTGCCCGTGCTCGCGGTGCTGATCAAGTACGAGATGCTGACGGGAATCGTCGGGCACAGGTTTGCGGATCTTCCTACGTGGGTCATGCAATGGCGCAAGGTGGAGCCGTATCTGATTCATATCGGCGATGTGAACGGCGATGGCATTGTGCGGTGGTCCGGTATTCAGATGCAGCCGGATATGGTGGTGCTCGCCGCGCCGGAGATCGCGGGGTTGCCGTATGTGATGTCGGGGTTGATCGCGGCGGGCGCGTTGGCGGCGGCGCTTTCTACCGCTGATGGCTTGCTGCTGACAATCGCGAATGCGCTCTCGCACGATGTTTATTACTGCATGGTCGACAAGACCGCGAGCAGTCGGCGGAGAGTCACCATATCGAAGATATTGTTGTTGGGCGTGGCGTTGTTTGCTTCCTATGTGGCGTCGCTCAATACGGGGAATATCTTGTTTCTTGTGGGCGCGGCGTTTTCGTTGGCGGCGTCCAGTCTGTTTCCGGTGTTGGTGCTCGGGGTGTTCTGGAAGCGGACGACGAAACTCGGCGCGGTCGCGGGGATGCTGGCGGGCTTGAGCGTGTGCGTCTACTACATCCTGTCGACGTATCCGTATTTCACGCAGATGACGGGGTGGTCGGGTGCGCGGTGGTTGGGGATCGAGTCAATCAGTTCAGGGGTGTTCGGGGTGCCGGCGGGGTTTTTCGTGGCGGTGGTGGTGAGTCTGTTTGATCGAAAACCGGATGCGTATACGCGGGCGTTGGTGGATTACATCCGGCATCCGTGAGGGGAATGTTTTGCGGTTTTGGCTATGGCGGATAATAAAAAACCCGCGTCGGCACAAGGCTCGATGCGGGTTTTGAGTGCTACTCAACAACGTGAAACGTATTCTGGCGGAGAGACGGGGATTCGAACCCCGGTTAGGTTTGACCCTAAACACGCTTTCCAGGCGTGCGACTTAAACCGCTCATCCATCTCTCCAGCAAGTCGCGGATTATAGCAAACTCCCGCGGCTGTGCCAGCCCCCTTGTGGAGAAGAGGTTATCGAGGTTGAAATTGGGCGGCGACGCGACTCGCCACCGATTACTCACCCCGCTGCTTAACCTCCAGCCGGAACTTATGCAGCAACGGTTCCGTGTACCCGCTCGGTTGCGCACGGCCCTCAAACACCAGCGCCTTCGCCGCCTTGAAAGCCAGCGACGTTTCAAAGTGACCGGCCATCGGCTGATACTGCGGGTCGTTGGCGTTC
>DASYLW010000456.1:0-3214 GCA_036009385.1 Caballeronia sp.
GTTGCCCGAACTCGGGCTCTTTACGCTGGCCATGCTGATGCCGTTGATCTCCGGCGGCTTCAATCTGGCCGTCACGTTCACGGCGAACATAGCCGGGCTCGCGATGGCCTGGGTGCTGCATTCGCATGGCGGCGCGGATGCGGGCGCTGGCGCGATCGTGCTTGGCATCTGCGCCGCGCTCGCTACCGGCGCCGCAGCGGGATGGATCATGGGGGCCATCATCGCGCACACGGGCGCAAGCCCGATCCTGGTATCCCTTTCAATGATGATCTTCCTGCGCGGGCTCGGAGAATTCTTGACCCACGGCGGCGACATCTCCGGCTTCCCTCCATTGGTGCTGAAGCTGGGCAACGGGCTCATGCTCGGCGTTCCTGTCCCGCTATGGATCTTCGCCGGCTGTGCGGCTCTCTGGAATGTCGTCATGACGCGCTCGCGGCTTGGCTTCGCCACCCGCATGATCGGCTCAAATAGTGAGGCAACCCGTTATTCGGGTATCGACACCCGGCGCGCGGTTACCCGGATCTACATGCTCTCCGGCCTGATGTGCGGCGTGGCCGGCGTGGTGATGCTGGCGAGTTTCAACTCGGTGCGCGTCGGGCACGGTGAGGCATTCCTGTTGATCGCCGTGCTTGCGTGTTTCCTTGGACGCGTGGATCCGTTCGGCGGCTTCGGGCGCGTCGTGCCAGTCGTGATCGCGCTTGTCATTTTGCAGGTCATTGCCTCGGGCCTGAACCTGCTCGGCGCCAACCAGCACCTTGCCACCGCTTTGTGGGGCGTGTTTTTACTTGCCGTGATGTTCCTGCGCTGGGCATGGGCACGCGGTTATTTTCAGTCTTTGGTCCGCAGACGCGCGACCGCTACCGGAGGAGTGACTCAATGAATAAGCTCGGTGTTCATGCATTGGTTTGGGCCGGCGACCTGACGCCGGAGTCGACCCGCAAGGTCATCAGCCAGACCAGGGCGGCAGGTTTCGATCTGGTCGAGCTGTCGCTTCACGGGCCCAAGGTCATGGATCTGGCGCTTACGCGTGACCTGCTCCAGGAGCATGGCCTGGAGATCGGATGCTCACGCGGCCTTACCTTTGATGCTGACGTATCCAGCGATAACCCGGAGTCGGTTGCCCGCGGGCTGGCATTGCTGGAAGAGGGCGTCAGCATCACGGCGGAACTCGGCGGCAAATACTTCGGCGGCATCCTGTACGGCGCAATGGCGAAATACCAGGCGCCGCTCACCGCTCAGGGAAGGCGCAACGCGGTTGACTCGCTCAAGCGGATTGCCGATTTCGCGCTAAAGAAGGACGTCACCCTCGGCCTCGAAGTCGTGAATCGCTACGAAAGCAACCTGCTTAACACGGCGTCCCAAGCGCTCGCCATGCTGGATGAAGTCGATGCGCCCAATGTCGTCGTGCACCTCGATACCTATCACATGAATATTGAGGAATCCGATTTTATGCAGCCCGTTCTGGCATGCGGCAAGCGTTTGGGTTATGTCCACATCGGCGAAAGTAATCGGGGCTACCTCGGATCGGGCACTATCGATTTTGCACAGTTCTTTCATGCACTATCCATGATTGGATACGAGGGCGTAGTCACGTTCGAAAGCTTCTCGTCGACTGTTGTGAACGAGCAGTTGTCGAACGCGCTGGCGATCTGGCGGAACTTGTGGGACGACAGCATGGATCTGGCCACTCATGCGCGGACGTTCATTGCCGGCGGCATCAACGCCGCGGCCAAAGCAAGGGCGCACCACTAGCGAGAAGTTTTGCCGGGCGGCTCTTCGTGTCGAGACGGTCGCCCAACTGCGTGAAGATCGGCGAGAGGCACTGCGCCAATTAGAAACCACAACAGGATCGCGCCGATGATCGAAGACCGTTTTCTCGTACGACTGGAGCAGCTTGTGGCGGATGGCCAGCGTCGTATCCTGGGGCTGGCGGGCGCACCGGGCGCTGGCAAATCAACGCTGGCGCATGCCATTCTGGAAGCCCTGCCGCGCCGCGCGGTGGTTGTGCCGATGGACGGCTTTCATCTTGCGAATGTCGAACTCGAACGTCTTGGCCGCGCTTCCCGCAAAGGCGCCGAGGATACATTCGACAGCGCCGGGTACGTCGCACTCCTCGCGCGCCTGCGCGCGCAGCGTCACGACGAGATGATCTATGCCCCCACGTTTCGTCGAGAAATCGAGGAGCCCATTGCCGGCGCCATTCCGGTCATGCCGGACGTGCCGCTGGTGATCACCGAAGGTAACTATCTGCTGCTACAGCACGGCCAATGGAAGGCCGTTCGCCCTTTGCTCGACGAAACCTGGTATGTCGACGTCGATCCGGAGCTGCGGCTACAGCGGCTCATTACGCGCCACATACAGTTTGGCCGCGATGAAGAAGCCGCCCGCGAATGGGTTCAGCGAACCGACGAAGTGAACGCGGCGCTAATTGATACAACGCGCGGGCAGGCGGATCTGGTTTTCCAATGGACGTCGTCGAACGCGTGACGATCGGGAAGATAGATATCTCATATAAGTCTGGACAGGAAGAGACACGGTAAGCCGTGCCCCGACGCCGAAACGCACGGCGACTTGCGGAAGGTAAACCCGTAGCAATCAGATTCCCAGCGTTTTCTGAGTAGACAGTTGCGCTTCCCGGCGCTGCGCACTAACAGAAAACCACGCCGCCGATCCAACACGGATCAGCGAATCAACCGCAGCTAGCGGCTTCTAATTACGGGTAAACCCGTCCTGTCGCGCGTCAAAACCAATCGCGCCACACGCCCAAACGCAACTCGCGTTCGCCTCGATTCTCGGCTGCGGAATCTCCCGCATCGCACAAACGCCGCTCATCGCATCGCAGCAAAAAAAACCAGGAATCTGGCGTAGCGCCAGCGTTTTCGCCTGAATCGCACTGCACCACGCGCGTCGCTTCAAACAAATCCGCTTGACTAATACTGTGTGTGGAATATTGTATATCACAAACCAAACAACGCCAGCCAAGGAGGAGAGACGTTATGGCAGAAGTACTGAACCACCCGCAGACCGCCACTGCAGCCGAAACAGCGAAGCAGGAGACACCGGCGACCACCGACGGTTTCCATCTGGTCATTGATGCACTGAAACTGAACGACCTGAACACGATCTTCGGGCTGGTCGGCATCCCCATTACCGATCTGGCGCGCCTCGCGCAAGCCGAGGGCATGCGGTTTATCGGCTTTCGTCACGAGCAGCA
>DASYLW010000457.1:0-4081 GCA_036009385.1 Caballeronia sp.
CTCGCATCGCAAGGCGTCACCGTGCAATGGCTCGAGTTCCCAGCCGGACCGCAACTCCTCGAAGGGCTCAATGCAGGCGCAGTCGATGCCGGCACAGTAGGTGAAACGCCGCCGATCTTCGCCCAGGCTGCGGGGGTGGACTTTGTGTATGTCGGCAACGAACCACCTGCCCCGCAAGGCGAAGCGATTGTCGTGCCGCACGACTCGGCTATCCGTAAGGTAGAAGATCTGCGCGGCAAGAAAGTGGCGTTGAACAAGGGCTCGAATGTTCACTATCTATTGGTGCAAGCGCTGAAGAAAGCCGGACTTTCGTATGCAGATATTCAGCCCGTCTACCTCGCTCCCGCCGACGCACGCGCGGCGTTCGTGCAAGGCAGCATCGACGCATGGGTCATCTGGGACCCCTATCTCGCGGCCGTCGAACGTCAGGCGAACGCACGGGTAATCGTGGACGGCACCGGGCTGGTGCGCAACACGCAGTACTACCTTGCAACACGTAAGTTTGCGACCGCTCAACCGCAGCTCGTGCATGCGCTGCTGGAGGAACTGGACCACGTCGATCAATGGGGCCGCGACAACGTGCCGGATGTCGCGAAGCTGCTGTCGCCGCTAGTCGGACTGGATCAGCCGACGCTTGAACGTGCGTTGAAACGGACCGCTTATGGCGTGCAGCCGATCACGCCGGAGACCATCGCGTACCAGCAGCAGATCGCCGATACCTTCACGGACCTCAAGCTGATTCCGAAAAAGCTGGCGGTGACCGATGCGCGCTGGAGCGTCGTTTAGTACAAAGTTTGCGCTCCTGCATCGCTAGAGATGCATAAGCAGAATTGGCGAGAACCTTAGCTTAAATAAATCGTTCATGCCCCAAGTGGGCATCGCTATGATGAATCATCTGAACGGGGACGGGTGACTCGTTTCGCACGAACATCGCTTGCGTTTTTGTTAGCCGCGTCAGCGCCCGCTTTCCCACTCGACACTTGAACTTAGACCCGCAAGGCAGGAGCCCCCGATGAATGTTTTCTGGTTCATTCCGACCCACGGCGACAGCCGTTATCTCGGCACGACGCAAGGCGCGCGCGCCGCGGATTACGACTACTTCCGCCAGATCGCGGTGGCGGCCGATACGCTCGGCTACGAAGGCGTGCTGCTCCCAACGGGCCGTTCTTGCGAAGACGCATGGGTGGTTGCATCGAGCCTGATTCCCGCCACGAAGCGCCTCAAGTTTCTCGTTGCCATCCGTCCCGGTCTTACTTCACCCGCATTGTCCGCACGCATGGCGTCGACCTTCGATCGCCTCTCCGGCGGCCGTCTGCTGATCAACGTGGTGACGGGCGGCGACCCGGTCGAACTCGCCGGCGACGGCGTGTTCAACGATCACAATACGCGCTATGAAGTCACGGACGAATTCCTGCACATCTGGCGCGGTCTGCTCGAGTCGTCGCATGAAGGCGGCACGATCGATTTTGACGGCAAGCACCTGAGTTCGCAGGGCGGCAAGGTACTTTATCCACCGGTGCAGAAGGCGCATCCGCCGCTGTGGTTCGGCGGCTCGTCACCGGCCGCGCACGAGATCGCCGCTGATCATATCGATACCTATCTGACGTGGGGCGAACCACCCGCCGAAGTTGAAAAGAAGCTCGCCGATATCCGTCGTCGCGCCGCCGATAAAGGCCGAAAGATCAAGTTCGGCATTCGCCTGCATGTGATCGTGCGCGAGACAGAACAGGAAGCGTGGGCCGACGCGGACAAGCTCATCAGCAAGCTCGACGATGAAACCATCCAGCGCGCGCAGGCATCGTTTGCAAAGATGGATTCAGAAGGGCAGCGGCGCATGGCGGCGTTGCACGGTGGTCAGCGTGACAAGCTCGAGGTCTATCCACATTTGTGGGCGGGTGTCGGCCTCGTGCGTGGCGGCGCGGGAACGGCACTGGTGGGCAATCCGGAGCAGGTCGCGGGCTTGATGAAGGAGTATGCGGCGCTTGGCATCGACACCTTTATCTTGTCGGGCTATCCGCATCTCGAGGAGTCGTACCGGTTTGCGGAGCTCGTTTTTCCGCTGCTGCCGCGCGAACAGAAAGAGCGTGCGTCGGGTCCGTTGTCGGGGCCGTTCGGTGAAATCGTCGGCACGTCGTACCTGCCGCGTGCATCGCAAAGTTGAACCCGGAGGTCCGATGAACGTAGTTCCGCTTTTTCGTCGCGCCGGCGTACAGGCCGCGCCCTGGCTCGTTCCCGTCCTGGTCCTGATCGCATGGGAACTGGCCGCGCGAACGGGCGGTTTGTCGTCGCGTGTGTTGCCCGAACCGCTTGCCGTTGTCAAAGCTGCGTGGGAGCTGATCCAGTCGGGCGACATGTGGGCGAACGTGAAAGTCAGCGCATGGCGGGCCCTGACGGGCTTCGCTATCGGCGGCAGCATCGGCTTCGTGCTTGGGCTGGGAACAGGGCTGTTCAAGCCGGCTGAGATCGCCCTCGACTCCACCGTGCAGATGATCCGCAACATCCCCGCGCTCGCGATGATCCCGCTGGTGATCCTCTGGTTCGGTATCGGCGAGGAAGCGAAGCTGTTCCTGGTCGCGCTCGGCGTGTTTTTCCCCGTTTATACGAACACGTATCACGGCATTCGTTCCGTGGATGCCGACCTGATCGAGATGGCTCGCAGCTATGGACTCTCGGGCTTTGCGCTGTATCGCGACGTGATCCTGCCCGGGGCATTGCCTTCCATTCTGGTGGGCGTGCGGTTCGCATTCGGGCTCATGTGGGTGATGCTGATCGTGGCCGAGACCATCTCGGCGCAATCGGGGATCGGCTATATGACGATGAACGCCCGCGAGTTCCTGCAGACCGATGTGGTGGTGGTCGGCATCCTGCTTTATGCGCTGCTCGGCAAGCTTGCCGACATGCTCGCCAAGTCGATCGAGCGCGCAACACTACGCTGGCATCCTGCGTATCAGAAGGGAGCAAAAACGTGACATCAAGCTACGCATCGTATGCATCGGGCAACGCCGTGCTGGAAGGCAACGAACCGGAAGTTGCCGCGCGCGAACGTATACCGGCGGCAGTTGCACCTCGTACCCAACCCGCCGATATGGCCGTCGCGCTGCAAGGCGTCGACAAGCATTTCGGCGAGCGCAAGGTGTTATCGAACTTTGATTTCGCCATTGAGCGCGGCAGTTTTGTATCCATAGTCGGACGCAGCGGCTGCGGCAAGTCCACGTTGCTGCGTTTGATCGCGGGCCTTGAAAAAGCGACCGGCGGTGTAATGCAACGCAACGCGGCCGCGGGTGCCAGCCTCCTGGAGACACGCATCATGTTCCAGGATGCGCGCTTGCTGCCGTGGAAAAGCGTGCTGCAAAACGTCATGCTTGGGCTGCCGCGTTCGTCTCGTGAAGACGCTCGGGCGACGCTGGCCGAAGTGGGCCTGAGTGAGCGCGAGGGCGATTGGCCCGCGCAATTGTCGGGCGGTCAGCGGCAGCGGGTAGCGCTTGCACGTGCGCTGGTGCACCGGCCGGACGTGCTGTTGCTGGATGAACCGCTGGGCGCGCTCGATGCGTTGACGCGCATTGAAATGCATGCGCTGATCGAACGTCTGTGGCGCGAGCATCGCTTCACTGCACTGCTCGTCACGCACGATGTGCAGGAAGCGGTGGCGCTGGGCGAGCGCATTGTGTTGATCGAAGCGGGGAAGATTTCCTTCGATGCCGCCATCACCCTGCAGCGCCCACGTCTGCGCACGGCGGAGGGGTTTGCCGAGCTGGAAGAACAGGTGTTGTCGCGCGTTCTCAGGAACGGTGCGCAGCCGGGCTAGATGTGAGCATCGACTCACTCATTGCCGCTGTCGACCGGCCCCGGCACTATTCAATTTATACGGAGCATCACCATGGGCATCACGGCAATCAATGTACGCAACCAGTTCAAAGGGCATATCAAGGAGATTATCCGCGGTTCGGTGGTGTCGGAAGTCGATGTGGAAACGCCTTACGGCATTGTCACGTCGGTGATCACCACGCGTTCGATCGATGAGCTGGAACTGAAGGTCGGAAGCGAAGTGATTGCGTTCGTGAAGTCGACTGAAGTATCGATT
>DASYLW010000458.1:0-4583 GCA_036009385.1 Caballeronia sp.
ACAAGGCCGCGCGCTATTACTCCATCATGGGACACGGTTCGTTCGCGGTCGGCAACGCGGATGGCGGCCTTACGACGCAAGAAGAAAAGTCACTCGGGGCGTATGCGAAAAGCGGGGCATCGCCCATTGTGGGGATCGTTAAGCCGGGTGACATTCCGCCCGTCGGTGGTTTGTATCTGCTCGATGTCGTCCCCGATGGCGAACCGCGTTTCGGCTTTCCGAACATTAGCGACAACGCGGAAATCGGCGAACTGATTGCTTGCGGAGCGCATGTGATCCTGTTCACGACCGGACGCGGTTCGGTGGTCGGCTCGGCCATTTCGCCCGTGATCAAGGTGTGCGCGAATCCGGCGACGTATCGAAATCTTTCCGGCGACATGGACGTGGACGCGGGCCGCATTCTGGAAGGCTGCGCCACGCTGGACGAAGTTGGCCGCGAAGTATTCGATGTCACCGTGAGCGTGGCGGCAGGTGCCGCGTCCAAGTCGGAATCGCTGGGTCATCAGGAGTTCATCCTGACCTACAAGACTTTTGAACCGGTTGGCCCCGCGTGTTTGCCGGCGAGCGCGACGCCGCGGCATGCGGTATCGATTACGTCAATTTGAGCCTGACTTATCGACAGAACTCATCAGCCGAACTCATCAGTCCAACGCACCGGATCCAACGCAATGAACCCGATCACTGGAAATCCCGTTGTGAAAAAGCGCAAGGTGGGCAAGACGTCGCTGGAAGTCACGGCGTTGTCGCTCGGCAGTGCACCGCTGGGCGGCCTGTATCGCGAACTATCCGAGGCAGACGCGCAAGGGACCGTGGACGCCGCGTGGCAAAGCGGTATCCGCTACTTCGATACCGCTCCGCACTACGGCCACACGAAGGCCGAACACCGGATAGGCGACGCGTTGCGCCGATACCCGCGCGAAGACTACGTGTTGTCGACCAAGGTTGGCCGGCGCTTTGTCCCGCGCACCACGCCATACGACGGCAGCGAAGGCTGGTCGGACCCGTTGCCGTTCCAGGCGATCTACGACTACACCTACGACGGCATTCTTCGATCGTTCGAAGACAGCCAGCAACGCATGGGTATTGTCGATATCGATATCGTGCTGATTCACGATATCGGCCGCGTCACGCACGGCGAGAACAACCCGCGCTACTGGCGCCAGCTAACGGACGAAGGCGGTTTCCGGGCGCTCGATGAATTGCGTACATCGCGGGGCGTAAAAGCGGTTGGGCTCGGTGTGAACGAAGGCGCCGCTATCCGGGAAGCGATGGCGGAATTCAACATCGATTGCGCGTTGCTGGCGGGACGCTACACGTTGTTGGAGCAGGCGGTGCTCGACGACTTGCTGCCGGAATGCGAAAAACGCGGCGTCAGTATTCTGCTGGGCGGTGCGTTCAATTCGGGCATCCTCGCGCGAGGAGCGACGTCCGAAACAGCGCCGAAGGCGGCCAACCAAAAATTCAACTATGGCGATGCGCCGCCATTGATTGTCGAACGCGTCGAGGCGCTGGAGCAGATCTGCCGTGCGCATGGCGTCGCCTTGTCGAGCGCGGCCCTTCAATTTCCTTATGCGCATAAAGTTGTGGCCACGGTGCTGATGGGAGCACGAAATCCAGAAGAAGTGCGCTTGAACGCCGCTTCATTCGCTGATCCGCTGCCCGATGTTTTGTGGGATGCGTTGCGAGCGGCTGGTTTGTTGCATCGTGACGCGCCTGTGCCACGCATCGATCAAGCCGGGTTCAATCAGTCTGAAGCAGGAAAATCATGAACGCTGAACGGATCGACGCGCATCAGCACTTCTGGGACCCATCGCGTGGTGACTATGGCTGGTTGACGCCCGAGTTGCAGAGCTTGTACCGCGTCTTCGGTCCCGCTGATCTGAAGCCGCTTCGCGAAGCAGTTCACGTTGCGCGCACAGTGGTGGTCCAGGCGGCGCCGACTGTCGATGAAACGCGCTATCTACTCGATCTCGCTCGCGACGACGAGTCTATCGCCGGTATTGTTGGCTGGATTCCGCTTGATGCACAGAATAGTGTCGAGTTGATCGACGAACTGGCGCGCGAACCGAAACTGAAGGGCGTGCGCCCGATGCTGCAGGACCTCCCCGATGACTGTTGGATCGAAAATCCTGCACTCGCTCCGGCAATTCAAGCGCTGATCAAAAACGATCTCGCCTTCGATGCATTGATATTTTCGCGCCATGTGCCTTCGTTGAAAGTGTTCGCCGCGCGCTTTCCTGAACTGCGAATGGTCGTCGATCATGGTGCGAAGCCGCAAATCAAGGATGGTCAAGCGGGTTGGCAAACCTGGGCGGACGGCATAGCTGAATTAGCCGCGCTGCCACAACGGCTGGTTTGCAAGCTCTCGGGTCTGGCGACGGAAGCCTCGCCCGGCTGGTCCGTGGCAACGCTCAAGCCTTATGCCGATCATCTGCTCGACTGTTTTGGGCCTGAGCGGCTGATGTGGGGCAGCGACTGGCCGGTGCTGAATCTGAACGGCGGCTACGCACAGTGGTTTGACGCGGCACGGCAATTGACGGCGCACCTTGATGCGTCCGCGCAGCAGGCAATCTTCGGCGATACTGCGCGCGGGTTTTACCGGCTGTAGAAGTTGAGAGATACGCATGAAGAACGAGCGCGATATACCCGGAATTCCTCAACTGCAATTGCAACGAAAGCAGAAAATGGTAAAAAGATTGGAAGCAAAATCTCCGGTACGCCGTGCCCCTGTAATGTTGGCGAGTGGTGAATCCTGCATTCCGAGGCATGACCTGAGCAAAGCGCGAGGGCGGGATCAGACAGCAACATGCATCACCGTTCACGACCGGCCCGGCCTGAATCACTGGACCGAAAATTTGATCGAAAGCGATCGAAAGTAAGCTCGAGCGATCTCACCTGAAAAACGACCGCTCAAACTGAACATCTCGAACTGAATCAAAACCTGAAAATTGGAGGATCACTCACGATGAAACTGCTGCGCTATGGGCCGAAGGGTCAGGAAAAGCCGGGTTTGCTGGATCAGAACGGCAAGATTCGCGATTTGTCGAAAATAGTCGACGACATCGCCGGCGCGGCGCTATCCGACGCCACGCTGGCCAGGTTGCGCGCGCTCGATCCGGCCTCGCTGCCTGAAGTGCCGGGCGAGCCGCGCATTGGCCCGTGCGTGGGAGCCGTGGGTAAGTTTGTCTGTATCGGACTGAATTACGCCGACCACGCGGCCGAATCGAACCTGCCTGTACCGACGGAACCCGTGCTTTTCGGTAAGTGGACGAGCGCCATTTGCGGTCCGAACGACGACGTCGAAATTCCGCGCAACTCGAAGAAAACGGACTGGGAGGTCGAACTCGGCGTGGTGATCGGCAAGGAAGCGAAATACATCAACGAGGCGGACGCGCTGGATTATGTCGCCGGATATTGCGTGATCAACGACGTGTCCGAACGCGAATGGCAGCTTGAGCACGGCACGCAATGGGACAAGGGCAAGGGTTTCGATACCTTCGGCCCGATCGGTCCGTGGCTGGTCACGAAAGACGAAATCCCCAATCCGCAGCAACTCGATATGTGGCTCGACGTGGACGGACATCGTTACCAGAACGGCAGCACGAAGACGATGGTGTTTGGCGTGGCGGCGCTGGTGTCGTATTTGTCGAAGGTAATGAGCCTGCAACCCGGCGATGTCATTTCCACCGGCACACCGCCGGGCGTGGGCATGGGCGTCAAGCCGTCACCGGTCTACCTGAAGGCTGGGCAGACCATGCGGCTCGGGATCCAGGGTTTGGGCGAGCAACAGCAACGCACGGTCGACGCGAAGTAAGCCGCTTTTTGCGCCGCGACCAGGCAAGCTCGCGAGCAAATCAACGCGGGGCCGATAAGCTGAAAAATAAGGTCGTTCCAACGTGAATTGGAACGACCTTTTTTACGGCAGCTTCAAGACCGTCGGACCGCTGGAAGTGTCAGCCATGTCCCCGGTCTAGACACTCCGGCTGGAGAAATGATTCGTTGCAATCATTTGAGCCGCCGACGTATCAACGAACGTGGCGGCGTCGCCCAAAAAACCCGATGTTTTCACCGCGTTAACCTTTAAGCGCATAAAGCCGGCTCTCGACACTACCGCCGTAAAGCTATAAAACCACCGCATCGGCGAACGCATGACAAGTACGGCAAACCAGCGCCCCAAACACATCCATCTCACTCACTCGTTAAACACCGGCTCAAGTTCCGCAGCCATTTCGCTGATCCGATGGATTGTTCCTTGCGCGACTGCCACAAGCCTTTCGGCGCCGCCATCGGTGACATACACATCGCATTGGCAGGTTGCCTGCGTCATGCCGGCATAGACCACGCGCGCGCGCGCCATCAACGTACCGGAGACCGCCGGTCGCAAGTAATTGATCTTGTACTCGCCCGTGACCACTTTCGGTCCCAGGCGCAATGCACCTGCAAAGGTCAACGCGTTATCGACGAGATAACTCACTACGCCACCGTGCACAAAACCGTGTTGTTGCCTGAGTTCGTCGCGGATAGTCAGACACAGCGTGAGACTCGAGGAGTCGACCTGCATGAGCTTCGTACCCAGCAAGGCG
>DASYLW010000459.1:0-3308 GCA_036009385.1 Caballeronia sp.
CACCGCCGCACCAAACGGAATCGCGGACAGCAAACCAATGGTCAGCGCATCCGTCACGCCCGTCGCCTTGATAATCGTCGGCAGCCAGAAGCTCACGCCATAAAGCCCCATCACGAACGAGAAGTACGTCAGGCTCATCAACCAGACGCGCCCGCTTTTGAGTACCTCACGCACGGGCATATCCACCTTCTCGACGTTGTCCTTCGCAATATTCCGCTCCAGCAACTCGCGTTCTTCAGCGGTGAGCCACTTCGCTTTCGCAATCCGGTCGTCCATGAAGAGGAACACGATAATCCCCACCACAATCGATGGAATGCCTTCCAGCAAGAACAGCCATTGCCACGAATGCCAGCCGTTCACGCCATCGAAGTTCTTCATGATCCAGCCCGACACCGGTCCGCCGATCAACCCCGATAAAGCAATCGCCGTCATGAACAATGTCGTCATGCGGCCGCGCCGCTCGGCCGGAAACCAGTACGTGAGATAGAGAATGATGCCGGGGAAAAATCCCGCTTCGGCCACACCCAGAATGAAGCGCATCACATAGAACATGGTGGGCGTGGTGATGAACATCGTCAGCGCCGAAATGATGCCCCACGTGATCATGATCCGCGCGATCCACACGCGCGCGCCGACCTTGTGCAGGATGACGTTGCTCGGAATTTCGAAGATGAAATAGCCGAAGAAAAAGATGCCCGCGCCGAAGCCATAGACGGCATCGCTCAGGCCAAGATCGGTGGACATCTGCAGCTTCGCGAAGCCCACATTCACACGATCCAGATACGCCACCACATAACAGATCAGCAACAACGGCGAGAGCCGCCACGCGACCTTCCGATACGTCGCCGCTTCGAATGCGGAGGGCGGCGCACCCGCGCCCGGTCGATGCAAATCACCCGCGGTACTGGCCATTTCGTCTCCTGACTATTTTTATCGATGGGAAAATGTGCTGTTCGATTCTAGTCGCTCGCTCCAAGCTGCAACCGTCTGTTTTCTATGGGGAAAACACTGATAATCGACATCCGGAGGCAAGCATCGGATGCCGTTTCACACACGCGGCTTAGCGCCCAAAATGAATGATCAGACGCAGCGCCCGCCGTCCACTTCCAACGCCACGCCGGTGATGAACTCGGCGTCATCGGAGGCGAGGTACAAAGCCGCATTCGCAATATCCTGCGGGGTCGAAAGGCGTCCCAGCGGAATGGTCGCGAGGAACTTCTGGCGGTTCGCGGGCGTGTCTTCCATCCCCATGAACTCGGACAGCAAACCCGTTTCGCCCATCACCGGGTTGATGCAGTTGACGCGAATCCGGTCCGGCCCAAGTTCAACGGCCAGCGCCTTGCTCGCGATAATCACCGCCGCCTTGCTGCCGTTGTACCAGATCAAACCCGGTCGCGGCCGTACGCCCGCTGTCGATGCAATGTTGATAAACGAACCACCGCCGACTTTGCGGAAGTAGGGCACGAATTGCGCGACGCTGAAGTAGATGCTCTTCACATTCACCGCATAGACGCGGTCGAATTCGGCTTCGGTGATTTCCATCACCGGCTTGTTTCGATGCGTCGTACCCGCGTTGTTCACCACGGCCTGAACGCTGCCGAAGTCTTCGATGGCGGCATCGAAGAGCGTTTGCCAGTCGGCTTGCTTCGTCACGTCGCCGGGGACCGCGATCGCCTTGCCGCCGCTCACCGCAATCTCGCTCGCCACGCGTTCGGCCGCCGCGCCGTTGAGATCATTCACCACGACGTTCGCGCCTTCCCGCGCAAACGTCTTCGCGATGCCTTCGCCGAATCCCGATCCGCCCCCGGTCACAATCGCAGTCTTGCCTTGCAGTCTCATGTCGTCTCCTGTGTCGACCGGAGTTAGCGCTTCAGTGCTTACTCCGGTCCCATGCAACCTGGTTGCAAATTAACCATGTTTGATGGCGATGGTTTTGAGCACCGTGAATCCATACAGCGCTTCGAAGCCTTTCTCGCGGCCGTGCCCCGAATGTTTGACGCCGCCAAACGGCAGTTCCACGCCACCGCCCGCGCCGTAGTTATTGATGAACACTTGCCCGGAACGCACCTTGCGGGCAATGCGCATCTGCCGGCCGCCATCGCGTGTCCAGATGCCGGCGACCAGCCCGAAGTCCGTGCCGTTCGCCAGCTTCAGCGCGTCGGCTTCGTCATCGAAGGGCATCGCGCAGAGCACCGGGCCGAACACTTCTTCGCGTGCGAGCCGGTGCGCCGGCGGGACGTCGCGCAAGAGCGTCGGCGCTTGGTAAAAGCCCGCTTCCGGCGCTTCGGAAACCACTTCGCCGTGCGCGGCCATCGCGATCCCGTCGTGTTGGGCATCGGAGAGAAAATCCCACACGCGTTGCTGCTGCTTCGCGCTGATCAGCGGACCGCAATCGAGATCCAGTTTGCTCGGGCCAACCTTCAACGCGCTGAACGCCTCCGATAAGCGCTCGAGCAACGGCTCGTACGCCGATCGCTCGATCAATACACGGCTGCCCGCCGAGCACGTCTGCCCCGCGTTCTGCACGATCGCCGAGACGAGCACGGGCAGGGCGGCGTCGAAGTCCGCATCGGCGAAAACGATCTGCGGCGACTTGCCGCCGAGTTCGAGCGTGACGGGGACGTGGTTATCGGCGGCCATCTTGACCACCGCCGCGCCCGTTGCCGGTGATCCGGTGAACGAGATGTGATCGATGCCCGGATGCCTCGCGAGCGCCGCGCCGGCCTCGTAACCGTAGCCCGTGACAATGTTCAGCGCGCCTTCCGGCAAGCCCGCTTCGGCGGCGAGTTCGGCTATGCGCAGTATCGATAAACACGCGTCCTCCGCCGGCTTGACCACGCAAGCGTTGCCGGCCGCGAGCGCCGCGCCGACGCTGCGGCCGAAGATCTGCAGCGGGTAATTCCAGGGCACGATATGCCCGGTCACGCCGTGCGGTTCGCGGATGGTGAGGACGGTGTAGCCGGTTTGATAGGGCAAGGTCTCGCCGTGAAGCTTGTCGGCGGCGCCTGCGTAGAATTCGAAATACCGCGCAATGCCGGCCGCGTCCGCGTGAGCTTGCTTCAGGGGTTTGCCGGTGTCGCGTGCTTCGAGATGCGCCAGTTCGTCCTGATGGGCGGCGATGATCATCGAGAGTCTGTAAAGCACGCGTCCCCGATCGGCGGCGCTTGCGTGGCCCCACGGGCCTTCGTAAGCGCGGCGCGCTGCCTGGACGGCGCGGTCGATATCGGCCGCGTTGCCGCGCGCGAGTTGCGCGAAGACCTGGCCGTCGGACGGATCGACGACGGGAATGGTCTCGTGGCTTGCCGCCG
>DASYLW010000460.1:0-5287 GCA_036009385.1 Caballeronia sp.
GGCGATGCGCTCTGCACTGCCGACCCCGCGTATCAGCGCTTTCGCCGGTTTGCGCGCAACCCGGTTGCGCAACAACTGTTCTTGAGCTTGCCGCTGAAGGTACGCCTATCGATTGCGGAGCGCATGCGATCGACCAGCGAAGACGGCAGGATGCGTCCGGCGCAGGCGAAATATGACGTGACTCGCGAGGCGGTGGCAAAGCTGTTCGCGAGCACTGGCACCCACACGATGATCCACGGCCATACGCATTTGCCCGCGCGTCACCGGGAAGCCGACGGCGTACGCTGGGTCATGCCGGATTGGGAACTGGATCACGGTGAGCCACGCGGCGGATATCTGCGCGTGGACGCCGAAGGTATTCGGGCGTTGCCGCTGGAGTGAGCTCGAATGGGCCGCGATGGCTTTCGTGCTTTTGCGCTAGTGCCCGATGGCAACCCGCCCTCTCGTTCAGCGCCGCGCTGCTTCGCCTTTCATTGCATCGGAGAGACGCTTCAGTTCGATGAACGCGGCAGTCTCGACGCCGCCGATCGCATCTATACGCGTGCCCAGTTTCTCAAGCGCCGCGACAATCTCATCCACACGATGCGCCTGCGTAGACGCGTGATCGATCAGTCCGTGGATGGCAAGCGACACGGGATCATCGGCGTTTGGCGTGATGCCGTATGCGCAAAACGCTGCACGCTCAGGAACACCCGAATCTCTTTGCGCGGGTTGGACCGTTGCCGGCATCACTACGCGCGCCGGATTGCCCACGGCCGTTCCGCCCGCCGGAACCGGCTTCACCACGACCGCGTTCGACCCGATCTTCGCTTCCGCCCCGACCGTGAACCCGCCAAGCACTTTCGCGCCCGCCCCGACAATCGCGCCGCGCTCGAGCGTCGGATGCCGTTTCGCGCCCCGTGCGAGCGACGTGCCACCCAGCGTCACGCCTTGGTAGATCGTGCAGTCATCGCCAATTTCCGCCGTTTCGCCGACCACCACGCCCATGCCGTGATCGAAGAACACCCGCCGTCCAAGCGTCGCGCCGGGATGAATTTCGATGCCCGTCATGAAACGCCCGAACTGCGAGACAAACCTCCCGAGCCAGCGCCAGCCCGCGCGCCAGCAAGCGTGCGCAATCCGGTGCAGGACGACGGCATGAAAGCCCGGATAACACGTCACGACTTCCCAGGCGCTGCGGGCGGCCGGATCGCGCTCGCGGATGGCGGCAATGTCTTCGCGGAGTCGATTGAACATGGCGGTGGCTCTGTGGGTGTCCGGGGTGCCGATTCTCGACCCTGCGGCTCAGCACGGATTCGGGAATCGATAGTTCGATTTCCGCAGATTGTAGGACGGGTCGCAGAAGTTCGCTGCGATGCCCCCGCTGGCAAAGCGGTCAGGATGGGTGCTGGCGTTGATCATGTCCGGGAGGTGCGAGCGGCGAGAAGGTGCGCGGGTCGTGGCTCGCGTTCTCCAACGCCCGTCGGAATAAAACTCCCGCTCTTCAAGATTTGACGCGCCCGGAGTCTTCCTATTGCCTAATCTTAAGAAGAATATGCTTCGCGATGCCCCGCAGGATATTCACTTCCTCGTGCTCCAGGCCCGAGCGTGAAAAAAGCCGCCGCAGCCGCGACATCAGTTTCTTCGGGTTGGCGGGATCGAGGAAATCCAGTGTGACAAGCGCCTGTTCCAGATGCGCGTACATGCCTTCTATCTCGTCACTGGACGCGCTGGGGGCAGACGTAGCCGGGCTCGGCGTCGCGGGAGCGGCTGGAACGGCGTCCGCGCGACTGAGCAGCGCCAGCCGCAACTCGTAGGCCAGAACCTGAACCGCTTGCGCCAGATTTAACGAGCTATAGGCGGGATTCGCCGGGATGTGCGCGAGCGCGCTGCAACGCTCCACGTCGGCATTCGACAAACCCACGCGCTCGTTGCCGAACACGAGCGCAATAACGCCCGAATTTCCTTCACGCCCTTGATCCGCGAACTCGCAGGCCTTCTGCGCCGCGGCGCGCGGCGCCATTTGCGGCGGCCCATATTCCCGTGAACGCGCCGTCAATGCGATCGACCAATGCACGCCGGTCAGGGCGTCGGCGAGCGTTTCGACAACTTGCGCCGACGCGAGCACGTCGTCGGCACCGCTTGCCATCGCTATCGCTTCCGGCTCGCGCGTGACAAACGCGATTTTCGGCGCGACGACGACCAGTTGGGAAAATCCCATTGTCTTGAGCGCGCGCGCGGCCGCGCCGACATTGCCGGGATGACTCGGTTCGACCAGCACGAAGCGGGTCAACGCAAAGGCGTCGTCAGGGCGATCCGGGAAGTTTGATGAGGTGTTCAGGTCCAAGGGGGAACGCTTGCCGAAGGTTGAAAGAGACGTCATGGTATCGCCGCGCGGCCCATCCGGCGACCCTTGCGCCGACATTCGCTGCGCACTCCGCTTTGCACTCATCGCGCGCCCGCGGCCGACTCGGGTAAAATACCCCGTTCGCGTGTGTCTGCTGTTGCAAGTCGCTGTAATCAGGCGCTATTGCAGGTTCAAAGAAGGCACGCGCCCCGCTCTTCTTCAATTCGTTGCCGTCGACACACGTCGTTTTTGCCCGCTGGTTTGGGCCGTTTTCCGTTCGGCGTTGGGACTTCATGCGCGAGTTCACGCGCGTGCATGGAGCGCCGCCGCCGGCCAAAGGACTATTTTCATGCATCCGATGCTCAATATTGCTGTCAAGGCCGCTCGCCGCGCCGGACAGATCATCAACCGCGCGTCGCTGGATCTGGACCGCATCCAGGTCAGCAAAAAACAGCATAACGACTTCGTGACGGAAGTCGACAAGGCCTCCGAGGCAGCAATTATCGAAACGCTGACCACCGCCTATCCGAAGCACTCCATCCTCGCCGAGGAATCCGGCGTGCAGGACAAGGATTCGGAGTTCCAGTGGATCATCGATCCGCTCGACGGCACGACCAACTTCATCCACGGTTTCCAGTATTACTGCGTCTCCATCGCGCTCGCCCACAAGGGAATCATCACGCAAGCGGTGGTGTACGACCCCACCCGCAACGACCTGTTCACCGCATCGCGCGGCAGCGGCGCTTATCTGAACGAGCGGCGTATTCGCGTGGCAAAACTGGATCGTCTCAACGACGCCCTCGTCGGCACGGGTTTCCCGTTTCGCGACGGTGCGGGCCTTGACGCGTATTGCAAACTGTTCTCGCAGATGACTGAAGCCTGTGCCGGCTTGCGCCGCCCAGGCGCCGCCGCCCTGGATCTGGCGAACGTGGCCGCAGGACGGCTCGATGCGTTCTTCGAGCAGGGCATCAACGCATGGGACGTGGCGGCGGGCAGCTTGCTGATCACCGAAGCGGGCGGTCTGGTGGGTAACTACACCGGAGAATCGGATTTCCTGCACAAGAGCGAGATCGTAGCGGGCAACCCGAAGGTCTACGCCCAGATGGTCAAGATCCTCGATCCGTTCACCACCACGCGCCAAAGCGCTTAATGGTAGAAGATGGTTGAGAAAGGCGGCTGCGGCCGCCTTTTTTGTTTTAGCACGCGCGGGTCCCCCGAGCCAAGGTCACAGTGGTTACGGGCGCAGTTTGCCCATGCGGGCCGACATGCCCTGCGACCGTCCGAAAGGCTAACGTTGGCGCGCGCAATCTGCACGCCGTCGCCGGCTCCGCTAAAGTGTCCTGCTCGCCCTCCGCGCCATTCCTCACCCTTTTTGCCGCCGTCCCTCTCCGTCTAATGAAAAAAGGCTTCTATACGATCATTGCCGCGCAGTTCGTTTCGTCGCTGGCCGACAACGCACTGCTGATCGCCGCCATCGCGATGCTTTCGGTGATGCATTCCGCGTCGTGGGTTACGCCGCTGTTGCAGATTTTCTTCACGGTGTCGTACGTGCTGCTCGCGCCCTTCGTGGGTGCGTTCGCCGATTCCATCCAGAAACGCTACGTCATGTTCGTCTCCAACGCGCTGAAGGCCGGTGGCTGCGCGCTGATGATCCTTGGCGTGCACCCCATGATCGCTTACGGCGTGGTCGGCCTCGGCGCCGCAGCGTATTCGCCGGCGAAATACGGCATCCTTACCGAGCTTTTGCCGCCCGAAAAACTCATCCCGGCTAATGCGTGGCTTGAATCGGCAACGGTCGGATCGACGATTCTCGGCACGGTGATCGGCGGTGCGCTGGTCAGCCAGTACGTTCAGAACTTCGTTAGCGGCGTACATCTCGTGCTGATCCGCTCGGCCGCCGACGCCGCCATGTTCGCCGTCATGGTCGTTTATGCCGCGGCCGCGGTGATCAATATCGGCATTCCGGATACCGGCGCGCGATACCCTGACCGGCTCAAGGAGCCGTCAAAGCTCGTCGGCGACTTTATCCATGCATTCAAGGTGTTATGGGGCGACAAGCTGGCGCAGATCGCGTTGTGGGTCACGACCTTGCTGTGGGGCGCGGCGGTAACGCTGCAACTGCTGGTGCTTAAATGGGCGGCGGCGAACCTGGGTTTGTCGTTATCAAAAGCGGCGGTGCTGCAGGGCGTGACGGGGCTCGGTATTGCGATTGGTGCGAGTGCCGCCGCCGCGTGGGTGCCGTTGCGCAGTTCGCTCAAGGTCCTGCCGATCGGGGTGGTGACAGGCGCTGTCGCTATCGGCATGGCGTTCTACAACAAGGACCTGTTTCCGGCGGGTTCCGGCGTGCAGATTGGCCCGCTGTTCGCGCCGCTCTATATCCTGGGCGCTTATCCGCTGATGATTCTACTGGGTGCGCTGTCGGGCTTTTTCATCGTGCCGATGAACGCCATGCTGCAGCATCGCGGTGCGACGCTGCTGTCCGCCGGGGCGTCCATCGCGGTTCAGAATTTCAACCAGAACCTCGCCGTTTTGTCGATGCTCGGCGCGTACGCGCTTCTGCTGACGACCAACCTGCCCGTGGAATGGATTATCGTGGTGTTTGGCGTGTTTATCTGCCTGATGATGTGGCTTGCCATGCGGCGCCACGCGCGCAACGAGCGGACGGTGGATTTGGGCGCGTTGGTTGAAGAGTGACAGCGTGACGGAATCAGGGTGCGGGAACGGAATCTGCTGCATTCCTTGTTCGGCCGGAAGAAAGTCGCGCTCTTCGCAGGGTGCATAGATTCGAACGCGAAGTGCGTGGTTTGAAATAAGCAAACAACACGTCAAAGGAGCTGCAAATGGGTCTGTTCACACGTTCCACACTCGATAGCAACATCAATGGCGCGGCCAAAATGGGCCATCGCGCGGTTCAGGGCGCAAGCGACGCTGTCGATACTGCCAGCACGCAGTTGCGCGGTC
>DASYLW010000461.1:0-3695 GCA_036009385.1 Caballeronia sp.
TTCTCCTGGCTGTCCGTCTGCGAAAAAACCGGCGACGCCATCATGGCCACCATCACCGGCGCGAGGATGCGCCGCGAGGCCGGCCGCGACCGCAAGCTGGGTGAAGTGGCGGCCGAGAAGCGCGAAGGCAAGGTCGTGCGCGGGCGCGTGAAGATCGAGGAGCAGGAGCCGGTGATGATCGTGCCGCCGGTCGCGCCGGCCAAATCGGCACGGGTGGAAAAAGAAAAGCAAGTGCCGCTTTTCACCGATCTCCCCGGCGATTCCACGCTGCCGCCATTGGCTCTGCTCGACGCCGCGCCAGAAGTGAAGGAAACCATTTCCGCCGATACGCTTGAATACACGTCACGGCTGATCGAGAAGAAGCTGAAGGATTTCGGCGTGGAAGTCGCCGTGGTGGCCGCCTACCCGGGGCCGGTCGTGACGCGCTACGAAATCGAGCCGGCAACGGGTGTGAAGGGCTCGCAGATCGTCGGGCTGGCGAAGGATCTGGCACGCTCGCTGTCGTTGGTCTCTATTCGGGTGGTCGAGACCATTCCGGGCAAGAATTTCATGGCCCTGGAGTTACCGAATCAGCGCCGCCAGACCGTGCGCCTGTCCGAGATCCTCGGTTCGCAGGTTTATGCCGATGCCGCTTCGCCTTTGACAATGGGTTTGGGCAAGGATATTGGCGGGAAGCCGATCTGCGCCGACCTCGCGAAGATGCCCCACTTGCTGGTCGCGGGCACCACGGGTTCGGGCAAGTCGGTGGGTATCAATGCAATGATCCTGTCGCTGTTGTACAAAGCCAGCGCAGACGAAGTGCGCATGATCCTCATCGACCCGAAGATGCTCGAAATGAGCGTCTACGAAGGCATTCCGCATCTGCTGTGTCCGGTCGTCACCGACATGCGGCAGGCGGGCAACGCGCTCAACTGGGCGGTGGCCGAGATGGAACGCCGCTACAAGCTGATGAGCAAAATGGGCGTGCGTAATCTCGCGGGCTTCAACAACAAGATCGACGAAGCCACCAAGCGCGACGAAAAGATCCCGAATCCGTTCAGCCTGACGCCGGACGAACCGGAACCGCTCAACCGCCTGCCCACCATTGTGGTCGTGATCGACGAACTCGCCGACCTGATGATGGTGGTCGGCAAGAAGGTGGAAGAGCTGATCGCGCGGATCGCGCAAAAAGCGCGCGCCGCCGGGATTCACCTGATTCTCGCTACGCAGCGGCCATCGGTGGACGTGATCACTGGTTTGATCAAGGCCAACGTGCCTACGCGCATGGCATTCCAGGTGTCGTCGAAGATCGATTCGCGGACCATCCTCGATCAGCAGGGCGCGGAATCCCTGCTCGGCATGGGCGACATGCTTTATCTGCCGCCGGGCTCAGGGCTGCCCGTGCGCGTGCACGGCGCGTTTGTGTCGGACGAAGAAGTGCATCGCGTGGTGGCCAAGCTGAAGGAGCACGGCGAGCCGAACTACATCGAAGGCATTCTTGAAGGCGGCGTGCTGGGCGATGGCGAAGACGGTGCGCCGGGCGGTGCGGGCGCGGGCGGCGGAGAAGGCGAAGCCGATCCGCTCTACGACCAGGCCGTCGAAATCGTGATCAAGAACCGCCGCGCGTCGATCTCGCTTGTGCAGCGGCATCTGCGGATCGGTTATAACCGGGCGGCACGGCTGCTCGAACAAATGGAAAATTCGGGACTCGTTTCGTCGATGTCCTCGAACGGCAATCGCGAAATCCTCACGCCGGCGCGTGAAGCCGAATAAGGTTATCTGGAGAGTTTTTTATATGCAGTCAGTATTGAGATCGGCGTTGAAATATCAAATCCGGACGATAAAAGCCGTCGTTTTTGGCGCTTCCCTGTTGCTGGCGTCGCAGGCCTTCGCGAGCGGCACCGAACAGTTGAAGGCGTTTATTGCACAGGTTCACTCGGCGCATGGCAGCTTCGTCCAGCGTGAAGTGAAGGCGCCGAGCAAGGCGGCGGCATCGGCTACGCAGGGCATGGCGTCGCGGCTTGGCGGCACGTCGAGCGGCACGTTCACGTTTGCGCGGCCGGGCAAGTTCATCTGGGCGTACGACAAACCCTATGCGCAAATACTGCAGGCAGACGGCGACAAGCTCTATGTGTACGACAAGGACCTGAACCAGGTCACGGTCCGGGCGCTGGGCAACGCGCTGGGCGCCAGTCCGGCTGCCATTCTTTTCGGCAGCAACGATCTCGACAAGAATTTCACGTCGCGTGACGCGGGCGTAAAGGATGGCATCGACTGGCTGGAACTGACGCCTAAAGCGCAGGACACACAATTCCAGCAGGTGGGTATCGGCTTCAAGAACGGCAATCTCGAAGCAATGGAATTGCATGACGTGTTCGGCAATGTCACTTTGCTGACGTTCTCGAACATCGAGAAGAATCCGCCGCTGAAATCCGATCAGTTCAAGTTCATCGTGCCGAAAGGCGCGGACGTGATCGACGGCTGACGCAGCGCGGGCTGTTCAGGCAAGCTGTTCAGGCAAGCTGTTCGGCAGGCGTGAGGATCATGGCCCTCACGCCCAGGCCATCCGCTTGAATGCAGCCTAAGTCGCCGACGACTGTTGTTGTCCCCGGCGACCCGACACCAACACCAGATAAGCCAGCGCGCCCACCACGAGGGCCGGCAGCGTTGCGCCAAGATTCGGCAGCCACTGATTGATCGCGTGATACGCCGCAATTCCCAACGCCCACGCAATAAACCCGCTCACGTGCCAACCGCCCGAGAATGCATACCGACCGCGCGGATCGGTGAGCGCAGAGACTTCAACGCGACGTTTTCTCACGATAAAGTGATCCACCAGCACCACCCCGAATAGCGGCGCGAACACCGACCCGATCAGCAGCAGGAAGTTCTGATACTTGCCCATCTGCACGAGCAGAGCGATCAGCGTGCACAACGCGCCGAACGCCGCCGACAGCAGCGGCACGCTCGCCTTCGCCCAGAAGGTACCGGTGGAAACGGCGGCCGAATGGATATCGGCGAAGGCATTGTCGATTTCGTCGATGAGAATCAGCAGCAGCGCAGTCCCGCCCGCCGCCTGGGCCAGCGCGACGGTCAGCAGCGCATCGCCGCCGCCCGCTGCCAGGCCGTAGAACGCACCCAGCGCGTAGAACCAGATGTTCGCGATTCCATAGCCGAACAGCGTGCCCCGGAAGGTGCCGCCTGCGCTGCTCCCAAAACGCGTGTAGTCGGCGATCAGCGGCAACCACGACAGCGGCATGGCAACCACCAGGTCAATACCCGCGCCGAACGGCATCTCACCCGTGCCGGGACGGCTCATCAGCGCGCCAAAGTCTTGTTTCGACAGCAAATTCCATGTCAGCCAGCCCGCGCCGCCGAGCAGCAGCCAGATCCCCCACGTACGCAAGAAGCGCCGGACGAAAGACAGCGGTCCGGTGATCGCCAGTGTTGTCGCCAGCACGCCGAAGATCAAGGTCCAGATCAGCGGCATGGAGAGGCCGAATGATTGTCTGGCGAGGGCATCGGCGGAATCGCGCATCACAATGATTTCGAACGAGCCCCAGCCGACCAGTTGTACCGCGTTGATGACCGCGGGCACGGACGCGCCGCGAGTCCCAAGCGTCGGGCGCAACGACGACATGGCCGCGAGGCCCGTGTCCGTGCCGATCACGCCCGCGAGCGCCAGCAAGACCACGCCGATCACCGTGCCGGTCACG
>DASYLW010000462.1:0-10344 GCA_036009385.1 Caballeronia sp.
GCTCTGGCGAGCACCGTGCTTTTGGGGCACCCATGAATGGGAACTGCACGCTGTGGACACTTAGGGTAGAGCGGTGAAAGCGTTTTCTTTGCTTCGTTTCTTTTTCGCTTTGGAAAAAGAAATGACGCGCTGCCACGCGCAGTGGCTAATAGTGATAAAGAAGATAGCTAACTCAGGCAGACCACAAACACTGAAAGCACCAACCCGGCATTGGACTCCGACCGCTAGCCTCAGAACCTGGCAACATCCAAACCCGTCCACTGGCGGCGAGCGAAACCCTACCCCCTACCGTAGGGGCCTCGACGCTGCATCCCCCGCATCCTGCCGCCGCGCGCCGCGCCTGCTTCTCGCACTCGCCGATGCCCCAAACTCGCTCAAAATCTGAGTCCGTACCCGGCTCGCAAACACAAGGAACCCAAACCCGTTGGCTTCATACCAATACCCGCCATTCTCGAGCCCGTCGAGCGGCTGCTCCAGCGCGTTAGTAATACATTCGATACACCGGCGATGCAGCTCCTCCACCGCCGGATATGGCGGTTGCGCGCCACGAACGCTGCAAAGAAGGACGTCAAGCCCTGGCAGCACATGCGCATACAACACCGGTTCATCCTGTGCGCGGGCGCGTGCAATCTTGGTATCGAGTTGGCCAAACGGCTTGAAATGCCTAAGCACGGCGAGGAAAGACTCGTCACCGTCGACCTTTGCGCGCCTACGCTTTTTCGGGAAGGACATAAAAATTCGCCTGAAAAAGAATTGCAAAAAACGCAGCGTCCTCATGCGGCCACTCCCGTCTGGCGGGCCGCTCGTTTGTTGGGACACGTCGATCTTTTATAGCACATCGAAGTGGTGGATTCACGGCGATTCAGTTTAGGACACCGCCAGGTTGGTCATGCTCGACCAGCCTTCGCGGTGGCGCACAGATCATGCCGATAACCCTGCTACGGCTCGCATGTTTCTGTCTCAATAATAGACCTACGAAACCCCGCTGCGATGAAAAATCGCCAGAAAATTCAAACGAGTGTCATGAATGCCACCAACTCACTGATTGCATCCAAAAAACGAAAAAGCCCGCGACGATGCCGTCACGGGCTTTCCTGGAACACTACCTGTCCTGAAGTCCTGAAGGCTCAGGTCACACGCTTGGCTCGCACGCTCCGGTCAAACCCGCGGCGAAGTCTTCAGCGAATCGCGGATCTCGCGCAGCAACAGCACGTCTTCTGGCGTTACAGCGGGCGGTGGTGCTGGCTCCTCGGCCCGGCGCAGCTTGTTGATGAACTTGACCATCAGGAAAATGATGAACGCCAGGATGATGAAGTTGATCAGTACGGTAATGAATGAGCCGTAACCGAACACGGCGACACCCGCCGTCTGCAAGTCTTTGTACGAATCGGGGTTGCCCTTGAAAGTGGGCGGAATGTTGCCGAGCTTGATGAACATGTTGGAAAAATCAAGGCCGCCCGTGACTAGCCCTACGACCGGCATGATCAGATCCTTGACGATCGAATTGACGATGGTCGAAAACGCGCCGCCGATAATCACGCCGACCGCCAGATCCATCACGTTGCCCTTGAGGGCGAAGCTCTTGAACTCCTGAATCATGCTCATGCGTTGCTTTCTCCATTAAAGATCATAAGAATCGGCAGCAAGGGACGTGCCATTTGACGACCTCCGCGTTTCCTCCCGCGTTTGCTCATTTCCGGCCGCCGTCCCGGCTTTGCGTGTCTGTTCAGGCTCTCACCGTTTTTTTAATAAATAACGCCAATGATAGCTAATCGGTAGCATTTGCGTTCCGGGTTTTTGACGTCATTGGCGGATCGGACAGGGTTTGGCGGATGGACTCTGCTCGTCCGCGTCCTCATTCGCCCCCATCGCACTGCTACGCTTTTTCGGGCGGCGCCGCTATCACGCGGCCCTGCGCGATTGCCGCGACGAACGCGGCGTGGTCGACGACGGTTTGCGCACCGTAGCTTTCGGCCCATCGTGCATAAGCTGCATCAAGGCGATCCGAGTTGCCGCAATAACCGGCGATCAGAGCGGCATCGCCGGTGCGTGCATGAGCACGTGCAAGCAGCAAGCCGAGGCACCATGCGTAGAAATCGAAGGTCGCGCCATGCAGCCAGTCGACCGGAATCGAGCCGCGGATATTTTTCATCTGCCGCACGTAGAAGTCCCGGCCCGAAATGGTCGTCCAGCCGAGCAACGGGTCGGAGGAGCTTTGCAGCAGCCGCTGGCCGTGCACCACGCGCCGCCCTTGGTGGCTGAACGGTTCAGCGAGCGGCGGCACGAACGGCGCGGCGGCCGGCACAATGCCTTCCTTGACCTGCATGAATAGCGGATCGGCATGAGCGCGCCCGAGCAGCAATAACAAATACGCGCGCGTCCCGACACTGCCTACGCCCACCACGCGATGCGCGACATCGACGACGTCGTAGCGCTCGAGCATCGTGCGCCATTCACCCGCGATAGTCTGCAAGTACCCACGCAGACCCTCCGTAACGTGATTTTTCTCTGACGCATCGAGACGGGTCAGGATTGGCGGCTCGTCGCGAAAACGCCAGCTTTTGCCGTCCGGCTCGGCGACGCGGGCCAGCATGGTCGCGTGGCTACGCTTGGTCGCGCGCTCGACGGCCTTCGCAATGGTCGCCTTCTCGGGCGAATTGAGCGTGACCGGCGCTTCAATATGCAACACGCTCGCATACGAGCGCATCTGCCACAGTTCGTACGCGGGAACCTGTGCCAGCGCGGACATCGTGGTCCGGTAGGCGGCGCAGGCGGTGCGTACGGCGCGCTCGCGGCCGGCTGCGTCGACGCTGTTTTCGCGCGCCGCCACGTTGATGCTGGCGGTGAGCCGTTTCAAATCCCATTCCCACGGGGCAACCAGCGTTTCGTCGAAGTCGTTCAGATCGAAGACCACGTCCTGCCGGGGCGTGCGGAACAGGCCGAAATTGTTCAGATGCGCATCGCCATCGATCATCACGTGATGACCAATGGATGGCGTGTGGGCGAGATCCCACGCCATCACGCTCGCCGCGCCGCGCAGGAACGCAAACGGCGACGCAGCCATGCGCGACATGCGCAGCGGGATCAGCCGCTCCTGCCGGCCGGCGTTGTTGGCGAGCACACGCGCCACGGGGTCCGGGCGGTCGCCTGCCGGCTGCCAGCTTGCGTGCGTGTCGAAGGGGACCGAGTCGCGCAGCGAGCGGCCAAGAACACGGCTTTCCTCAGCGCTGCCGATGGTTGTCCCGGATAACCTGACGGGTGAATTCGCTGATGTCGTGGGCTCGGTGGGCAAGACAGCTTTCCTCGGGGTGATCGATAGCGTAAGGTGCGCGCTATTTTGATGACGCGCCGCTTTGCGCTGCGCCCGACGCAAGAACGCACTACAAGGCGCACAACAAGAGATGCACGAGCACAATGCGCGCCAACAGCGATTCCGTACAGGCCCAGGCTTCAAAAACCAAGGCCGGCGGCGATTTCTTCTCTGCCTTGAACCCGTAGCCGTTCCGCCCGCAGTATCAAGCCTGCGGCGCGGCTGCCAGAAGCTGTCCGAAAAGGACGCTCCGCAATGGGCACGAAAGCTGCTGTTCGTTTCTGCCCTCGGGCTCGGGATAACGTTTGCAAGCAGGCCGCAGAAATTCCCGCAGTAATCCGTTCTTCCCGTCCCAGCGAACAACCCGCAATCAGCCAGCGGCACGGCGGGGTTGAAGCACGATCACCTATCGACTGAAGCATCCAAACACCTGGACACACGCATACATGGCACACGATATCCGCATTGCCGAAGGCTCGCCGTTTCCACTGGGCGCAACTTGGGACGGCGAGGGCGTCAATTTCGCCTTGTTCTCCGCGCACGCCACGAAAGTCGAACTGTGCCTCTTCGATGACACCGGCGAGAAGGAACTCGAACGCATCGAATTGCCTGAATATACCGATGAAGTTTTCCACGTCTATCTGTTCGGTTTGAAACCGGGCGCGGTCTATGGGTATCGCGTGCATGGTCCGTACGAGCCGGAAAACGGGCATCGCTTTAATCCGAACAAGCTGTTGCTCGATCCGTACGCGAAGGCGCACGTGGGCGAGTTGAAGTGGGACCCGGCGGTGTTCGGCTACACGCTGAATGCGGACGGCGACGATCTCACGTTCGATGAACGCGACAGCGCGCCGTTCGTGCAAAAGTGCCAGGTGGTCGACCAGAGCTTTTCATGGGTCCACCTGACGCGCGTTCGCGTGCCCTGGGAGCAGACCATCTTCTACGAGACCCACGTGCGCGGCTACACGAAACGCCACCCGGCTGTCCCCGAGCATTTGCGCGGCACGTTCGAGGGATTGGGCACGAAGGAAGTGATCGAGCACATCAAGAGCCTTGGGGTGACATCGGTTGAATTGCTGCCCATCCACGCGTTCGTGGACGACAGCCATCTCACCGACAAAGGTCTCACCAACTACTGGGGCTATAACACGATCGGTTTTTTCGCCGCCGATCCGCGCTTCTTCGCGCAGGGACCGGGTGCGGTCGCGGAACTCAAGCAGATGATCGACCGCTTCCACGAAGCCGGTCTCGAGATCATTCTCGACGTGGTGTATAACCACACCGCCGAAGGCAACGAACGGGGCCCGACGTTGTCGTTCAAGGGTATCGACAATGCTTCGTACTATCGGCTGCCCGAAGACAAGCGTTATTACATCAACGATACCGGCACGGGCAACACGCTCAACCTGTCGCATCCGCGCGTGCTGCAGATGGTCACCGACAGCCTGCGCTACTGGGTCACCGAGATGAACGTGGACGGTTTCCGCTTTGATCTTGCCACCATCCTCGGCCGCGAGCCCTACGGTTTCGACGAAGGCGGCGGGTTCCTGGACAGTTGCCGCCAGGACCCGATTCTCTCCAGCGTGAAGCTGATCGCCGAGCCTTGGGATTGCGGTCCGGGCGGATATCAGGTCGGTGGGTTTCCGCCGGGCTGGGCGGAATGGAACGACAAATTCCGCGATACCGTGCGCGAGTTCTGGAAGGGCGAAGAGGGCGTGGCGGCGGAGTTGGCGACGCGTATCACCGGTTCCGGCGATAAATTCAACCATCGCGGCCGCCGTCCGTGGGCGAGCGTGAATTTCATCACCGCGCACGACGGTTTTACGCTGAACGATCTTGTCTCCTACAACGAGAAGCACAACGAGGCAAACGGCGAGGACAACAACGACGGCAGTTCGGACAACCGCTCATGGAATTGCGGCGTGGAAGGCCCGACCGACGACCCTGAAATACGCGCGCTTCGTGAGCGCCAGAAACGCAACATGCTGGCGACGCTGCTGTTCTCGCAAGGTACGCCGATGATCCTCGCCGGCGATGAATTCGGTCGCACGCAACAAGGCAACAACAACGCGTATTGCCAGGACGACGACATCAGTTGGGTCAACTGGGACATTGACGACGACGGCCGCGCGCTGACCGACTTCGTGCGTAAGCTCACGACCTTGCGGCACACGTTACCGGTGCTGCGTCGCGGGCGTTTCCTGACGGGCGAGTTTCATGAAGACCTGCAGCTCTCCGATGTCAAATGGCTGAGCCCGTCGGGCGAGGAACTGACGCCGGAACAATGGGACGATCCGTCCATGCGCTGCTTCGGGCTTGTGATCGACGGGCGAGCGCAAGCAACGGGTATTCGCCGTCCGGCATCGGATGCCACGCTGCTGCTCGTGATCAACGCGCATCACGACGTGGTGGACCTGACGTTGCCCGAGATCCCGGGCAGTGACCAGTGGAGTTGTCTTATCGATACCAATGCGCCGATCCGCGAAGAACTCGAAGACTTTGATTCGGGCGCGATCTATCAGGTAACCGGACGGTCGCTGCTGCTGTTCGCGTTGCATGCGCGCGGCGCGACGAAACGGATTTTCAAGCGCCTGGAAGAAGCGCTCACCGACGAAGTCGAACCGGAGGGTGGTAACGCGGGGTAAGAGGGCGTTATCTGCGGCCGTGGGTTTGTAACGGCTATCATGCGGGTCATGAACCTTGACCCGCTGTTTCGCTTACATTGCCGCCCACCGTTTCTATCCGCATCGCCGCGTATCGTGCAGCGCCCCCAGTCGATATGATCTTCGAGGCGCTCATGCGTATCGCGAACTGGGATCAACTCGAGCGCATCTGGGAATTTATAGTGGGATTCTTCAAATTCCTTTGGGCGTTGCTGCGCTTTCTCGGGGGCGGGTGAAGGGCTGCTTTGCGACGCGTTTTGCGATGCGCTTTGCGACGAATTTGCGCGCCAATAAAAAAGCTCCGGACGAATCTTTTTATGATTCATCCGGAGCTTTTTAACATTGACCCGGCGCTCGGTTCAGGAGTTGTCCCAGTTGCCGGAATCGTTGCTGCCCAAGTCGACGCCGCCACCGTTGTCGCTCCAGTCGTTCGAGCCGTTGCCGAAGTCGAGTCCTCCGCCATTGTTGTCGTCGTTACCGCGACGGCGACGCAATTCGTCGTCATCGACTGGCACTTCGCGTTCGATCACGCGTTCGCGATTGCCGCCGGACATTGCCTCGCCCAGCAGCACGCCCGTCAGCAATCCGCCCATTCCGCCACCAAAACCACCGCCCTGTTGCACGATGACCGGCGGTTGCTGTTGCGGATAAGGCGAATAGGGCGGTTGACCTTGCGGGTTGCGCCCAAATCGCTCAGCCTCCTGCGCGTAAACCGACTGGCCATCGGCGCTTGCCGGTGCCGCGGTCGCACGCGGATCGGGCCGGCCTTCCGAACGAGCCCGCACGCTATCAATCTGGTTCGCCAGATCCTCGATCGCGTAGGGCGGCACGGGATTCTTCGAATTCGACAGCGCTTCGACCATCTTGCGCAGTTGCGTCTCGATACCCTCGACCTCCTGAAGCATCGCTTCGTGACCTGGTTGCGTCGATAAACGCACGTCCAACTTCAGCGACCGGACGTCGTTGAGTAATTCGGTCGCGCGTTTGAGTTGCGTGCGGCGATCGGCGTCGGCCTGGCCGTCGTCGTTCGAACGCGCTCGTTTCAGACCCCAGCGCAGCACAAGTCCAATCCCGACGAGCAGGACTGCAAGCAACACCCACATGCCCATTGAAGGCCCGTGCCTTTCAGGAGCCGCCACGGCGCCCTGATTGAACGGATTGCGCGTAACCGCCGTGGATGTCGAGTTAGACGAGTTAGACGTATTAGTCGATGAATTCACCCGGTTCGCGTCCGAACGGATACGCGCTTCCATGGCGTTGAAGCGCGACGGATCGGTGAATTTTATGGCGGGGTCGAGTGTGCGCGCTTGTTGAACCTGGGCGAGCGCGTCGGAGGGACGGCCTTCGCGATCCAGCACTTGCGCGTACAAATAGTGCGCCTTGGCGTTGTTCGGATGCGCCTGCAGCACTTCTTGCAGCTGGGCGTCAGCCTGACTCCAGTTGCCTTGCGTCATCGACTGCTCGATCTGGCCGGCGCTCGGCACGGCGGCAAAGGCCGCTGCCGAAACCAGCATCAGCGATGCAACTACGGCCATCACATATTTTTTCATCAGCGGACCGGGGCGTTTCGCACCCGTCTCCATTCCATGCGACATTTCGA
Organism: Caballeronia sp.; assembly: GCA_036009385.1. Classification (GTDB taxonomy): domain Bacteria; phylum Pseudomonadota; class Gammaproteobacteria; order Burkholderiales; family Burkholderiaceae; genus Caballeronia. The sequence goes on from DASYLW010000462.1 coordinate 7,574, forward strand.
TGCAATTCCCAATGCGGCTCGCGGCAGACCGCGCTATTGCGCCGTTCGCCGCGCCTTTGGCCTTTGACCGCGCGCGCACTTGAGGTTGCCCTCGTTGCTGGTCCACGCTGTCAGGCGCTCGCCCCGAAGGGCGCAAGCCTTGCTCCCGCCTTATTCACCGGCCGACGTGAAAGCGCGCGCCAGCCTGAGAGCCGGCACTTTACTGCGCCGGCGTGTTTATTTGCTTCTTGAGCGCTTCCAGCCGGTCTTCGACAGACGGACCACGCGTGAGCGCCGCGAGTTTGTCTTCAAGCGCCTTGCCGCTCTTCTGATCGGCCGAGTTCAACCGGGCATCCGAGCGCGCATTCGATAGCTGGACCTTGTCTTCCAGCTTCTGAAAGTCTTCCGACAGGTTCTTGCCGCCAATACCGCCCAGCGCCGTTGCCGCGACATCTTTCGCCGTTGCAATCTGCTGCTTGGCTTGAAGAATGTTCGAACGCGAGTTGAGTTCGTTGCGCCGCTGGCGCATATCGTTGATCTGCTGCTTCAGGTGATCGACCGACGGCACCAGCGTCACCAGTTCGGCGGCCAGCGCATCGCGTTCTGTTTCGGCGTTTGCCTGCGCACCCAACGCTTCGCGAGCGAGCGCTTCGTCGCCGCTTTGGAGCGCGCGCTTCGCGCCGTCTTCATACTTCTTCGCCTTTTCCGCAGCAACGTCACGCTTGCTTTGTTGCGTGGCGACCTGCGCCTCGATTTCGATCAGCGAGTTCTCGGCTTTCGCGATGCTGTCGTCGAGTTCGCGCACGATCTGGCGAGCGTCTCGCGACGGGTCCTGCACGGTGTCGGCGGCGTCGTTCAACAGGCCCTTGACGGTGCGCGAGATGGAATCCAAAAGCGACATGAGTTTCCTCCTGGAAATGAGTCGGCTGCCAGGCAGCAACGTTCGATGAACATTCTGTGAACGTTCCTAAACGTTCGCTGCCGTTTGATTAAGCGCGGCGCCCACGGCGTCACGCGTCGGATAAATCGGGCCGGGGTGCACGGATTGCAAGCTCGCCGATACACTTTGTTGCGAGGCGGCAATCCACGCATTGACGGCTGGCTCGCCCGATCGAGCTCGGTCCCTGGTCATCGTGACAACGCCCGGGCACGGCATCTGATTTTTGCCGGAGTATTAGACCACGCAACGGCTTAAACCGGGCTTAACGGCTTTATCTTAACGGTACACCATGCGCTTGATTTAGCGAGTACCGCTGTGGAAATCGAAGATTTTTCTACGAAGAAGAACGGATCACTCATGTCAAAAATGATCGTCGTTGCGTTTGCCGTCACGGCGATGGCTTTCCTGATTCTCGATGCCATCTGGCTTGGCGTGATTTCGCGAAATTTGTATCAGCGGGAAATTGAAGCGTTGTGATTGGCAAAATATTGGCAAAACCCAACTGCGACGCCGCAATATTTTTCTACACGATCTACGTGGCGGGGCGGTGTTCGGGATCGTCGCGCAGGTCGCGTATGCCATGTATGACCTGCCAACCTGGCTGCGCCGAAAGGCTGGCGCACGATGCCCGTCTTCGTAGACGTGGCGTGGGGCGCAGTGGCAACCGTATTCGCGTTGGCCGTGCGGCCGCTATTGCCACTCGAATGGTCCCGCTCGACTGAGCCGGGCCGGCTTGCCGGACGACCTTTCAGGAACGTCCGGGAAACGATGCGTCTTCGTCTGACTCATCCGGCGTACCGAGGTCTTCCCCGGAATCGCAAGTTTGCGGCAGGACGTCGTCCGCGTCCGGTTCAAGCGTAACCGGCGGCTTCGAGCCTTCGGCGGCCAATGTGCGTTTGCTGGCGACCCTCGCGACTTGTGCGGCGTCCCGCGCCTCACGTGCCGCTGCCCGTTCGGCGACCTGCCGCAGTGCGACATTCAGCGGGTCTGGTGTTTTCGGCGCACGCAATCGGTCTACAAGACTGGCTGCTTTCACCTGTTCGCTGGTCGCGTTGAAGCTCAATACGGCGCGCCGCATGAGTTCGCTGACGCTGACGCCAAGGACGTCCGCGGTGCTGGTGATCGCAAGTTTCTGTGCGGGAGTAACAAAAACAACGATGCGTTCGCTGGGTTTGGTAGTCATGAGCGCCTCGCTAAGCAGGGCTGGCAAGTCAGAACGGCCGATAATCCGACACGGGCAACGCCATTTGATGCGCTTTCGGTGTACGCGGCGGTGCGGCAAACCACGCAACCAACGTTTCCATCATATCGTTTTGCCAACATCTCGTGCGCGCGGACACAGTCCCCGAGCCACGCTTCGAACGCTGCCCGCATCAACCGCTTGCAATATTGAGATGACGGTGCTACAGCCGCCCCTGCAATCGCCTGAAGTGAGGCCGCTTCGGCGGACATACTTGCCACGACGGCCCGTTACACGGCATTTACTTACAAAAAAATCGTGTAGCTGCCGGTGCAGGGCGCTCGAATTCTTTAAAATGCGCTGTTATTCTGCGCGGGGCCGTGAGTGTTGCAGTTTTTCTTACAATGCGATAACGGTCACTCGCGGGAACGCGCAGCCAGTCCGGGGGCAACGGCGCGCGACGCAGCAGTCTGGAACGATATTTATGGAGGCGCCTGGTTTTAGCGCTTTCAGGTATCGATCAGGCCGCAGCGCGACACATCGGCTACACGGCGAAGCTGGCCACGGCTTTTCCTCACCCCAACATTTATCGTTACGCGGTTTCATGGCGTTGCGCACCGGGCGCCTTAGGGGCGCGCCGTTCAATCCAAGTCATGCCAATCATCAAACGAC
>DASYLW010000463.1:0-22064 GCA_036009385.1 Caballeronia sp.
CCTACTTCCGGATACAGCTTGCGCCATTTGCGCAGCGGATCGCCGCCGTTCGGATCTTCGATCTTGATCACGTCGGCGCCGAACTCGCCCATGAAGCGCGCGGCGAACGGCCCGGCGATCAGCGTACCGAGTTCGAGCACCCTGACGCCGGCGAGTGGTCCCGTAGAAGCGCTCATGGTGTCTCCTTCGTTGTGGTTTTCAAAGCGGTTTCACAGCGTTTCACAGAGGCTTGAAATAGCGCGATGGCTTGAAGCGCCACACAGCCTTTACAGCGGAATGGCGAGCGCCTTGAACCGCGGCGAACCGTCGGCGAGCGTGCCGTTGAACAGCTCCGCAGGACGTACCCACAAGCCATGATCGTGTGGCCAGAGATGCTCATAGACGATCATCGGCTCTTCCGTCTCCGAATGCCGCGCCACGCCGGTCACGCGATATAAACCGCCCTTGTAATGCCGGTGCGTGGCGAGCGGCGATGCTTCTGCTTCGGTCATATTGTTGCCTTGTTGCGAGGTAACTGCTGTCTAGACTGAGCGCCTGTCGAGCATTGCACGCGCGATCGTGCCCGCGTCAACGTATTCGAGTTCGCCGCCTACCGGCACGCCGCGCGCGAGGCGCGTCACCTTCAGGCCCTTCGACTTGAGCGTCTGTGCGAGGTAATGCGCGGTCGCCTCGCCCTCGTTCGTAAAGTTCGTGGCGAGCACGATTTCCTTCACGAGGCCGTCCGTGGCGCGCTGGATCAGGCGATCGAAATGGATCTCTTTCGGCCCGATACCATCAAGCGGACTGAGCCGTCCCATCAGCACGAAATACAGTCCGCGGTATGTCAGCGTCTGTTCGAGCATGATCTGGTCGGCGGGCGTTTCGACCACGCAGAGCAGTTCAGGATCGCGTTCGGGATCGATGCAGACTTCGCAGATCGCCGCCTCGGTGAACGTATTGCACTTTTGGCAATGTTGCAGATGCTCGGTGGCGAACATCAGCGACCGGCCGAGCTTTTCAGCGCCCGGCCGATCGTGCTGCATCAGATGATAGGCCATGCGCTGCGCCGACTTAGGACCCACTCCCGGCAGTGCACGCAGCGCTTCGACGAGCGCCGACAAGGCGGAAGGTTGTTTCATGCGCGGGTGGCCCTATGCTCTGAGGATTGAGGCGTTTAGAACGGCAGCTTGAAACCCGGCGGCATTGGCATGCCGGCCGTCATGCCGCTCATCTTTTCCTGCGTGGTGGCTTCGGCTTTACGCACGGCGTCGTTGAACGCAGCGGCAACGAGGTCCTCCAGCATGTCCTTATCGTCGGCGAGCAGGCTCGGGTCGATCGTTACACGACGGACGTCGTTCTTGCACGTCATGACCACCTTCACGAGACCGGCGCCGGACTGTCCTTCCACTTCGACCAGGGCGAGTTCGTCCTGCATCTTCTTCATGTTGTCCTGCATCTGCTGAGCTTGCTTCATCAAGCCGGCGAGTTGGTTCTTCATCATGGTCGGGCTCCTTGCTCGAAACGGGGTAAAGAGAATGAATGCGTGCCGCGCGGCTCGGGTCGGCTCGGGTCCGCGCCAGCTGTGAATGGGTGATGGTTGTTGCTTTGCGTGCTCTCTGTGCTTTACAGCATGTGTTTCGCTGTTCATTCGAGCCTTCCGGCAGGAAGAGAGTGCCTCATCTTCGTGCTTGCCCGGCTCTCTCGAACCGGAGCTTAGATGCTCTCTCTGACTCGTTCGCTCCGCGGGGGTTCAGGCTTTATCGTGTTTCAGTGTTCTCAAAGGCTGCGTAGCTTAACGGCTTTCGGCGTCTTGACACTGAGTGCTTGCCTGCAGCGCAGCGCTCACAATGTCCCCCACTTGCAGCCCTCGCACCAGCCTTTCTCGCACACGTAGAAAACGTCAGTTCGCCGATGCCGCGTTCTGACCGCCATCCTGCGTGCTACCCGATGCCAGTGGCTTGATCGAACCTTGCACGATACTCGCGCCAAAATCGCGGATCAGCGACTGCACGAAAGGGTTCTGCGTAATCTCCTGCTCGGCCTCCTGCTGGCGCTGAGCGCGAGCAGCGGCGTCGATTGCAGCAGCCGTGCGACGCGCCGGGCCGACACTCACGTTCACATCGATCGGCCGGCCCAGCTTGTCGGTTAATGCAGCCTTCAGCTTCGCGACCTGCGCGTTTTCGGCGTATTGCGGGACGGGCACGACAAGCGTGATGGACGTGCCGTCGCACGCGGTCAGTTCACTATTGAAGGCGAGTTGGTAAGCGATACCCTTCAGCGGCAAATCCACAGCGAGCGCTGGCCAGTCACCGCTCAAGCCAATGGCATCGAGCGGGACCGCGGGCGGCAGCGGACGTGCATCGACTCGGGGCGCTGGCTTGGCGACGGGCGCATCGTTGAAGCGCAGATCGTCGGGACCGCTGTCAAACGCAGGCATAAAACCGTCATCGGGCGGCATGAAATAGGCCTCTTCCGACGACACCGGTTGATAGTCGTCCAACGGCATTTCTTCCCACGGAGGGGTTGCGCCGGCGCTATTCTTGCTGGCGATGGCGCCAGCGCCGTTAGCGCCGCCGGAATTTGTACCATTGCCGTTCGCGTTCGGCTGCGCACCGCCAAACCTGGCGTCGCCCGCTGCGGGTGCTGCGCTTCGATCCGCCGAAGCAGCAAGCCGCCGTGGTACAGGAACCTGCACGATAGGCGTTGCCTTCAGTGCCGCGGGTTTGCGCACGGGTTCGGGAACACGCGCCCCGCGATCCGACGATACCCGATTGCCCGCACTGCGCAATACATCGAGCGCGGCGCTAGCACCACCCGTCGCACGAGGGGATGCGATGTTTTCAACCGGCTGCACCGCCTTGTTGCCCGGCCGATCGGCGGCGTCGCGATCGACGAGTTCCTGCGCGGCTGCGGCTAACGTCGCGGAGTTGGAATCAGGTCCGGATTCAGGAACAGCCGAGACGTCATCTGGCGAGGCAGGGGAACTCACGGATGACGAAGGCGTATCGGCGGAGGGATGCGTATCTGAAGATACTGCCGCTACGTCAGATGATCCCGGCCCAGCAGGAATGTTCGCCGGAGCGCTTTGCGCATCCACTGCGTCCAGCTTGGCGCCATCGTCATGCCCGTCGACAGCCTTGTTCGTCAGCGCTTCAGCCTTCCCTTGCGTTGCACCTTCATGTGCACTTTCTGGATCGATGACACCCGCCTGGGCAACGGCGAGGGTATCGATAACCTCAGCCGTTCGATCAGGCTCCGCAATCACTCGTGCCTTCGCAGCCGGCTTAGGATCAACCGCGAGGCTTTGTGGTACTTCGTCGCCAGTACGAGCCGCTGCAAAATTTTCGCTCGAAACGGACCCTGCACCCGCGACCGCCTTCGGAGCCGAATCGCCTCCGTCATCAGCAGCACTATGTCCGGTCGCAGCCGTTTGACCCGCACCCTGCGATAGCGGCGCCTTTTCTCGATCCGGACTCGTCGTGGCCACGCCAGTCGAAGCAATATCGGATATACGATTCACTACTGGCTTCGCAGCCGCCTCGACCGGCAAACCCGCCCCACCGGCTACAACACCGCTCGGCGCCGATGCACGTGTCCCTGCACTGGACGAACCCGCAACCGCCTGCCTCACCCTCGCGCCGCCCCCGCCTCCTCCAGCCGGACCACCCGCGGGTTCGAACGCGAGCATGCGCAGCAGCGTCATGGTGAAACCAGCATATTCATCGGGTGCCAAGCCCATCTCGCCGCGCCCGATCGTTGCAATCTGATAGAACAGTTGCACGTGCTCCGCGCTGAGCAGGTCGGCGAAACGGCGGATATCGGTTGCCTCCGGCCATTCGTCCAGCACCGAAGCCGGCGCAAATTGCGCCCACGCGATCCGGTGCAACAAGCCGGCCAAATCCTGCAGCGCCGTGGAAAACGACAAACTGCGCAACGCCATCTCGTCCGCGATGCCAAGCACGCCCTGCCCGTCGCCGGCCGCGAGGGTATCGAGCAAGCGGATCAGATAACTCTGGTCGAGCGCGCCGAGCATGCCGCGCACAGCCTCCTCCGTGACCTGGTTCGCCGAATATGCAATGGCCTGGTCAGTGAGCGAAAGCGCGTCGCGCATGCTGCCGTCGGCGGCACGCGACAAGAGCCGCAACGCTTGCAGCTCAAACGGGATCTGCTCTTCACCGAGCACATGCTCCAGATGCCCGACGATCTGCCCTGCCGGCATCTGCTTCAAATTGAACTGCAGGCAGCGTGACAGCACGGTGACCGGGATCTTCTGCGGATCGGTCGTGGCCAGGATGAACTTGACGTGCGCAGGCGGCTCTTCCAGCGTCTTCAACATGGCGTTGAACGCGTGGTTCGTGAGCATGTGCACTTCGTCGATCATGTAGACCTTGAAACGCGCGTCGACCGGGGCGTACACCGCGCGTTCGAGCAGCGCAGCCATCTCGTCAACGCCACGATTGCTGGCCGCGTCCATTTCCACATAGTCGACAAACCGTCCCTCATCGATCTCCTTGCACGCCCGGCATACGCCGCACGGCGCGGATGTCACGCCGGTCTCGCAATTGAGCGCCTTGGCGAAGATGCGCGACAGCGTCGTCTTGCCAACACCGCGCGTGCCGGTGAACAGATAGGCGTGGTGCAGTCGTCCGCCGTCAAGCGCGTGCGTGAGCGCGCGAACCACGTGCTCCTGGCCAACGAGCGAAGCGAAAGATCTGGGCCGCCACTTGCGTGCGAGAACTTGATAGGTCATGCCGAAATTGTATCAGCAACGTCAAGAGGCAAAAGCGTTTCGCGGAGGGGCGCGCACCCGCGGAAGCGGCGCGCAGGAACCGGCACTGCATACGGGCAGAAGGGCTCCTTGGGCGGCGAAAGAAGTGGATGGGAAATGCGGACAGAAACGTGAAAGCGAGGATGGAATCTGGGCGCGCGAAAGACGCAGATCTAACAGGGCATCCGGAAACCGGAAGACAGGTGGTTTAAAAAGAAGGACAAAACGATGCGATGCTTGGGGAAACTACGGGGGTGTGACAAAGGAAATGCGACGAGGAAATGCGACGAGCGAAGTGTGACGAAGTACTGAGAACGGCTAGACGCTAGACAATAGCGAAGTAAACAAGAAAAGCGAAGGTGACGAGCCCGACCCTCGGCACTGGTAGAAAACGGCTGTGGCTGCTTCGTTCCCGACCTGACCAGGTTGACCGCGCCACCATGCGAGGAGGCCCGTCACGGAGAATCATATCAGAGAAGGATCGCCGCGCCCACCACCGAGGTGAGTGCTATTGCAATTCGGGCGCGCAATCGCAATTGCGTGATCTGGGGCCAGCAGCCTTGCCGGATGGGCTCGCTGGTATATAAATACGCGGGAATGCGCGGCTGAATACGGCGCAATATCGCGCGCCGGAGGTTCGTCCAGACGGGGCCTATCGGTACCCGGCAACAGATAGCAAAGTAAGCTAAGATGACAATTTGAAGCACCGGTTGATCACCGTGTGACGGGCAGAACGCGGCTTTTCCGGCAACGGATGCGCCCATCCAAGCGAGCGGCTCTACACCCCGCAGCGCGGCGAACTATTTCCTGTTTTGGTGTATCGTGGCGAGCATTCAAACGCGGGCCTCGAATTCATAGAGGTATTCACATAATGAGCGAATCGATCAAACATATCAGCGACGCATCCTTTGACCAGGACGTCACGAAATCGGATAAACCAGTTTTGCTCGACTTCTGGGCGGAATGGTGCGGCCCTTGCAAGATGATTGCTCCGATCCTCGACGAAGTGGCCAAGGACTACGGCGACCGCCTGCAGATCGCGAAGATCAATGTGGACGAGCATCAATCGACACCGGTGAAGTTCGGAGTGCGCGGTATCCCCACGCTGATCCTGTTCAAGAATGGTGCAGTAGCCGCGCAGAAGGTTGGCGCATTGTCCAAGTCGCAACTGACCGCGTTTCTGGACAGCAACCTGTGATTTGAAGCTGCAGGGGCGACGTTGTGACTCGAAATTGCGACTCGAAGCCGGAAAGCCCGTAACGGCATTTCCGGCTCTCGTGAAACAGCTCTGTTCCAGTGACAAGACCTGGTGTCTGCGCCGGGTCTTATCATCGACCAATTCCCGGTCAGCATCGACCAATACAAGTAAAAGCGGAAAAAGCAGCTAGCTGCACGTGGTGATTCCAGCAAATTGTTGTGAGGTCACAACATGCGCGAATCACACTGTCACCAAGGCCACCCGAGGGCCTGTCGGCATGTGCTATGCTAGAATCCTAAGACTGCAAGACGTTTCTTAAGACGGCAAGACGTTTAGGTCCTTGAGCGTTCAGCTCACTTCTCCTCCCAAATTCTCTGTTGTACCTCTTCTCCCTGGCGGGAAATCCGTATGCATTTATCCGAGCTCAAGTCTCAGCACGTCTCCGCATTGATCGAAATGGCCAATGGCCTGGAGATCGAAAACGCCAATCGACTGCGCAAGCAGGAATTGATGTTCGCGATTCTTAAAAAGCGCGCCAAGACTGGCGACACGATCTTCGGCGACGGCACGCTCGAAGTATTACCTGACGGCTTCGGCTTCCTCCGGTCGCCCGAGACTTCATATCTCGCCAGCACAGACGACATCTACATTAGCCCCTCGCAGATCCGCCGCTTCAATCTGCACACAGGCGACACCATCGAAGGTGAAGTGCGTACGCCGAAAGACGGCGAGCGCTACTTTGCACTGGTCAAGGTCGACAAGGTCAACGGCCAGGCACCGGAAGCCTCGAAGCACAAGATCATGTTCGAAAACCTGACGCCGCTGCATCCGAACAAACCGATGCCGCTCGAGCGCGAAATGCGCGGTGAAGAGAACGTGACGGGCCGGATCATCGACATGATCTCGCCTATCGGCAAGGGTCAGCGCGGGTTGCTGGTGGCATCGCCGAAATCGGGCAAGACCGTGATGCTGCAGCACATTGCGCATGCGATCAAATCGAACCACCCGGACATCGTGCTGTTCGTGCTGCTGATCGACGAACGGCCGGAAGAAGTAACGGAAATGCAGCGCTCGGTGGTCGGCGAAGTGATCGCCTCCACCTTCGACGAACCCGCCGCGCGCCACGTGCAAGTCGCGGAAATGGTGATCGAAAAGGCCAAGCGCCTGGTCGAAATGAAGCACGACGTCGTGATTCTTCTCGACTCCATTACCCGTCTCGCACGCGCCTACAACACGGTTGTGCCGGCGTCGGGCAAGGTGCTCACCGGCGGTGTGGATGCGAACGCATTGCAACGCCCGAAGCGCTTCTTTGGCGCGGCACGCAATATTGAGGAAGGCGGATCGCTGACCATCATCGGCACGGCGCTGATTGAAACCGGCAGCCGGATGGACGACGTAATCTACGAGGAATTCAAGGGCACGGGTAACATGGAAGTGCACCTGGAACGCCGTCTCGCAGAAAAGCGCGTGTATCCGTCGATCAACCTGAACAAGTCAGGCACGCGCCGCGAAGAACTGCTGATCAAGCCGGACCTGCTGCAAAAGGTCTGGGTGCTGCGCAAGTTCATTCACGACATGGACGAAGTCGAATCCATGGAGTTCCTGCTCGACAAGATCCGTCAAACCAAGAACAACGCTGAATTCTTCGATCTGATGCGCCGCGGCGGTAGCTAATCCAACGTAGTTAATCCAACGCGCTGGTTCGAGACATGAAAGCCGCCCGCAATTCGCGGGCGGCTTTTTTTCCTCTCGCGAAACGTGCGACACGACTGTCAACGTGTACGTTCACGTTCGTGTTGATCTATAATTTCGGGATGTCATCATCCGCCGATAAAACCATCGGCCAGCGCCATGTCCAGCGAACTGCTCACCGTACGCGACGCCGCCGAACGCCTCGGCGTCACCCCGCGCACGCTGAAATACTACGAAGAACGCGGTCTCGTCACGCCCAACAGGAGCGAGGGGCGTTATCGGCTATACGACGAAAACGATCTGGAGCGCTTCGGGCGGATCTTGCGGCTGCGATCGCTGGGATTTTCGCTGCACGGTATCGTGGAAATGCTCAAGCGGCCGCTCGAAAAAACGGAAGCTGGGCAGAACCGCTATTCGCCAGACTCGCTGGCGGACATCCGCCAGGGTCTGCAGCAGCAACTTGATGCTATCGATACCCGCATCGAGTCCGTGCGCCGCGAGTTGAAAGAGGCACAAGCCGTGCGTGCGGAACTGCGTCTCGACCTGGATTACGTGGAAGCGCGGCTCGCCGGCCACTCTGCCGACGCGCTGCTCGAACACAGATCGAAGGCGCGCGCGAAGGCCGGGGGCAAGAAGGTGTGAGCGCACGGGCACCGGTGTTCACCGTTGAGCGATTGCGCGGCGATTTTTTCCCGTGGGTGCTCGCGCTCGTGACCGGGCTGGATTACTTCGACAACGCCATCTTCTCGTTTTTCGCCAGCTACATTGCGGGCGGCATCAATGCATCGCCGGATGAACTCGTGTGGCCGTCGAGTGCTTACGCGGTCGCCGCGGTGCTCGGGATCTTGCAGCAGCAATGGTGGGTGGACCGTCTCGGGCACCGGCGTTATGTGGCCGGCTGCATGCTGCTGTACGCGTTCGGCGCGATGATGTCGGCGCTGACTGAAACCTCGTTGCAACTGATGTTCACGCGCGGTTTGCAAGGCTACTTCATCGGTCCGATGATGGGCGCGTGCCGAATCCTGATCCAGGTGAGCTTTACGCCGCAAAAACGTGCCGGCGCGACGCGCGCGTTCCTGATCCTGATTGTGGGCAGCAGCGCGGTTGCGCCGTTGCTTGGCGGCTGGCTGGTGTCGCATTTCGACTGGCGTGCGTTGTTCGCCTGCACCGCGCCCGCGGGACTCGCATTCGCCATTCTTGCCATGCTCGCACTGCCTGATACCGGCAATGTGGTGCGGGAGGAACGTGGCGCGACCAGTTTCTGGCCGTATCTATTGTTTGCATTTGCGCAGGGTGCGCTGCAGATCGTGATGCAACAAGTGCGCTTCGTGCACTTCAGTACGTCACCCGCGCTCGTGCTGCTGGCGGTGACGGGGATTGGCGCCCTCGCCTGGTTTGCGTGGCATCAATGGCATCACCCTGCACCGCTCGTGCGCCTTCATGCGCTGCGCGAACGCTCGTTTCAGGTCGGTCTTCTGCTGTACATGTTCTATTACTTCGAGTCGACGGGGTTCAGCTACCTGATCTCGCGATTCCTCGAACAGGGACTTGGTTATCCGGTCGAGAACACGGGCCAGCTGGTCGGTATCACATCGCTGATATCGGGTTGCGCGCTGTTCCTGTATTTCAGGTGCACGAAGTATGTGCCGCGAAAGAAGTGGATCATCGTGCCGGGTTTTGCGATTGCTGCGCTGGTCGGATGGCTGATGACGCGCATGTCGCCGGGTGTGGCCCAAAGCGACCTGATCCTGCCCATGCTGCTGCGCGGATTGTTGCTTTTGTTCATCGTGCTGCCGGTGGCAAACCTGACGTTCAGGATTTTCGAGATCGAGGAATTCACGCACGGCTACCGGTTGAAGAATATCGTGCGGCAGTTGACGCTCTCGTTTGCGACGGCCACGGTGATTATTGTCGAGCAACATCGGGAAGCGCTGCATCAGTCGCGCCTCGCGGAAGCGGTGAATCCGTACAATCAGGAGTTTCAGAACGCCTCGAACGCGCTCGCGGATGACTTCGCAACGGCTGGCCATTCACTCGTCGATGCCCACGCACTCGCGATTGCAACCATCGCCCGCACGGTCGCGCAACAAGCGAGTTTCCTGGCTTCGCTCGACGGCTTTTATTTCCTGATGGGCGTGGCGATTTGCGGTGGCGTGTTCGCGCTCTGGCAGAAACAGATTGATTGAACGCAAGAAAACATCGAGAGGAAAAATCTAAACTTGATGGCCAATTTCCTGACCCGGCTGATCAGCGGAAATCGTCGTGAACGAGCGCTGCGCAAACACGCCATCGACGACGCGCTCTGGCAAAACACGCTCGGTCGCCTGCCGTTTTTCGGCCATCTCAACGACGCCGAACGCATCCGGTTGCGGGAATGTACGACGCTTTTTATCGCGGAAAAGGAGTTTTCGACCGCCCACGATCTGCCGCTCACCGATGCAATGATCGTCGCCATCGCCGCGCAGGCCTGCCTGCCCGTGCTGAATCTGAGCCTGGAGTTGTACCGCGGCTGGGTCGGGGTGATCGTGTATCCGGGCGAGTTCGTGATCCGTAAGACGGTCGAGGACGAGGCTGGCGTTGTGCACGAGATCGAGCATGATGCGAGCGGCGAGGCGTGGGAAGGCGGACCCGTCGTGCTGTCGTGGGAAGACGCGCAGATGACCGGCGGCGAGGACGCCTACAACGTGGTGATCCACGAATTCGCGCACAAGATTGACATGCTCAATGGCGAGGCGGACGGCCATCCGCCGCTCTTTCGACGCTGGCACGCGCCGCTCGGCTCTGAAGCCTGGAACGATGTCTTCGATCACGCCTACGACGATTTCTGCGCGCAGGTCGATGCCGTTCCACCGCGCCGCTGGGGCCGGTTTGAGCAAGAATCGCTGATTGATCCGTACGCCGCGGACCATCCGTCGGAGTTTTTTGCGGTCTGCAGTGAGGCGCTGTTCGTACAGCCGGTGGCGTTTGAGCGGGAATATCCAGAGTTGTACCGGTTGCTCGCGCGGTATTACCGGCAAGATCCGGCAAACGTAGGCGCGCTGGCCGCGCCAGCGCAGGAATGACGCTGGCGCCTCAGTCCAGAACCCCTTGAAAACATGCCAAACGGCTGATTTTCTGGCATAATCTCCGCTTTTCGACCTCAGGCAAGTGGCTCGCGCTCGCAGGACGGTTTAAAAACCGCGCAGAAACCCGCAACCCGGGTGGGCTGGCTACCAACAGATACTAAGGAAAGACCATGAAAGAAGGCATTCACCCGAATTACCGCGAAGTGCTGTTTGTCGACATCTCGAACGACTTCAAGTTCATCACCCGTTCGACGATCAACACGCGCGAAACCGGCGAGTTCGAAGGCAAGACGTACCCGCTGGCAAAGATCGAAGTGTCGTCGGAATCGCATCCGTTCTACACCGGTAATCAGAAGATCATGGACACGGCTGGCCGCGTCGAGAAGTTCAACAAGAAGTTCGCTGCATTTTCGGCAAAGAAGTAATTTGCCGAGAAAACAGCCAAGGCTGGATTCGAAAAAGGCAGCGAAAGCTGCCTTTTTTTCGTCTGTGCTGCGTGCGTTTGATGCAATTCGGGGTCAATCGGGCGAACTCGCCCCGCCGAACTCTGCCGAGCCCCGCCGAACTCTGCCGAGCCCCGCCGAACCCGGCCGCTTACAAGCACCGCAATGACGCGCGCGTCGCCGCCCGTCTACAATGCCGGATTCGGTAAAAACCGCACGACCCGCTGAGGCTCGAGATTCGCGTGTCATGCAAGACCCAAGCGCCGCCGCCTTGTTCCATCGGCGCTCCATCAGTTTTGTTCCCTCGCCCAAACGCATGCGAAACGTCGTCCGTCTGACCGCCTCCGCCACCAGCGCCCTGCCGCGCTGGCTGCTGCTCGCTATTTGTATCATCTACGCGTCGTTTGGACTGTTCGGCCGCGATCCGTGGAAAAACGAGGACGCAGCGGGCTTCGGCGTAATGTGGACGATGGCCAACGGTAGCGTGAAAGACTGGCTGCTGCCGAATCTGGTCGGAAAGGCGCTTACCGGCGACGGCCCGTTCATGTACTGGTTGGGCGCGGGTTTTATCCGCCTGCTGAGCCCGTGGGTCGATGCAAGCAATGCGTCGCGTGTGATAACCGGCTTGCTGTTTTGTATCGCCTGCGCGTTCGTCTGGTATACGGCGTATCTGCTTGGCCGGCGCGACGAGGCGCAACCGTTCAAATACGCATTCGGCGGCGAGCCCGAACCGCGCGACTACGGCCGCACACTCGCCGATGGCGCGCTGCTGATCCTGCTCGCCTGCTTCGGCCTGGCCGAACGCGGCCACGAAACCACGCCCCAGCTTGCCCAGTTCGCCGGCACCGCCATGCTGCTGTACGGCCTCGTGCGTAGCTGCGACAAGCCGATCCAGGGCGCGCTGATCTGGGGCGCGGCAATCGGTTTCGTGGGTTTGTCGAGTAGCCCGGTGCTGGTGCTGGCACTGCTGATCTGCACGCTGGCAATGACGGTGATCGTGCGCGAAGTGCGGCCGTTTTATCTGCTCGTGCTCGGCGTGCCCGTCGCTGTCATCCTGATCGGCGCTTGGGTGTGGCCGGTGCTGCACTTTTACCCGGACGACGGCGAATGGTGGCTGCGCCAATGGTGGCGCAACAGTTTCGACTCGTTTTCCGGTTCACCGATCCAGGCGCTCTCCTACGCCCTCAAGAACCTGCCGCTCTTCACGTGGCCGGCGTGGCCGCTCGCCATCTGGACCTTTGTCAGCTGGAGCGGACTGCGGCGCTCGCCACATGTGGCCGTGCCGTTATCAGTGATCGGGCCGCTGCTGGTGCTGGTGATCCTGCAAAGTCACCAGTCGAACCGCCTGTTCATGTTGTTGCTGCCGCCGTTGTCCGTGCTGGCCACGTTCGCACTGCCGACGCTCAAGCGGGGGGCGATCAACGCCATCGACTGGTTCGCGATGTTGAGTTTCACGCTGCTCGCCACGTTTGTCTGGCTTGTCTGGACCGCGGGCCTGTATGGTTTCCCCGCGCCGCTCGCACGCAATCTCGCGCGTCTTGCGCCCGGTTTCCAGCCCGAATTCAAGATCCTCTCGTTCGTGTGCGCAGTCGCCGTGACGGTGTGCTGGTTTTCGCTCGCGCGCTGGCGCCTCGCGCGTCATCCGAAGGTGTTGTGGCGCAGCGTCGTGCTGTCGAGTGCCGGCACCACGCTGATGTGGGTACTGCTGATGACGCTGTGGTTGCCGGTGGTGAACTACAGCCGGACGTATCGCGACGTGGCGGAGCAGATCGCCGATCATCTGCCGCCTGACTACACCTGCATTTCCCCCGTACGTCTGGGCGATGCGCAGATTGCGACCTTCGCGTATTTCGGCGGCATGCATTTCGCCTTCGATGAAGACTGCGACGTGATCCTGCGCCAGGACACGCAGGACTACGGCGAACCCTCGTCAATTTCGGCGTTCGAGTGGAAACTCGTGTGGGAAGGCCGGCGCGTGGCCGACCGGGACGAGCGGTTCCGGCTCTATGTGCGCATCGAGCGGCCGGTGCCTCCGGTCAAGCGGCCGCGACCGAAGTCGCTGCATCGCGGAAGCAACTGACCATGTGGCCGGATGTCCGCAAGATCGTGGCGCTGGCGTGGCCGGTTCTGATCGGCCAACTGGCGATCATCGCGTTCAGCGTGATCGACACCGCCATGGTCGGCCGCTATTCCGCCACGGATCTGGCAGCGCTCGGTCTCGGTTCGTCGATCTACATCTCTGTCTATATTGGTTTGACCGGCATCCTGACGGCCTTGCAACCCATCGCCGGACAATTGTTCGGTGCGCGGCGCGAAGCCGAGATTGGCGAGGAAGTCCGGCAGGCGCTATGGCTGGCAGCGGTGTTGTCGGTAATTGGCTTCGTTTGCCTGTATTTCCCGCAGCCCCTTCTGAGCATCGCTGATACGCCCCCCGCCCTGCACGACCGCACTCTCGCCTATTTGCGCATCCTGTCGCTTGGACTGCCCGCGAGTCTCGCGTTTCGCGTCTATGGCTCGCTCGCGAACGCGGTGGGCAAACCACGCCTCGTGATGTTTCTGCAAGTCGGTGCGCTGATGCTGAAGGTCCCGCTGAACCTGTGGTTCATCTTCGGCGGTTTCGGCGTGCCGGCGCTGGGTGGTCCCGGCTGCGCGATCGCAAGCACGATGATCAACTGGCTGACAGCCATCGTCGGAATAACGGTGCTTGTACGTGTCGACTTCTTCCGGCCGTTCGGTGTGTTTTCGCGGTTTTGCTGGCCCGTCTGGCAGCGTCAGAAGGCGCTGCTGAAACTCGGCATCCCGATGGGGCTGTCTTACCTGATCGAAGTGACGTCGTACACGTTCATGGCGCTGTTCATCTCGCATTTCGGCACGACTACGTTGGCCGGACATCAGATCGCCGGCAACATTGGCGCGGTGCTCTACATGACGCCGCTGTCCATTGGCGTGGCGTCCGCCACGCTGGTCTCGCAAGCGCTCGGCGCAGAACGTTTCGATGCCGCCCGTTCGCTCGCTCGCCACGGCATTGCGTTGTCGTGCGGTATCGCGTGCGTGTACGGCGCGGCGCTGATTGCACTGCGGCCTTACTTGCTCGCCGCCTACACGCCCGACAGCCAGGTGATCGCGGCGGCCATGCCGTTGCTGGCGATTGTCGTGTTCTACCATTTCTTCGATGCCCTCCAGATCACCACGGCCTTCGTGCTGCGCGCCTACAAGGTGGCGATCGTGCCCACGGTGATCTACGCGGTCGCGTTGTGGGGCATCGGGCTTGGCGGCGGGTACTTGCTCGGGTTCGACGTGGGCGGTTTTGCTCCTGCGCGGCTGCAAGGGGCACGCGGGTTCTGGGTGGCGAACTCGCTAAGCCTCGGCGTCGCTGGCGTGGGGCTGTTTCTCTACTGGCGGCGGATCAGCACGCGGCACATTCCTGACGATCGCGTCCGCGCAGGGACCACGCCGGTTTAGATTCAACCGCGCCAATCACGCACACGATGCAATCATTTCACCCGCGTTGTCATAATATGAAAACAATTGGCAAGGACGACGTAACACTCCGGTAAAATCGCCAGCGTTTTGGCCATCCTGGAACGAGTGCGATGATCCGCGTCATAAAAAAACAACGCTGGCCACTGGCGGCGCTTGCCGCCCTTTCCGTGCTCGCCGTGGGTTTGCTGGGCGCCACGCATCGCGCCGACGCCGCCCGCACGGTGAGCGTATCGCCACAGGGCAAGGTCACCCAGGTGCGCCAGGTGGTCGTCAAGTTCGACGAAGCGATGATCGCGTTCGGAGACCCCGCAGCCAAAGCCCCGGCTCAGGTCCATTGCAGCGGGGGAGCATCGGCAGGTTCCGCCCATTGGATCGACGATAAAACCTGGGCCTTCGACTTCACGCAAGACCTCACGCCCGGCATGCGCTGCTTGGTCACGCTGGACGACCGTCTCAAATCCACCGCGGGCAATGCGCTCACCGGTCCACCTCAGTTCAGCTTCGAAACCGGTGGCCCGTTTGTCACGCAAGTCATGCCCGGCGGCGGCGAGATAGAAGAAGACCAGATCTTCGTGTTGCGCCTGAACGGCGCCGCTACAGAAGCGTCCGCGTTGCAAAACATCTGGTGCGAATCGAGTGGATTGGGTAACCGGATTCCCGTCAAAAACGTCGACGCCAACGCACGCGCCGCGCTCCTCAAACGTTTCCGCCTCGATAAAGACAGCGCACGCGTGCTCACGCTCGCGTGCCAGCAAACCCTGCCGTCCGCCACGAAGATGCAACTCGTGTACGGCGCGGGCTTGGCCGGCCCGAGCGGCCTCGCGAACGACGTGGAAAAGCGTTTCGATTTCGATGTCCGCGAACCCTTCACCGCGAGCTTTTCCTGCGAACGTGAAAACGCCAAGGCGCCCTGCACGCCGTTGCGCCCGCTGAGCATTCGATTCAGCTCGCCGGTGCCGCGCGTGGACGCTGAGAAAATCACCCTGCACGGTCCCGGCGGCAAGACCTCGCCCCAGTTCGATCCCGATGAAAAGGACAACGACATCACTCGCGTCCAGTTCGCGGCGCCGTTGCCCGAACACGCGGATTTATCGATAGAACTGCCGGCCGGACTCAAGGATTCCAGTGGCCGCACGCTCTCGAACGCGGACCTCTTCCCGCTGAAGACATCGACGGCGCCCATGCCTCCGCTTGCGAAGTTTTCATCGTCGACGTTCGGGATCATCGAGCGCTTCGCGGAGCCCAACATGCCAGCCATGTTGCCTGTCACGCTGCGCCACGTTGAAGCCGACCTGAAAGTGAACGGGCTCAATGCGGGCTCATCGAGCGTCACGAAACTGCGCGTCGATGCCGATACCGAGATCCGTCGATGGATGAAAACCGTCGATCGTTTCGACGGCTTTTCAATGTCCGTCTCGCAGATCAAGGAGGACATGCCGCAGGCGCTGAGCAACGGCGTCAAGCCGGTCTACGCACAGGGCAGCACGGCGAAAGATCCGCAAATCGATATCCGCTCGCTGTCGTTGCTAGCGAAGCAACCGGGCGTTGAAACCCTGAGCGTGCCGCAAGCCGATCCCAAGTCGCTGCGGCCTTTTGAAGTGGTCGGCATTCCGCTTCCGAAACCCGGTTTCTATGTGGTTGAACTGGCATCGCCGGCGCTGGGTGCATCGTTGCTCGGCAAACAGCAAGACATGTATGTGCGCACCTCCGTGCTCGTCACCAACCTTGGCGTGCATTTCAAACAAGGCCGTGAAAACAGCATTGTCTGGGTGACCGCGCTCGATAGCGGCAAACCCGTTCCGAACGCACAGGTGCGCGTCACGGATTGCAATGGCGATCAACTCGCCGTCGCCAAGACCGACGTGCATGGCATTGCAACGATCGGCAAACCGCTGGCATCGGTACGCCCTTGCGATGAAAACAGCATCGACTATTCCGGCTTTTTCGTCTCGGCGCGTATCGACGATCCGAAGACCGGCCCGGACATGGCGTTCGTGCGCTCGGACTGGAATCGCGGGATCGAATCGTGGCGCTTCAACGTGCCCACCGATATGAGCCGCGATCAAACCACGCGCGCCACCACCGTGTTCGACCGGACGCTGCTGCGCGCGGGCGAAACGGTATCGATGAAACATTTGATGCGCGAAGAAACGCTGAGCGGTTTCGCGTTTCCCTCCCATTTGCCGACGCGCGTGACGATTCGTCATGAGGGCAGCGGCCAGACCTATCATCTGCCGCTCAAATGGGCGGCCGACCGGAGCGCGGATTCAAGCTTCCCGATTCCAGCCGCCGCAAAGCTCGGCGAATACAGCGTGACGCTGGATGATGGTTCGACCACCTCGGACGACAACAACGACAGCGACAATTCCGGATCGGGCCACATGAGTATCGAAACCGGCAATTTCCGCGTTGAGGAATTCCGCCTGCCGGTGTTCAAGGGATCGATCGGCATTCGCGATCAAAAGACCGGTGCGCTGGTGGCTGCGACTGCGGCGCCGCTGGCGGTACAGATTGAATATGTGTCGGGCGGACCGGCATCGAACCTGCCGGTGCAAGTGTCGGCGCTGATGAAAGATACGTCGCCCTCCTTTGCTTCGCAGTTCGAATCGTTCAGCTTCGCGCCGTACAAGAAGCCTGCCGATGACGGCGCCAGCGCGCCCGCTACCGAGGGCGACGACAACAGCAACCCGCAGGAAGACACGTCCACGGCCAAGCTCATCGCCGATAAAACCGCGCTGGCGCTCGACCGCAATGGCACGGGAACCCTCACGCTGAAGTCGCTGCCGGTGGTGGAAGCGCCGAAGCAGCTGGCACTGGAAGCGACCTTCGCGGACCCTAACGGCGAAATCCAGACGCTGCGCGGCAGCGCCACACTCTGGCCCGCCGCTGTCGCTGCCGGCATCAAGGCGGGCGACTGGGTCTCGGTCGGCAACGCGGTGCCGGTGCAAGCACTTGCCGTCGACTTGCAAGGCAAGCCGCGAGCGGGTGTTGCACTCGAAATCCGCGGCGTTGCGCGAACCATGACGAGTTCGCGCAAGCGCATGGTCGGCGGTTTCTACGCGTATGACAACCACACGGAAACCAAGGACCTCGGCACGCTCTGCAGCGGCAAGAGCGACGACCACGGCCTGCTTTCCTGCGAGGCAAAACTGAAGGAAGCGGGCAACGTCGACCTGATTGTCACTGCCAAGGACGGCGATGGTCGCGTGGCCAACGCGACCACGTCGGTCTGGGTCACGCGCGAGGATCAACTCTGGTTCGGCGGCGAAAACACGGACCGGATCGACGTGCTGCCTGAAAAAACCAGCTACGAGCCCGGCGAAACCGCCCGCTTCCAGGTGCGCATGCCGTTCCGCTTCGCGACCGCGCTGGTGGCGGTGGAGCGCGAGGGTATCGTGGAAACGAAGGTCGTGGAACTGGATGGCAAGAACCCGACTGTCGAGCTGAAAGTACAGGAGTCGTGGGGGCCGAATGTGTATGTCTCCGTGCTTGCGATACGCGGGCGGATTCACGAGGTGCCGTGGTATTCATTCTTCACGTGGGGTTGGAAAGCGCCGCTCGATTGGGTGCACGTGTTCTGGTACGAAGGGCGGCAATATGAAGCGCCTACCCCGCTGGTCGATTTGTCGAAGCCTGCGTTCCGTTACGGGCTCGGCGAAATCAAGGTTGGGACGGCCTCGCACAAGCTCGGCGTGACCGTTACACCGGATGCGAAATCCTACGCCGTGCGTACAAAGGCGCATGTGAAAGTCCGCGTGACGCTGCCGGGCGGCAAGCCCGCGCCGGCCGGCACGCAGATCGCGCTCGCCGCCGTCGACGAAGCCCTGCTCGAACTGATGCCGAATCAAAGCTGGAACGTACTCGATGCCATGCTGCAGCGGCGCGCGTATGGGGTGGAGACATCGACGGCGCAAATGGAGATCATCGGACGCCGGCACTTCGGGCGCAAAGCCGTGCCCGCAGGCGGTGGCGGCGGACATAGCGCGACACGCGAACTGTTCGATACGCTCCTGCTCTGGAACCCGCGCGTGACGCTCGACGCGAACGGCGAAGCAACAGTAGATGTACCGCTCAACGACGCGTTGACGAGCTTTCGCATTGTCGCTATCGGGGCCGTGGGCGCGGGTCAGTTTGGCACCGGCAGTGCGTCGATACGCAGCACGCAGGACCTGCAGTTGATCTCGGGCTTGCCACCGCTCGTGCGCGTGGGCGACCAGTTCCGCGCGTTGTTCACGCTGCGCAACACGACCACACGCGCGATGCAGGTCGTCGTGACACCTCATGTTCCTTCGCTTGATCTCCCCGCGCAAAACGTGACGCTGGCGCCGGAGTCATCGCAGGAAATCATGTGGGATGTGAAGACGCCGGACGCTATTGGCATGGCCGCAACGGGCGCGTTGAACTGGGAAGTGAGCGCGGCAGAACAAGGCGGTGCGCAAGCCGCCGATGCCATCAAGCTGACGCAACGCGTGGTGGCCGCGATTCCTGTGACCGTGCAGCAAGCGACGATTACCCAGGTCGACGGTACGTTCGCATTGCCCGTAGCGCCGCCGGAGACTGCGGTGGCATCGGCTGATGGACAGATTCGCGGCGGCATTGCCGTGACGCTGCAGCCGAAACTCGCCGATGGCCTGCCGGGTGTGCGGCGCTGGTTCGAACGTTATCCGTATACCTGCCTCGAGCAGCAAACCTCCCGCGCGCTAGGTCTCGATGACCTCACGCAGTGGCAGACGGTGATCGCACGAATGCCTTCGTATCTGGATAGCGACGGGCTCGCCAATTACTTCCCGCCCTCGGACGATTCCCGGCCTTACGGAAGTCCGGCGTTGTCGGCCTATCTGCTCGCCGTCAGCGATGAAGCATCGAAAGCAGATCCTCGCTTCGCGTTGCCCGATGACCTTCGCGACAAACTCGCGGGCGCGCTGACCAACTTCGTGGAAGGCAAGATTGAGCGGAAATTCTGGTCGCCGCGGCAAGACCTGGACTTCGTGAAGCTCTCAGCGATTGAAGCGTTGTCGCGTTACGGCCTGGCCGCACCGCGCATGCTCGGCTCGATCACCATCGCGCCGAATCAATGGCCGACGTCCGCGCTGCTCGACTACTATTCGATCCTTTCACGTGTCGATGGCATCGCACAACGCGACGATCAGCGCGCTCAAGTCGAGCAAATCCTGCGCGCGCGCCTGACGTATTCGGGCACGCGTCTCACCTTCTCCACCGCCGCCGACGACGATCTCTACTGGCTCATGACCGGCCCGGAATCGAACGCGGCACGCACGGCATTGCTCTTCGCCGATAACCCCGCGTGGAAGGATGAAATGCCGCGCCTGGTCGGGGGCTTGCTCGCGTTGCAGACGAACGGCGCGTGGCAAACCACGACATCGAACCTGTGGGGCAAGCTCGCCGTGCAGCGCTTTTCCAAGGTGTTCGAGAGCACGCCGGTGAGCGGTCAAACGCGCATTGCGCTCGGCACGACGGAGAGGACAATCGCGTGGAATGCACCGGCCTCGACTGCGAATCCGCGCAACGTGACGTTGCCTTGGACATCCGGCACGCTGAACCTGACGCAAGACGGCACGGGCAAACCATGGGCGACCATCGAGAGCCTCGCGGCCGTCGCGTTGAAAGCGCCGTTTGCGGCGGGGTATCGGATCACGAAAACCATCACGCCAATCGATCCTGCCGTCAAAGGCACGCTTTCGCGTGGCGACATCGTGCGTGTGCATCTCGACATCGATGCTCAAAGCGATATGACATGGGTCGTCGTCAACGATCCGATTCCGGCCGGTGCAACGATCCTCGGCTCGGGCCTCGGCCGTGACTCGGAAGCCGCGACCGAAGGCGAAAAGAGCCCGCAAGGCGCGTGGCCAGCGTTTGTCGAACGTGGTTTCGATGGATATCGCGCGTATTACGACTATCTGCCGAAGGGGAAATTGCAAGTGGAATACACGGTCCGGCTGAACAATGCGGGCACGTTCGGGCTGCCGCCTACGCGCGTGGAAGCGCTCTATGCGCCCTCCGTATTCGGTGTGATCCCCAACGCGACGATCGTCGTCGCTCCCTTGGCCGCGGCCAAATAATGCGATGAAACGCGCCGCCCTCGCCCTGATCGGTTGCGTCGCGTCCGTCGCCTCCGTCGTGTACGCCGGCCCGGCGAACGCGCTGCCGGGCTACGACGAAGTGCGCGCGAGTTGGCGCAGTTCCGACTGGGTCCTGCTCGCCCGCAATGGCGAACCGCTGCAGCGTACGCGTGTCGATGCAACCGGGCGGCGCGGCGACTGGGTCGCGTTGCAAGATGTATCGCCCGCGTTGCGCGAGGCAATTGTCGTGTCGGAGGACAAGCGGTTCTACGAGCACAGCGGCGTGGATTGGCAAGGCGCAGCGGCCGCGGCTTGGGCCAACCTCTGGAACACGCGTACGCGCGGGGCATCGACAGTGACCATGCAACTGACCGGTTTGATCGATGAAGATCGTCGGCCGGGACGCCGTTCGATCGGCGAGAAAGCAACGCAGACGGTCGGCGCGTTATGGCTCGATCACGCCTGGCGCAAGGACCAGATCCTCGAGGCGTATCTCAATCTCGTGCCGTTTCGCGGTGAGATCGTGGGTTTGTCGGCGTTGTCGCAGACCTTGTTCGGCAAACTTCCGTCCGGACTGAACGAGCGTGAAGCTGCGCTCACGGCCGCACTGGTGCGTGCGCCGAATGCAAATTATGTGAAGGTATCGGCGCGGGCGTGCGGGATTTTGCGGGACATGAGCCGGGCGCGGCCATCGAATATGGACCCTTGCGCGAATCTCGACAGCTACGTGCAATTGACGCTCACTAGCACCATGTCCGCCTCCCCGCGGTCGTCGGACTACGACGCGCTCGCTCCGCACTTCGCGCGCCGTGTGGCCAGCGAAGTGCATCCGGCAGCGGGCGCACGGGTCCGGTCCACGCTCGACGCCTCGCTGCAACGCTTCGCTCGCGACTCCCTCGCGCGCACCTTGGTCGAACTCAACTCGCGTGCTCATCAACGCAATGTGCACGATGGCGCGGCGATCGTCATCGATAACCGCAGCGGCGAAATCCTCGCGTGGGTCGGCTCGGCGGGAGGATTGTCGAACGCACCGGAAGTCGATGCGGTCGTCGCGCTGCGCCAGGCCGGCTCGACGCTGAAGCCGTTCTTGTACGCTCAGGCTATCGACGAAAAGCGTCTCACGCCGGCCTCTTTACTCGATGACGCCCCGCTCGATCTCGCCACCGGTGGCGGTCTGTATATCCCGCAGAACTACGATCACGATTTCAAGGGTTGGGTGAGCATGCGCACGGCGCTGGGGTCATCGCTGAATGTGCCGGCCGTGCGCACGCTGGTGATGGTCACGCCGCACCGGTTCGCGAAAACGCTGGTGTCACTCGGCCTGCCGCTCACGCAAGCCGGCGATTACTACGGCTT
>DASYLW010000464.1:0-18104 GCA_036009385.1 Caballeronia sp.
CGTCAGTCCGCGGCGCCGTCGTCATTCGACAAATAACAAAAATGAATTTGGGATGACGGGCGTACGCCGGTAGGATCGCGCGTTCCGCAGCCTTTGTCATTGCACCTCCTCCCATGTCGATTTCCTTTGCGCCCGAGCCCGCCGTCGCGTCGGTATCCGCGTCCACTGGCGCCGCCGCGCGCCCCGTTATTCGCAGCGCGGCCGATGTCTCGCAACTCGTCAATCGCGGCGCCGCAGTCGGCAGCGACGCCCGCATCGTAATCGCCATCGCACTCGGAGGCGTGTTCCTCGACGCCTACGATCTCGGCGCACTCGCATTCGGCGTGAAGGACATCGCCCACGAATTTTCGCTGACGCCGGCGGCGACCGGTTTTGTCGCTTCAGCGATCACGTTTGGCGCGATCATCGGCGCGTTCCTGGGCGGGTATCTGACCGACAAGATCGGCCGGTATCGCGTTTTCATGGCCGATATGTTCTTCTTCGTGGTCGCGGCCATCGCGTGCGGGCTGGCGCCCAATGCCTGGGTACTCGGCGGGGCGCGATTTGTGATGGGATTGGGCGTAGGCATCGACTTGCCGGTCGCGATGGCTTTCCTCGCCGAATTTTCGCGGCTGAACGGACGCGGTAACAAGGCGGCGCGCATCGCGATGTGGTGCCCGACGTGGTACGCCGCCATCAGCGTGTCCTATTTGCTCGTACTCGCGTTATACGCGGTGTTGCCCGCCAGTCATTCCGGCTGGCTGTGGCGGCTGACGCTGGGTTTCGGCGCGCTGCCGGCACTTGTGATCATTGCGATTCGCAGCCGTTATATCAGCGAGTCGCCGGTCTGGGCTGCGAACCAGGGCGACTTGCCTGGCGCGGCGCAGATTTTGAAACGCTCGTACGGCATTGATGTCGAGGTCGATCCGGCCGCACTGCAAAGCGCCAAACAGCCTGTGCATAAAGCGGCATGGAGCAACTACGGTGCGTTGCTGCGCGGCGTGTATCTGCGTCGCACGGTGCTTGCCACTGTCATCGCGGTGGCTTCATCGTTTGCGTATAACGCCGTGGCGTTTGGACTGCCGGTCATCATTTCCAGCTTCCTCGCTCAGTCGATGCTCACCACCATCCTCGCCTCGCTCGCGTTGAACCTGTGTTTCGCCTTCGTCGGCGGATTGATCGCCGTACGAACGGTGCCGAAGGTCGGTGCGTGGAAACTGACCGTGCTGGGTTACGCGTTTCAATTGGCGGCGCTGATCGGTTTGGCGGTGGTCGGCCGTCCCGCAGGCGGTGCGCAGGTAGTGCTGGCGATCGGATTTCTCGCGCTTTTCCTGCTTGGGCAAGGCTTCGGTCCGGGTTCGCACAGCATGACGTTTGCATCGCTCAGCTATCCGACGTCGTTGCGTGGTGTGGGCGTGGGTTTCAATCAGACGCTGATGCGCGCGAGTTCGACCGTTTCGTTGTTCTTGTTTCCCGTGCTCTCGGCTGCGCTTGGCACGAAGGTGTTCTGGATCATCGCGGTCGCGCCGCTCGCCGGGCTGATCGCGCTGCTGGCAATTCGGTGGGAACCATCGGGTTATGACGTTGATGCCGAGGATTTCGATACGGCTTCCGCGACCGTTTAAACAAGCTTGATGCCCGCTCGCGGCAGGCGATGTTTGCCTGGCCGCGTGCGGACTGCGCCAAACGCCGGTACGATTCCCTTATGGCGAATTCCAACCGCAGCGGTTTGATAGCTGCATTACTTTATGTCCATGAGGAAAAAATGATCGTTGAAATGCGTATTTATCACTGCGCGCCGGGTCGTCTGCCCGCGTTGAACGACCGGTTCGCGAACATTACGCTCGGCTTTTTCAAGAAGTATGGGATCGAGCCGATCGGGTTCTGGACCACGCTGGCCGGTCCGAGCAACCAGGCGTTGACCTATCTGCTGAAATGGGAAAGCCTGGCTGAGCGCGAAACCAAGTGGAACGCTTTCCAAACCGATGCTGAATGGATCGCGAAGCGCGCGGAAACCGAAGCGAAGCAGCCTATTGTCGAGCGGATTGAAAATCAGTTTCTGTCGCCGACCGCTTATTCTGCTTTGCGTTGATGGATTCACGCGGCTTTAAGCATCAGATGTAGCCATGATGTAGCGACTCGCCCGGTTATCGGATTCGATACCCGGGCGTTTTTGTAACTGATTCTTCTCGGAACCGGCCCTAGCGACAATCGTGACGCCACCGGCCGGGGGCTTTCGCAAGGCGAGAAGGTTAGTTAGCCAGGACGCCGACAACCATCAGTTGCGGGAGGTAGTTGGTTTCTTTGGCATAGAAGGTATAGGTGTTTCCCTCGCCGCTTGTGTCGCCACCTATGCAGAAAGCAACTTCCGTTTTCCCCTGGCTTTGGGCTTGATGGATGATATTGGTGATGTCAACGTCGTGGTAATACGAGGTGGCGCTGTCGATATAAAACTGCAGGTAGTTTTTATAGTCACAGGTTGGGCGAGTATTCCATGTCACGCTGTTTTCATCCCAATCAGTTGACGTTGGATAAACATAGATCATGCGGCCGCTGGGGCCCGTGCTTTGGCCACCGTACAGATGCAGATTATATTTAAACAGTGCAGTTTCTGTCGATGAATAGCCTGTCGCCATGGGTGGAATTGACAATTTTAGCAGCGTCACTTTTTCAAGGGAACTGTCTTCTTTCGAGTTCGATATATCTCCCTGAATGAGTAGCTGCTGGCTAGAACCAAAATTTTTATCGCTATCACCCAGATTGCTGACATACGTATCAGCAAGCACATTAGTATAGCTATAAGGCATATAGCTTGTGCAATCGTAGTTGTTATTCATGCATCGATCGACCATAAATTCGGCGGCCTCCGGTGTCCAGCCGTTCATGAAGTCAGCGTGGGCTGTATAAATACTGCCCCATTGGTCAATGCGCTGGTCGCCATTCATGATCGGGTCCAACGACAGCTGGACTTTGCTGATATCCAGTGACGTTAACCCGTAAACGTAATAAGCGACGTTCATGTTAATGGTAGCAAGATGTGCCGGATAATCTGCAGGACATTGTCCGTTATCATCCGCGTAGACAGCATTGGCCTTGCTTCCCTTGGCTTTGAGTGTAACGCCATCCCAGCAATTGGGAAAACGAATGCCGATTTTCATTAGAATTGCATCACCGGCTTCGTCCAGTCCGCAGACCTGATTTGCAGAGGTGCTATCCCATCCGTTCTCACAATAGAAGGATATATGTGGGTTGGGCTGGGTTCCTTTGTGATCACCCGCCAGAAGTTGCAGTCCAACCGGGAATGCGGTTAACGGGTACGTGGTGCTGTTCACGGTTTGGTAGTAAGTTTTTTGAAATGAAGGCCGCTGAATGACGCCGTTGGGCAGCATGAGAGAGGGAGCCCAGTAAGCCGATGAATCTGCCAGGTCTGAGCAAGTCGTCTCAGGGTGCTGGCTTAGGCTAATAGCAGTTGAAAAGGCGTCTGTACTGGTATTGCCAAAAAAATCGTGCCACATGGCCCTGCCGGGTTTGCCATACATCATGATTGCGTCATCACCCAGTGTGTGATGATAAGTGCACCGTACGCTGGTTTGAAAATTATCCGCGTGGGCGGTCAGCGGGCTGAGCACTGTTGCGATAAAGAGTAAACATGAATAATAGATAGAACGCTTCATTAAAAACTCCATGATCGTGAATCGCTTTGTGCAAAGGGCATTGCACGGATTCTGTAACTTATTTGCGATCTGTTGCAAAACATGGGGTTTGCGTCAAGACAGTTTTTAGAATGTTCACGAATCATGGGATTCCCTCTATATTCGTCTTTAATACATTGAGGTTAATGCGGTCCGCTCTTCCTGGTTTTTCTAGTTCACGAGTTGAGACGCTAGATTTTGACCTATAACCAAGCCGCGAATGCTACCGTTTTGGATTGGAAATGGCTTCGATATTTTTGAGGCTGATAGTCATTATTCCGGCGTTTGGCGCAACGCGCGCTATGAAACCGCTCGCTCTTGAAACTATTGAAATAGCTTTCTTTGTGGGGTGCTGTGCCAGCAGTTGCCTTTCCGCTTTATCGATCAGGTCGAAAGCAATTGGCGCGGCGGGCGTGCAGACTGATGGGGTGCAGGTCAGATCAGACCAGAAGCCGCTAAATGCGTTAAGGAGCGCCGACAAATTCTGGAGCCGGACGGCGAGAGATTGCCGTGTCTCGGTGAGGGAATATCACGTCGATTGATTCGGATAACCATGTACACAAAAGTCGATTTATCCGGTGGGATGCCGTTCAAGCTGTGTGAACGGTGCAACGGCGCCATCACGTCAAAGCAATTTCCGTAACGTGTCGTGAACGTAGGGCGCGGAGCGTTGCTCAAACCCCGGCATCCATCGCTTAGCCTAGCGGTTTCGCCAAAATCGCAAGGGCCTCGCCTGCCGCGGCTATCGCAACAGCAGATTCGACCGGGTTCGTGTTGAGGAACGTCCACAGGCCGATGTCATCTCTGAACTGATTCCACGTTCCGAAAAAACCGAGCGACAAAATCAACCCGAATAGCAAGCTGAACGCGATTGCCGCAGACAGCCACTTGTTGTGATCGACACTGGCCGGTGAAAACGCGAACGCGCTCAGACAGAGCAATTGCACGGCGAGAACCACCAGTAAGCCCGGATGGTATTGGACACCTTTGTACGTGAACGAGCGCGACATGCGCGAGCGTTCATATCTGTTTCCCATGGCTCGCCCTCCTTGAATCGTGGACTTCCAACCTATTACGGATCACTCTGTAGCCGCCGCGCTGCCGCCAAGATACGCGGCGCGGACCCGGCTGTCCTGCGCCAGATCCCGGGCAGGTCCAGCGAGCGCGATGCGGCCGCTTTCGAGCACGTAGGCCCGATGAGCGATTCGCAGCGCCTGACGGGCGTTCTGTTCGACGAGGAGGATCGATGTACCTTCGTTGCAGATGTCGGCAATCATGCCGAAAATCGCGCGGACCAGTTTCGGCGCCAGTCCCATTGACGGTTCATCCAGCACGATTATGCGCGGCCGTAGCATCAGCGCGCGTGCGATTGCCAGCATCTGCTGTTCGCCACCGCTGAGCGTCCCCGCCTGCTGGCTGCGTCGCTCACCAAGTCGCGGAAAAGTCTGATAGACGTGCTCTATCCGCTGCGCCAGCACGGCGCCGTCGCGCCGGATCAGATAGCCGCCAAGCTGCAGATTTTCCTCGACCGTCAGCGCGCCGAACATGCGGCGGCCTTCTGGCACGTGACCGAGACCGAGCGCCACGATCTGGTGAGCCCGCAGTGCGTTCAGCGGATGCCCGGCCATCACGATCGCGCCCGCGCGTGGATGAATCAGCCCGGAAATGGTCCGTAGCGTGGTGGTCTTCCCAGCCCCGTTGCTGCCGAGCAATGCAACGATCTCGCCTTGCCCCACATCGAGGGATATGCCATGCAGAACCTCTACGTTCCCATAGCTCACATGGAGGTCGCGGATTTCTAGGAGTCCCACAGCGATGCCTCCCCGGCAGCATCGTCGGCGGCTTCGTCCTTCTGGGCCGTACCGAGATAGGCGTCAATCACACGCGGGTTGGCCTGGATCTCGGGCGGCAGCCCCTCGGCGATGACGACGCCATGGTCCATGACGATAATCCTGTCCGATACGCCCATCACCAGCATCATGTCGTGTTCGATCAGCAGCACCGTTACGCCAAGATCGCGGATACGCCGGATCAACTCCATCAGCGCGTGCTTCTCGGTCGGATTCATCCCTGCCGCCGGTTCGTCCAGCAGCAGCAGGCGCGGGTTGCTCGCGAGGGCGCGGGCAATCTCCAGCCGGCGTTGATCGCCATAGGGCAGGTCGGCCGCGCGAACGCCCGCGCGGTCGCCCAGGCCGACGAAGCCGAGCCAGCTCATGCCTTCCGCCGCATGATCCGCTGCCTCGGCACGCGCGGAGGGCCACGCGACCAGCTCGGCCCAGAGCCACGTCCGAAGCCGATGATCCATGCCGGTCAGCACGTTTTCGAGGGCCGTCATGTTGGCAAACAGGCGGATGCCCTGGAACGTGCGCGCCATGCCGCGATGGACAATGCGATGTGGCGCTCCCCCGGCCAGTGAGGCGCCCCGCCAGAGAACCTGACCGCCGGTCGTGCGGGTCACGCCGGTGAGGCAGTTGAACACCGTTGTCTTGCCGGCGCCATTCGGGCCGATCAGGCTGACAATTTCACCGCTTCGAACGGTGAAACTGATGCCGCCAACCGCCTGCACGCCGCCGAAACGGCGTTGCATGTTGCTTACATCGAGCAGGATTTCACCGGTGATCGTCTCCCTCGGCAAGGGTGTTGTTGCGCTGCCGGTATCCTTGCGCGGGAGCGCCACGCGGCGCAGCGGTGCCGGCCACAGCCCCTGCGGCCGAAGCAGCATCAGGATTACGAGTCCGATCGCAAAAGCGAAAATGCGCCAAAGGTTGAGGAAACGCAGCATCTCGGGCAAACCGGCAACGATGACCGCGCCCAGGATCACGCCAGGAATGCTGCCCCGTCCGCCAAGCACGACAACGATCAGGATGGTGACGGACTGCAGATAGGTGAAGCCGGTCGGGTCGATGGTCCCGAAGCGCGCAGCGAACAGGCTGCCTCCGAAACCGCCGATCAACGCACCCATGACGTAGGCGAGCAATTTGACGCGCAATGTTGGCACGCCTACGGCTTCGGCCGCGTCCTCATCCTCGCGGATGCTGGTCCAGGCCCGACCGAGCCGCGACTGGCCAAGCCGGATCGCGAACACGAGCACCAGCACGAAGAACGCGATGCCCAGTTCGTAGACGGCACGTGGCGAGCTGATTTCGTAGCCGAACAGTCTTGGGCTATCGATGCCGTAGATGCCGTTCGGGCCGCCCGTGATGCGCAGGTTGGTGGCGACGATGCGCGTGATCTCGCCGAACCCCAGCGTCACTATCGCCAGATAATCGCTTCGCAGGCGCAGGGTAGGATAGCCGATGACGATACCCGAAGCACCGGCAAACGCCAGGCTGAACGGCAGCGTTTCCCAGAACGAGAAGTGCAATAGCGTTTCCAGCAGCGCGGTTGTGTAGGCGCCGATGGCAAAGAAAGCTGCATAGCCTAGATCCAGCAGCCCCGCATAACCTACGACGATATTCAGCCCGAGACCCAGGATCGAATAGGTGGCGATTGTCAGTCCGACATCCACAACATAGTTGCTGGCGACGGCGGGCAGCGCCACGGCGGCGGCGAGAAGCGCGACGCCGGCAGGGCGGGACCAACGCGATGACGCCGGCAGTGCGCTCATGGCTACATTCTCTCGACAACACGTTCGCCGAACAACCCGGTCGGCTTGATCACGAGCACGGCGATCAGCACGCTGAACACGAATACATCGGTCCATCGTGACGAGACATAGCCGGCGCCGAACGCTTCGAGCAAGCCGATCAGGATGCCGCCGGCCATCGCGCCCGGAATGTTGCCAATGCCGCCGAGAACCGCAGCGGTGAACGCACGCAGTCCGAGCACGAAGCCCATGAAGAAATTGATCTGCGTGTAGTAGATCCCTTCCATGACGCCTGCCACGGCGGCTAGCGCCGAACCCAGGAAGAAGGTCAACTGGATCAGCCGCTCGACATCGATGCCCATCAGGCGCGCCGCGTCCTGATCGATCGCCAGCGCGCGCATCGCGGTGCCGACAAACGTACGGTGAACGAAGAAATACAAGGCAATCATCAATGCAAAGCTGGCCACGATGATGCCGATTTGTGCGTACGTGACCTGCACGCCTTCGACATCGAATCCTGTGTGGCTGAGCACGTGAGGGTAAGTGTTGAAACCGGCGCCGTAGAGCAACAACACGCCATTTTCCAGTGCCAGGGAAACGCCGAGTGCGGTGATCAGGATCGACAGCCGCGGTGCGCGCAACAGGGGCTGGTACGCAACCCGCTCGATCGCGAGGCCAAGCGCGCCTGTGACCGCCATCGAAGCCACAAGGGTAAGCAGCAGCGCTAAAGCGAGCGGCACGTGCGCTGCGGCAAGCGCCGTCAACCCGGTCCAGCCGATAAACGCTCCAACCATGAACAAGTCGCCGTGAGCGAAGTTGATCAGCCGGATGATCCCGTAGACCATCGTGTAGCCGAGGGCGACGAGGGCATAGAACGAGCCGATCGTCAGCCCTTCGATGACGAACTGGAAGAAGATGCTCATGGCGTAAGCGCGGTGGTCGGCGCGCGACTACTTCATCGCCATCCAGTGTCCGTTCGCGTCCTGCTTCTGGTACGGCGCGAAACTGCCGTCGCGAACAATGATGGTGATGTACACCGCCACGCTGCGGTCACCCTTCGGGTTGAAGCCGATCGTCCCGGTCGCGCCCGCGTAGTTCGTGACCTTGTGCAAGGCTGCGGTGATCGCGGCGGGTGTCGCCGATTTCGCGTCCGCGATCGCTTTCGCCGTGACCCCGACGGCATCGTATTCGTAGACCGAATACGGGCCCGGGCCTTGCCCGTAAGCCTTCGTATAGTCGTCGACGTAGCCATGCGCGGCGCTCAGGAACTGCGCCAGCGGCGCCGTGGTGATGATCATGTCGTTGGCTGCCGGGCCGGCTGTTTTCATCAGCGTGGGGTCATTGGTGGCGTCGCCGCCCATGAACGTCATCTTCAATCCCACTTGCCGCGCCTCCTTCACGAGCAATCCCGCTTCGGAGAAATAGCCGGTGTAGTAGATAACGTCCGGCTTCAGTGCGGCGACACGGGTCAGCGTGGGCGAGTAGTCCATCTGGCCGGGCGTGATCGCATCGTCGTAGACGACATCGACGCCGCCCTTTTTCAGGGCTTCCACGGTGTTGTCGGCCAGGCCCTTTGAATAGGTCGTATTGTCGTTGATCACGGCCGCGCGCTTTGCATGCAGAGAGTTCTTCATGAAACTCGCTGCAAACGGACCCTGTTCGTCGTCACGGCCGATTGTGCGGAACACGTTGTCGTAGCCCATTTCCGTGAGCTTGGGATTCGTCGATGCGTCCAGTACGTAGGGAATCCCGGCGCGATGAAATGTCGTGAGTTCCGGCAGCGCCGCGCTGGAACAATAACCGCCGGCCACCGCAACGACTCCCGCATCGACTAGTTTCTGCGCTGCCTGCACAGCCGTCTGCGCGTCGCAGGCGTCGTCCTCCGGCACGATTTCGATCTGCTTGCCGAGAACCCCGCCAGCCGCGTTGATTTTGGTGGCAGCAAGCTTGGCGCCATTGACGATGTCCGTGCCGGCGTTGGCACTGCTGCCCGACAGCGGCACGGGCACGCCGATCTTGATGGTGGCGCTCTGGCTTTGCGCCATACCGGGGGCCATGCCGGCGAGCACGGCCAGCGCGGCGAGCCCCGCCAGAGTGGTTTTCCGCAAGACGCGGTCAGCGCCGGACGTGTCATTGTTCTGAGCAATCATGTTAGTGACTCCTTATTGTGAAAGGGATCGGATTGATCCGCCACACGGGTTCGCCGGTGGCGTCAGAAAATAACTGAAAACTTACGTTCGCCTTCACGTCAGAACTTGCCCGATTGGTCGCCAGACTCTCGGTGCTCATCGCCGCGCAATCATGAAAGAACTGCTTTCATGATAGGTGTTGCCGCACATTTGGGCCGTATAGGGTATCTGCGTATAAACCACCATGCAAAAGTGTCCGCAACATCGTATGTTTGAAAGACAGGCTGATTTCGTCGGGGAGTCGCGGATGAAAAGCGTTGTGCTGGGAGGCGGAATCGCGGGCGTCACGGCTGCCTATTACCTTGCGAAGGAGGGTCGCGAGGTGACGGTGATCGATCGCCGGCCAGGTGTCGCGCTCGAGACCAGCTTTGCCAACGCCGGTCTGGTCGCGCCGGGGCATTCGTATACATGGGCGTCTCCGCGTGCGCCGAAAATCCTGCTGAAGTCACTCTTTGTTGACGGGCAGGCGTTGCGACTCAAGCTCAACGCGGACCCTCGCATGTGGATCTGGTGCTTCCAGTTCCTGCAAAACTGCACGGCGGAACGCTCGCGTCAGAACACGACACGGAAGGTAAAGCTTTGCCGATATGCACAGAGTCAGTTGCAGCAGCTCACCGCGGCGGAACATCTGGAATATGACGGCATCAGCCGTGGGCTGTTGTATCTCTATCGAGACGAAGCTGCTTTCGCGCGAGGCAAGCAGAACATGTCGATTCTCGCGGAGAACGGGTTGCGTCTCGAAACGCTCGAGGCGGCGCAGGTCGTCGCGCGGGAGCCTGCGCTTGGACCCGCCCGTGACAAGATCGGCGGCGCGATTTATTGCCCGACTGACGAAAGCGGCGATGCGCACTTGTTCACCCGCGCCCTGAAAGCGGTGTGCGAATCCCTTGGCGTAAGTTTCCAGTTCGATGCTCCGATCAGTGCAATCGAGGCGTCCGGCGACCAGGTAAGGGGCGTACGTATTCCGGCGGGACTTGTACAAGGCGACGAGTTCGTCCTCGCGCTCGGCTCTTGGTCGCCCATCGTGGCGCGGTCATTGGGCTATCGGCTACCGGTGTACCCGGTAAAGGGTTATTCGGCCACGTTCCCTATTGGGCCGAATCACAGTGCACCGACGCTGGGCGGTGTCGACGAAAACAATCTTCTGGCATGGGCGCGTTTTGGCCAGCGGCTGCGCTTTACCGCGACTGCCGAGTTTGCAGGCTATGACACTCGCCACACGCCCGCTGACTTCACGCAGATGCTGCGGGCCGCACGCGACTTGTTCCCGAATGGCGCCGACTATGACAGCCCGTCGTACTGGGCAGGTCTGCGTCCGATGACGCCCGAAGGGACGCCGTTGATCGGCCGCACGCGTCACAGGAATCTGTATCTGAACACGGGCCACGGACACATGGGATGGACGATGTCGTGTGGCACCGCGAAACTGCTGGTCGACATCATGGCCGGTCGCCAGCCCGAACTCGACATGACAGGGATGACACTGAAATGAGCAAGCTGCCCCTGCAGGACACCGCCTACATAAAGCTTGATTTCGCGTTCGACGACGGCATCTGCCGGCGCGCCGCCATTGGTCTTGTGGTGCTCGCTACCGATCATACGATCGAACACGAGTGGCGCCGCTTGCTGACGCAGGACGGCGTGGCATTCTACGAAAGCCGCGTCCTCAACTCACCCGACATCACGCCCGAACGGCTGGCGGAAATGGAGGAGCGCATCGCACCAGCGGTCGCGCTGATTCGTCCCGCAGAGCGGATCGATGTCGTGGCGTTCGGCTGCACGTCGGCATCAATGGTGATCGGCGAGGACAACGTATTCGCGCGCATTCACGAAGCGCGTCGGGGCGTCGCGTGTACCACGCCGATTACAGCCGCGCTCGCCGCGCTTCGCGCATTAAGCGTTCAGCGCGCCGGGCTGTTGACACCCTATGTGCTCGATATCAACGACTACATGAAGGCCTACATCCAGCGTCGTGGCGTCCACATTACGCGCATGGCGTCGTTCGAACATGCGAATGACAACGAGGTGGCGCGGATAGACGCGGCGTCCCTGCGAGCCGCCGTCGAGCGCCTTGCACGTAACCCTGACGTTGACGCTGTGTTTGTGTCATGCACGAGCTTGCGCGTCGCCGAGCTGATTCCAGAACTTGAGGCGAGGATCGGCAAGCCGGTGATATCCAGCAACTTTGCGATGGCCTGGCACGCGTTGCGGCTAGCCGGCGTGGACGACCCGGAGCCTCATCGTGGAAGGTTGTTCGGGCTGTGATTATTGTCCCTCGAACACCCATGACAGATAATCAGTGATCCTTAGAACACGACCCGAACACTACTCATGATTCCGCGCCCTCGCCATGCTTTTTGTGCTGCGACGCCAGCCGCTCCTGCTGAGCGGGGGGTGCGGGCTCGTAGTGGCTGAGCTGGATGTTGTAGTTGCCATGACCGCCCGCGATGGCGTTCAGACGCGACTGATAATCGTTGAGTTCGGACAGCGGCACCTTCCCCGCGACGACCACGTCGTTGCCGGCGGCCGTGCGTGTGCCATTGACCTGCCCACGCTTGGCGGACAGGTCGCCAATGATGTCGCCCATCGCCGCTTCCGGCGTCATCACCTCGATGTCCACAACAGGCTCAAGCACGATCGGCTGGGCTTTCAGCACAGCATCGATGAAGGCCTTGCGTCCAGCCGTGACGAATGCGACTTCCTTTGAGTCGACTGAATGACTCTTGCCGTCGAAGACGGTGACACGCACGTCCTGCATCGGGAAACCGGCGAGCGGTCCGCTCGCGATGACCTGGAGGACGCCCTTTTCCACAGCGGGAATGAATTGTCCGGGGATCGCGCCGCCTTTCACGGCGTCAACGAATTCGAAGCCGGCGCCTCGCGTCAATGGCTCCACGCGCAGCATCACTTCGCCGAATTGCCCGGCGCCGCCGGTTTGCTTCTTGTGGCGATAATGCCCCTCGGCCCGGGCGCCGATCGTTTCCCGATAAGCGATCTTCGGTGGCCGCGTCACAACCTCGAGCTTGTACTGCTCGGACAGCCGCTCCAGCATGTGGCGCAGGTGCAGTTCGCCCAAGCCTCGCACCACCGTCTCGTTGGTGCCGACCGGGTGTTCGATGCGCAGGCACGGGTCTTCCGCCGTCAACTTTTGCAGAATCTCCCAGAGGCGCTGCTCGTTGCCCCGGCGCGCCGGCTCGATTGCCAGCCCGTAGATGGACGTAGGAAAGTCGAGCGGGGCAAGGTGGATGTTTCCGTCTTCGGGCGCGTCATGCAGCACGGCGTCAAAACCGATTTCGTCGACCTTGGCGGTGGCGCAGATATCGCCTGGACCCGCCTGGTTGACATCCACGTGCTCTTTGCCCTGCAGCATGAACAGATGCGCGACCCTGAACGGCTGGCGGGCGTCGCCAATATAGAGCTGGCTATCGCGCCTGATCGTCCCCTGATGGATGCGAAATACGGCCATCTTGCCGATGTACGGGTCCATCACGATCTTGAAGGCGTGGGCCAGCACATGCTTGTCGGCGACCGGCTCGGCGCGCACGACTTCCCGGCGGCCGCCGGCATCGCGGTAGAAGAGTGGCGGGTTACCTTCCATGGGGTTGGGCAGAAGCCGGACGAACACGTCGAGTAATTCCCGGATGCCGGCGCCGTTAGCCGCCGAAGTGAAGCAGATCGGCACCAGGTGACCCTCACGCAGCGCCTGCTCAAAGGGCGCGTGCAACTGTTCCGGGCTGATGGCCTCGCCTTGCTCCAGGTAGAGCTCCATCAGGACCGGGTCGATCTCGATCACCTGATCGACCAGCGCATTGTGCGCTGCCGAGACCGAGAGGAAATCGGCGTCGCCAGCGGGGTTGAAAAAGCAATCCACCACTTGGCGGCCACGCTGCGCCGGCAGGTTGATCGGCAGGCAACTCGTGCCGAAGGTCTCCTGGATTTGCGTCAGAAGGCCCGGAAGATCGACCTTTTCGCCATCGATACCGTTCACGATGATCATTCTGCAGAGCTTGCGCGCGTCGGCCCACGCCATCATGCGCCGGGTGGTCATTTCGATGCCGGTCTGCGCATTGATGATGACGGCGGCAGTCTCCACGGCGGGCAGGGCGCTGATCGACGGCCCGGAAAAGTCCGGATAACCGGGCGTGTCCAGCAGATAGATGCGTGTATCGCGGTAATGCAGATGGGTGACGGCGGAATTCAGCGAGTGGTGATATTTGCGCTCGAGCGGGTCGAAATCGCAAACCGTGGTACCTCGCTCCACGCTGCCGGGCACGTGGAGCGCGCCGCCCTGATGCAGCAGCGCCTCAATGAGCGAGGTCTTGCCGCACCCGGCATGGCCGACCAGGGCGATGGTACGGATAGCATCGGGGCTGTAACGCATGGCCGCCCTCGTCCAGTCGTGGAGGTGGGGCCATTATTGGCGAAAACGGACCCGTATGCCACTCGGGGTATCGCCGGTTCGTCTCCCGGATCGTCGCCAGTCCGCTCGCGATAAAGAGCGCGATTGGCGCGTGCACCACGAGCACTGCATCGGCTATTTCGACTGGTTTTTCCACGATGACCCGACGCACGTCGCAGCTTGGCTAAAGTTTTTCCGATTCCTGTCGTCATATAGAGCGGTACCTATTAGACCGGAGACCGCAATGAAGTCGGTAAGCGCAGAAATCGACATGGTGGAAAAGACGTTGAATGAACTCGTTCGCCGTCCACGCTTGATTCGCAGCAGTTACTGGTCTACGCAGATAGAGGGTCTTCTGGCGCGCCCAGGACTCCGGGTTCAGGACAAAGCACGGCTAGCCGCTTTGCATAATTTGATCAGCGGCGTGGCGCCAACCGGCGAGAATTCCCAAGATTTGCGAGTCGACGCCTTGACTGCGAGTTGAGTTGGGACCGGTGATGTCCGTGAACTGAATCGATCCCTTTCAATTCAGTCGGTTCGCACGAGCTCGGTCCGAGTGGGAGAGTGCACAAGTGCATCAGGCAAAGAAAAAAGGACTTAGCTCGTAAGAGCTAAGTCCTTGATTTTCCTGCTTCTGTCTTGGTCGGGGCGACAAGATTTGAACTTGCGACCCCCTGCACCCCATGCAGGTACGCTACCAGGCTGCGCTACGCCCCGAAAGAAGGAGGAGTATATCAGAGACTCTTAAGTTTTAGAACCTGGAGAGCTTCTTCGAAGCAAAAGCCCGTCAGTTTCACTCTTCCATCGCGCAAATGGCGTTCATTCCGCCAGCGCGCGGGATGCCCGAACAGACCTGCGCGGTTCGGGCGGGCCTAAGGCCCACAGTCCGGTGGTCCATCACCTCAATACCGCAACTCCGACTGCGTGTACTCGGACGTATGAATAGTCACCGATGGCTCGACCGTGCTTCGGTTCCTCGCGCGGAACCTTAGCGCCATCACAGCGGCAACGATGCAAGGAATTGCGTACGCCACTGCGCGCTCGCCGCAAGCGGACAGCGACGATAGATCGATGTATCGCTCGCGATCGGTCGTGGTGGCCGAAGCAAAAACGAAAGTCAGGGTGAAATCCAGCAGCATCGCCAGGATGCAAAAGCCGATGAAAATCAGCGCACCGTTCAACACGGGGGCGCGGCGCCCGGTGTTCAGCGTGTTGCAGACAAACACAAACGCCCACAACAGCACGAAATTGAGGATCAACGGAAACCAGGGGAAATTCATCACACGCCCGCTTGGTAGTCTTGGTAGTGGAAGGAAAAGAGCCGTCGGTTGTCGCTTCCGGAGAGTCGAACAAGCGGATCGGCGCGATCTTCACACGGGCGGTAACGTGATTTGAATACGATTTATCCTAGTTTTCCAGGCGCGGGCGAAGATACGCCTGAGCGCGCCGGGGCTACTGGACGCGGCATGGAGCCATCGACGGAATCATCGGCGGCGAGTGCTGCCGAGACGAAATCGATGAAGGTACGCACCTTGGTCGTCATGTATTTGCGGCTCGTGTAGACGGCGTACACGCGCGGTGCGAACGTCGTGTAGTCCGGGAAAAGACGCGTCAGCGCGCCCGACGCCAATTCCTGCGCCACGATCCATTCGGGAAAGTAGGCGAGGCCAATTCCCGCGCGCACGAGTTGCAGCGACATGGAGCTGTCGTTGGTCTTGAGCACGGGGCTGTTCTTCACCGCGAAAACACCATCCGGCCCGGAGAACTCAACCGTGTCCACACTGGTGTAAGTCGGCAGCACGATTTCATGGCGTTCGCCAAGTTCGCTGGGATGCCGCGGATAACCCACCCGCTTCAGATAGTCCGGCGAGCCCACCAGCACGAACGGCACTTTGCAGAGCGGGCGCACGATCATCGTAGGTGACGGTTCCGACGTCGCCCGCAACGCCATGTCATAGCCTTCTTCCACCAGGTCGACGAAGCGGTTTTCCAGTCGCAGATCGATCAGAACGTCCGGATAACGCGTGCGATACGCAACCAGGATATCGGCGAACTTGGCGGTCGCGAACCAGCCCGGCGCCGTGATCTTCAGCACGCCTCGCGGCTGATCGGTTTGCGACCCGACCGCGGCTTCAGCGGCCTGCAAGATATCCAGCGCTTCCCGGCACTGCTCGTAGTAAACACTGCCGGCTTCCGTCAGGCTCAGATGCCGCGTGGTCCTGTTCAGCAAGCGAACACCCAGCTGCCGCTCGAGATTGGCGACGTGCTTGCTGGTCATCGCCGTGGAGATATCGAGCCGCTCGGCGGCTTTGACAAAGCTGCCGGCTTCGACAACATCGCGGAATACTCGCAGACTGGTTAATGCATCCATGACTCGGCATCCATCACACTTTCCTGGCAGGAAACAAAGCGTTTAGTTTAGCGGCGTTTATCGGTACGCCGAGGTTGCTCCGGGAGCTTGGGCCATTCGTCGAGTTCATCGTTGAAAAGCGACGCGACCACGCCGCGTAGCCACAGAGTGCGCGGATCGTTGTGAAACTTGCGATGCCAGTGCTGCTTCAGATCGAAGTTCGGCAAGGGCAGCGGCGGTTCGACCAGCGTGATGGACGCATGTTCAGCCACGTACGCATAGCCGATGGCGTGCGGCACGGTCGCGATCAGGTCGGTGCGCGACAGGATGAACGGCAAGGACATGAAGTGCGGCGTCTCGAGCACGGCGCGGCGGCGGATGCGTTTCTTGTCGAGGAAATTCTCGAGGACTTCCTGGCTTCGGCCCTCGGCGCGCACGACCGCGTGGCCGCATTCGACGTACTGCTCAAGGGTCAGCGGGCCGCGCGAGTAGGGGTGATCGCGTCGCATCAGGCAGATGAAGCGATGCGAAAAGAGCCGCTGCTGGAAGAAGTTGTTGCCGGCAAGATCCGGGAAATAACCGATGGCCAGATCGACGTCCCCGCTTTCCAGGGCGCGTTCGACCTGATCGTGTTTCAGCGATACGGAACGCAGATTCGCCCGTGGCGCGAGGCTGGCG
The DNA here is from genome assembly GCA_036009385.1 of Caballeronia sp. Classification (GTDB taxonomy): domain Bacteria; phylum Pseudomonadota; class Gammaproteobacteria; order Burkholderiales; family Burkholderiaceae; genus Caballeronia. The sequence continues at coordinate 16,874 of DASYLW010000464.1, forward strand.
AGAGTTTGCAGCAGACGTGGCAAGAACACGATTTCACCGACATCCGAAAGCGCGATGGCGAAGGTATCGGTGGTGACGGCGGGATCGAAGTGCTGGGTATCGAGCAAGCCGCGCTCGATCCGGTTCAGCGCCTCGCGCGCCACGGGTACGAGTGCGAGGGCACGCGGCGTCGGTTCCATGCCGCGCGATGTCCGTACGAACAGCGGGTCGTTGAAATACTCGCGCAAGCGGCCGAGCGCCGTGCTGACACGCGGCTGGCTCACGCCAAGCCGCTCGGCTGCGCGGCTCACGTTGCGCGTTTCTTCGATCGCGACCAGAAACGGTATCAGGTTCAAGTCGAGGTCGTGTAGCGCGAGGTCGCCGGGTTTCATCGCCATGGTTTGGCTGGCCTCCGTCTGGGCTTAACCACGTCTCGCGACCATCTCGGAGACACGCTGGGCCGCGTCCAGCAGCGGGTCGAGAAACGCCTTTACCATCTGCTTGGCGTTCTTGCGCTGCGCGTTGCCGCTGATGTTCAGCGCCGCGATCACGCGTCCCTGCCGGTCGCGGATGGGCGCCGACATCGAAATCAGGCCTTCTTCCAGTTCCTGGTCGACGATCGACCAGCCTTGTTTGCGCACCACCGCCAGCGCGGTTTTCAGCGCGGTTTTATCGATGAGCGTGCGCGGCGTGCGCGCTTCCAGCGCACTGGCGTCGAGCACGGCGTCGAGTTTGTCTTCGTCGAGCGCGGCGAGCAGTACGCGTCCGAGCGACGTGCAGAACGCAGGCAAACGGCTCCCAATAGACAGGTTGATCGTAATGATCTTATGCGTAGGCACCCGCAACACGTACACGATTTCCGTGCCGTTCAACACGGCGGCCGAACAGCTCTCATGCACCTGGCCTACCAGCTCTTCCATCACCGGTTCAGCAAGATTCCAGAACGGCATCGACGTCAGATAGGCAAAACCAAGGTCGAGGATTTTCGCGGTCAGCGTGAAATACCGCCCGTCGGCCTCGACGTAACCGAGCGCCTGAAGCGTCAGCAGAATGCGCCGCGCGCCCGCGCGTGTCAGCCCCGACGCGGCGGCGACCTCCGACAAGGTCTGCGCCGGACGCGTAGCATCGAAGGAGCGAATCACCGATAAACCGCGCGCGAACGATTGCACATAAGCGTCGCCGGGCCGCGACGGAGACTCCGGATCAGGCAGATCGGCTTCGGCAGGGGACGTGGTCATCGCTGTTTGGTCCT
>DASYLW010000465.1:0-2377 GCA_036009385.1 Caballeronia sp.
ACCGTGCCATAGTCGTTGCGCATTTGCAGCGCGCCGGCAGGCAGCAAGCTGCCGTCCGCCTTGCCGGCGTTCTGCGGCAGCGAGCGGGCGTCCACCGGAATGTTCACCACGATCCAGTGCCAGAAGCCGCTGCCGGTGGGCGCGTCGGGGTCGTAGGCGGTGAGCGCGAGGCTCTTGGCTTCAGCCGGCACGCCGTCCCATTGCAGCGCGGGCGAGAGGTTTTCACCGTCGACGCCGAATGCTTGCTGATCGAATTCGTGATTCTTCGAAAGATATCCGTTGGCCGCGAATTCATCGGACCAGATGCGAAAGTCAGCCATGGCAACGTGTCTCCTTTGACGGGTTTAAAGCGTTTTGATTTCCCGGCACCAGCTGGCACCAGCCGGCGTTCAGCCATTCGCGCGGGCGTCTGAGGGCCGTAACGCATGCGGCCGTTCATCGCCTCCGCGCAGCAACCATGCCTGAAGACCTTCATTGTTGCTCAACGCCGCAGCGTTTGCGTCCCCGGTTATTTCCTTTCAGCTTTTTTCCGCCACGTCTGCGCATAAAATGGCGGAACCGGATCATATCAAGCTCGATTATCGGAAAAGGATGGACATGCCGAACAACCAGGGGCGCGTTTTGCAGGCTGTGGCGACGGGATCGACGACGGGATCGACGACGGGATCAAAAGCGCCGGCGGACGATGCCGATATGTTCGACCTTGCGCCCGTCTCGCTGTGGCTCGAGGACTTCAGCGCGGTACGTGAGGTGTTTGAAGGCTGGCGCGCGCAGGGCGTTGTTGACCTGCGCGCTTTTCTGCTTGAAGACCTGGCGCGGATTGCCGAGTGCTCGTCGCGCATCCGCGTGATCAAGGTCAACCGGCGCACGCTCACGCTGTTCGGCGCGAAGGATATCGATCACCTGGTGCTTAATCTGGGCGCCGTTTTCCGCGACGACATGCTGCTCACCCACGCAGACGAACTCGAACAACTGTGGTCCGGCAAACCGATGTTCGTGAGCAAGACGGTGAACTACACGCTCGACGGCAAGCGGCTCGACGTCTTGCTGAAAGCGGTGATCCTGCCCGGCCACGAAGCAAGCTGGGACCGCGTGCTGGTGACCGTGGAAGACATTACCGAACTGGAGAATGTGCGCCGCAAGGCCGCGCTCAGTGAGCTCTATGCGCGCGGCCTGTTCGAGCATTCGCCCGTTTCGCTGTGGGTCGAGAACTTCAGCAGTGTGAAGGCGTTACTGGACGATATACGTGAACGTGGCATTGTCGACTTCCGGACATTCACGAATGTTCATCCGGAATTCATCGAGCGCTGCATGCAGGAAATTCACGTGCTCGATGTGAATCAGCACACGCTGACCATGTTCGGCGCTGCGGATAAAGCCGAGTTGCTTTCGCGTCTGGGTGACGTTTTCCGCGACGAGATGGTGAGCCATTTCCGGGAGCAGCTCATCGATTTATGGGAGAACCGCCTGTTCCATCAGCGCGAGGTGGTCAACTATTCGCTGGAAGGGCAGCAGTTGCATGTGCATCTGCAATTCTCGGTGTTCCCCGGCCACGAAGCGGATTGGGACCTCGTCCTCGTCGCGCTTACCGACATCACCGCGCGCAAGAAAGCGGAAGCGTACCTGGAGTTCCTCGGCAAGCACGACGCGCTGACGAAACTCAAGAACCGCTCGTTTTACATCGATGAAATGAACCGGCTGGAGCGCAAAGGACCGTTCCCGGTAACCGCTGTCGCCGTCGACGTGAACGGTCTTAAAGCCGTCAACGATCAACTCGGTCACGCGGCCGGCGACGCGTTACTGCGGCGCGCGGGCGAAGTGCTCGGCAAGGCGGTAGAGAAGCCGAGCCATGCCGCGCGCATTGGCGGCGACGAGTTCGTGCTGCTCCTGCCCGGCGTGGACGAACGCGGCGGCGCGGCGGTGATCGACAGCATCCGGCAACTGCTCGAGGTCAACAACCAGTTTTACTCGGGCATGCCCTTGAGTTTCGCGATGGGCGCGGCCACCGCGCAGGATGGTGAGCGCCTGGAAGTCATGCTGCAACGTGCCGATGCCGCCATGTACACGGAAAAGCGTGCCCATTACGGCGAGCCCGGCTAAACGCTCTTCCAAGGGCTCTTCACTTCGTCACTTCATCAATACCTTGGGTGAGCGCCGGGCAAGCCTCGCCGGTCTCCTTGGCGTACTCGGCGGGGTTGTTGGTTTTCATCGCCGCAAAGCGATCGACGGTCGCTTGCGCTTCCTTGTAGCCGAGATTCCACTCGCCGTCGAAATCGGGCGCGGCGGGAAAACTCTTGCGCGTCATGACCTTGAACTTGTCGATTTTCACGCGATCGATGTGGCAGATATCTGCGGCCCCGCGTGCAATGTTGGCGCT
>DASYLW010000466.1:0-3104 GCA_036009385.1 Caballeronia sp.
TCGAGTCATCGTCGATGGCTTGCTTGCCGAGGATGATCAGTTGCGGCTGCTCTTTATCGATCAGCGCCTTCAAGATCTTCGCGACCGCCAACGGCTGCAATTCCTCAGTCGATTCGACCAGGATCGCGCGATCCGCGCCGATCGCCATGGCCGTACGCAGCGTTTCCTGACATTGCGTCACGCCGCACGACACCGCGATCACTTCCGTCGCCACGCCCGCTTCACGCAGACGCACGGCTTCTTCCACGGCGATTTCATCGAACGGATTCATCGACATCTTCACGTTCGCGATGTCCACTGCACTGCCATCCGGCTTGACCCGGACTTTCACGTTGTAGTCGACCACGCGTTTGACTGGCACCAAGATTTTCATGCACACGCTCCTAAGTTACGAATACATCATCCCAAGCCCATTATAACGAGTGGCTCCCGCCGCCGAATGCCAACGGCAAACCACGGAGGACCCCGAAGGCTTTTCACAATCAGTAGACGCTTAATTTTACAGCACGATCGTTCTATTTTACGCGTGAAAATGCATGGATGGCAATCGGGGATCCGCTCTAAACGGCGCGTTGGCGATTTTTCGGTGTGCGCTGCGGCCGGTGAGCGCCGCGACCGTTTGCTTCAGAAGCTGAGCGAGATCGAGGCGCTGGACGCTTGTGCGTGCCGACCTCAAGCGTGCGATTTCAGGCTTGCCGTAAAGCCGCTGCTCAGATGTCGGCCAGCGCACGCACATGCGCGACCACGCTGCGCCCAAGCGCCGACAGGTTGTAGCCGCCCTCGAGCGTGCTCACTATCCGGCCCTTCGCATGACGCTTCGCCACCGCGCGGATCTGCTGCGTCAGCCACGCGTAGTCGTCCTCGACGAGACCCATATTGCCGAGATCGTCCTCGCGATGTGCATCGAAACCCGCGGAGACGAAAATCATCTGCGGCTTGAATTCGTCGAGTCTCGGCAGCCACATCATGTCGACGGCTTCGCGCACTGCCATGCCTTTCGTACGCGCGGGCATCGGCAAATTGACCATGTTCGATGCGTGATTGTCGGCGCCGCTGTACGGATAGAACGGGTGCTGGAAAAAACTGCACATCAACACGCGCGGGTCGCCCGAGAAGGCGGCCTCCGTGCCGTTACCGTGATGCACATCGAAGTCGATGACAGCCACGCGCTCGAGGCCATGCACTTCAAGCGCGTGACGCGCCGCGATCGCGATGTTGTTAAAGAAGCAGAAGCCCATTGCGCGAGCCGGTTCCGCGTGATGTCCGGGCGGCCGCACGCTGCAAAATGCGTTGTCGTAAGTGCCGGCGATCACGGCGTCGGTGGCGGCGACCGCGGCGCCCGCAGCGCGCAACGCCGCGTGATAAGAACCCGGCGACATCATCGTATCCGGGTCAATCTCCGCACGGCCGACTGACGGTGCCGTCGCCTTGACGAAATCGATATGCGCCTGCGTATGAACCCGAGCCAGATCGTCTTCGCTCGCGAGCGGCGCTTCTTCACGCTCGATCAAGGTGTTGATACGGCTTGCGATCAACTGATCCTCGATCGCCTGAAGGCGCGCGGGGCACTCGGGATGCCACGGCCCCATGTCGTGAAGAAGGCAATCTGAATGGGTATAAAAGCCGGTAGCCATGATGGGTTGCGCAGCCGGGCGTGCCGTGCCGCGTGTCTCTTGTCGTTCAGATGTTTTTGTCGGTTGCGGTGCCTGCCCTTCCTGCCGCGCACCAGCAAGCGGCCGAACGCCGCACCGCGGGTTCTCGTTAAGTTACCACACCGGAAATGACGCGGCTGTACGTCATCCCTTTTGCAGCGTCCGCGCCCGCTCACGGGGCTTTCGGGATGGCGTCGAAAACACGTCGGTTATACTGATCCGACTCTCGTATGCCCTGCGCGTTTTTCCGGCGCGCCTCGCGTTACATCGCCACAATTACGCACACTATGACCTTCACGTTTGCTTCGACCGTCTTGCCTCTCTCGGTGCGAACCGCGCGCCTCGCCTTAGTCGCCAGCCTTGTTTGCGCACTTGGCACACTCAGTACCGGCCAGGCAGTTGCGCAATCGCAGCCTCAATCCGCACCAGCGCAGGGGCAGATGTTCGAAGAAGAAATCGTACCGCAGCGTTACGCGAACAATCCCAATGTAGACGCGTTTATTAACGACCTCGTTGCGCGTTACGACTTCGATTCCGCCGCCTTGCATGACCTGTTCAACCGCGTGAGTTATTCGGCCACGGCCGTGAAGCTGGTGCTGCCTTCGCCTACGCCCGCCAGCAAGAACTGGCGCGTCTATCAGGCACGTTTTGTGGAGCCGATACGCATTGCGGCAGGCGTGAAGTTCTGGCGCGCGAACCAGGCGGCTTTGCAGCGTGCATCGGATCAGTACGGCGTGCCGCCGGAAGCGATTGTCGGGATTATCGGCGTGGAGACAATCTATGGGAAGTACATGGGTAACTTCCGCGCGCTCGATGCACTGACCACGCTCACCTTTGATTATCCCGACACGCCGAACCGCGCAGAACGGCAAGCGACGTTCCGCAAGAATCTCGAAGACCTGCTGGTGTGGACGCATGATCAGCAAATCGATCCGGCCACGGTGCTTGGTTCGTACACGGGCGCAATCGGCATTCCGCAATTCCTGCCGAGCAGCATCGTGCAGTACGCGGTGGATTACGACGGCAACGGGCACATCGATTTGCGGACCAGCCCCGCCGATGCCATCGGCAGCGTCGCGAACTATCTGAAGCAGCACGGCTGGGAATCGGGGCGGCCGGTGGTCTGGAAGATTGCCGGCGACACGGGCAGCCAGGGCATTGCGCAAGCCGCCGCGGATGGTCAGCCCGAGCCGCATTGGTCGCTCGCGCAGCTCACGAAAGCCGGCATGCTGATGAGCGAACCGGGGCTCAACACCGCAGCGGAAGCGGGCACGCCGGTGACGGTCGTCGACTTGCCCACACCGGGCCGCTCGACCGAATACACGCTCGGCTTGAAGAACTTCTACGTGCTTACGCGCTACAACCGCAGCTTCTTCTATGCACTCACTGTGTATCAGCTTGGCGAAGCCGTGAAAGCGCAGATGTCAACGGGAAATGCTGGGGTTTCAGCAT
>DASYLW010000467.1:0-4558 GCA_036009385.1 Caballeronia sp.
GGTGGCATCATTTGACGCATCGCCCACTCTTTGAATTCCGTGCTGTAACGCTTCATCTTCCATTCGCTTGCCGCCCCCCAAGTTTGCACTAAAAGTAAATTCGGGTGACGCGACAACTAGCCTGACATGGAGGGCTTTGGAAAAAGAAATGACGCGCCGCCACGCGCAGTGGCTAATAGTGCTAGAGAGAAAATCCGACTCAGGCAGACCACTAACCCAGAAAGCACCAACCCGGGCAATGAACGAACCCGACCGCCAACCCCGAAAACCAAAAACATTCCGTCCACCGGTGCGAACGAAATCTCCTTGATGGGTTCCAAAAGCCACCGTGGGTTGGCGAATCCCGCCGACGGGTGTATAAGTCAAATCCTATCGATTCAATGACTCTGATTGGCCCCTAATGACCTTAACCGAATTGAAGTACATCGTTGCGGTGGCGCGCGAGCGGCATTTTGGCCGCGCGGCCGAGGCGTGTTTCGTGAGTCAGCCGACCTTGTCGGTAGCAATTAAAAAGCTGGAAGACGAACTGAACGTGCAGATCTTCGAGCGCGGCACGAGTGAAGTCAGCGTTACCCCGATCGGCGAACAGATTGTCACCCAAGCGCAACGCGTGCTGGAACAAACCCTCGCCATCAAGGAAATCGCCAAGCAGGGCAAGGATCCGCTGGTCGGGCCGCTGCGGTTGGGCGTGATCTACACCATTGGGCCGTATTTGTTGCCCACGCTCGTCAAGCAGATGATCAAGCGCGTCCCGCAGATGCCGCTGATGCTGCAGGAAAACTACACGCTCAAGCTGATCGAACTGCTGAAGCAGGGCGAAATCGATGTCGCCATCATGGCGCTGCCGTTCCCGGAAACGGGCCTGATGGTGCGCGCGCTATTCGATGAACCTTTCGTTGTCGCCATGCCGGCGGGCCATCCGTGGGAAAACCGCCCGAAGATCAATGCCGACGACTTGAAGCTGGAAACCATGCTGCTGCTGGGAAGCGGCCATTGTTTCCGCGATCACGTGCTCGGCGTCTGTCCCGAACTGATGCGCTTTTCGCAGAACGCAGACGGAATCCAGAAGACCTTTGAGGGGTCATCGCTGGAAACCATCCGGCATATGGTTGCGAGCGGCGTAGGCATTACCGTGCTGCCGCGGATGTCCGTGATGGAAGTGAAACCGCACGCGGGTGGGGTGGATGCCGGCTTGCTCAGCTACGTTCCTTTCGAGGATCCCATTCCCGATCGTCGGGTCGTGCTGGCGTGGCGCAAGAGTTTCACGCGGATGCCGGCTATCGAAGCCATCTGCGACGCGATCGCCGCCTGCAATATCCCAGGTGTCACGCGGCTAGAGTTGCCCGCCGCCGTGAACTGATCCCGCCTTAGCTGGATTTAGCTTGTGCCGCGTCCAGCATGGGCGCGGATTCCGGCACCATTTCCCCGCTTTTCCCAAGCCGCACGCGCCGCGAGTTCGCTTAACCTATCGCATAGATTAAATTAATTGAATTCGATAATCAAATAGTCTGCGCTATTCTGACTTCCATGGGTCGATTCCGATCCACCAGAACAACACCGGAGGAAGCCATGACGCTGATCGCCCGCCAGGCCACGCGGCTCGATGCGACTTTTCGTGAAGCAAAGGGAGTGGTGGTTGGAGTGCTAGCGCGTTTCGCTCGCACTTGCTGAGCTTCCCCGACATAACGTTTCGCCCCCAGACACATTTCACGGAGTAATCGATGACCAATCGCATCCTTACCACTGCAGCAGGCTCGCCCGTCGGCGATAACCAGAACTCGGTCACCGCCGGCCCGCGCGGTCCAATCGCACTGCAGGATTTCTGGCTGCTCGAAAAGCTCGCGCATTTCGACCGCGAAGTGATTCCCGAGCGCCGTGTGCACGCCAAGGGGTCGGGCGCGTTCGGTACGCTCAAGATCACGCACGATATCTCCCGTTTCACGAAAGCCAAGGTGTTCGCGGAAGTCGGCAAGCAAACGCCGCTGTTCATGCGTTTCTCGACGGTGGCGGGCGAGCGTGGCGCGGCTGACGCCGAGCGTGATGTCCGTGGGTTCTCGATCAAGTTCTACACAGAAGAAGGTAACTGGGACATCGTCGGCAACAACACGCCGGTGTTTTTCATCCGCGATCCGCTGAAATTCCCTGACTTCATCCACACGCAAAAGCGCGATCCGTACACGAATATGCGCAGCAACGTGGCGGCGTGGGACTTCTGGTCGCGGCATCCGGAGTCGTTGCATCAGGTCACCATCTTGATGAGCGATCGTGGGATTCCGAAGGGCTACAGGCAGATGCATGGTTTCGGCTCGCACACGTTTTCGTTCATCAACGAGAACAACGAGCGTTTTTACGTGAAGTTCCATTTCAAGTCGCAGCAGCCGCTCGAGAATTTCACCGATGCCGAAGCGTCAGCAGTAGTCGGCAGCGATCGTGAAAGCGCGCAGCGCGATCTGGTGGATAACATCGACCGCGGCAATTTCCCGAAGTGGAATTTCCGCATCCAGGTGATGACGGAAGCCGAAGCGGCGACGTATCGCATGAATCCGTTCGATGTCACCAAGGTGTGGCCGCACAAGGATTTCCCGCTGATCGACGTGGGTACGATCGAGCTGAATCGTAACGCCGGCAATTATTTCGCCGATGTCGAGCAGGCGGCTTTCACGCCGGCGAACGTGGTGCCGGGTATCGGTTTCTCGCCGGATCGGTTGCTGCAAGGCCGGTTGTTCTCGTATGGCGATACGCAGCGGTATCGGCTTGGCATCAATCACCATCAGATCCCGGTGAACGCGCCGAAGACCGCCATGCAGAACTCGTTTCATCGCGATGGCGGCATGCGTGTCGACGGCAACAGCGGAGGCCGCGTGAACTACGAGCCGAATCGCTTTGGCGACTTCGCGCAAGACGCGAGCGTGAACGAGCCGGCGTTGGCGGCGGGCGCGGTGGAACGTTACGACCATCGTGAAGATGGCGACTACTACAGCCAGCCGGGCGCGCTGTTCCGCCTCTTCGACGACGCGCAAAAGCAGCGCCTCTTCGGCAACATCGCGCGGCACATTTCCGGCGTGCCGAACGAGATCGTCGCGGTGCAGATCGAGCACTTCCGTCGTGCCGATCCGGCGTACGCGGCGGGTGTTGTCGCGGCGCTCGCAGCGTTGGGCCAGAAGGTTGAAACGGTTGACGCAGACGCCGAAGCCGCAATGAAGTAAGCAGGGCGGGGCGCGCTTTCAGAATGCGCGTTCCACTCGGATTTGACTCGCAGGACTCAAGGAGAACGACGATGACACAAGCGATCATGACACTCGAACGGGCGGTAAGCGGTATCGAGGCGAAGAGCCTCAGTGCGTCGCGCGGCGTACGGCTCGCGATCGGTTTTGGCATCGTCGCGGCGAGTTACGCGGTGGTGGTTATCGAAGGATTGCATGGTGCCGGTCTTGTCTGATTGTCCTTGCCCCGCGTCGTCCTGACGCACCCCGATAACCTTTGCAGCCCGCCTCCATGGCGGGTCGCCTCGCGTTTCTAAGATAAACTCACGAACGCTCGGCAGCCCCGGCAGCAGCATCGGCCGGGTCGCCTGCATTGTTCGTATCACTCTCACGGAGTCACTATGGCGAAGAAAATCGCATCACCGGCTGTGAACATCGGTATCAGCGACAAAGACCGCAAGAAGATCGCCGATGGTTTGTCGCATCTATTGGCCGATACTTACACGCTGTATTTGAAGACGCATAATTTTCACTGGAACGTCACGGGGCCGATGTTCAACACGCTCCATTTGATGTTCGAAGGCCAATACACGGAACTGGCGCTGGCGGTTGATTCCATCGCTGAGCGCATTCGGGCGCTGGGCGTGTATGCGCCGGGCAGCTATCGGGAATTCGCGAAGCTGTCGTCCATTCCTGAGGCCGATGGCATTCCGCTAGCCGAAGAGATGATTCGCCAGTTGGTGGAAGGGCAGGAAGCGGTTGTGCGCACCGCGCGCGCTATTTTCCCGCTGACCGATAGCGCAAACGACGAACCGACCGCCGACTTGCTGACGCAGCGCATGCAGATTCACGAAAAGACTGCGTGGATGTTGCGCGCGATGCTGGGGCAGTAAGACTGGTTGATGGTTTGATCGGGTTTGATTGGGTTTGATCGGGTTTGATCGCCGTGCGCTGAGCGTGGCGAATTGAGATGGAAGAAGCCCCACGCTCGTTAGAGCGCGGGGCTTTTTGGTTTTTGGGTTCCTCAAAAGGGAGGGTAATTCTAGCGGCGCGTGTTGCTTGTCGCGGCTCATCGCGAAAACGAGCCGCTCAGCGCCGCTGCCTTAAAATAGCGCTATCGCTATTTGCCGTCGCCCAATCGCCATGTTCGCTCGCTTTCCGCTTTATCTCCGCCTCGTCCGGATGGACAAGCCCATCGGCAGCTTGCTGTTGCTGTGGCCAACGCTCAATGCGTTGTGGATTGCATCGAGCGGTCATCCATCGCCCATGCTCCTGCTGATCTTCGTGCTCGGCACGCTGCTCATGCGCTCGGCCGGTTGCGCGATCAACGACTACGCCGATCGCGACTTCGATAA
>DASYLW010000468.1:0-8045 GCA_036009385.1 Caballeronia sp.
ATGACGAAGCGCGAATACCTGAAATGATCGACATCGAAACTGACGTTCCAGTGATGCGGATCAAGTTGATAACGCCCCGCAGGAACGCTCGCTTCATCAGGCGACACCGAATGCGTCACCACACTCAGTGCCGTGCAAGCCGAGATAGACCAAACAACCGCAATGAGCAAACTCGCACGAAGCGCGCGAAAACGAGGCAGCAATCTGGAGTCGTGCATGATTGTCCTTTGAAGAAGACGGCGCACGGGAAGCGGTCACCATGACCGCCCGCCCAGGCTACTTGTAGAAAACGTAGTTAGCGATGTAAGGCGAGTTGCCAATCTCATGTTCGGTCGAACACGGCGAGGCAGGCATCACACCGCCCACAGTGTTCACGCGCTGAACATAACGAATGGCAGACAGCATGCCGTTCGCTGCAGTGCTACGGGTTTCGAGCAATAACTGCGGCACGCTGGCGGCGGTTTCGCTCGGCGTTTGCGCGATCATGTGGCCCACGATCCGGCTGCCATCGTCCGCCTCCCACGACGGCCCCGCCGCGTGCCGGATCACCGCCTGTCCGCTGGCGCTGTAAAGCGTTGCCTGCGGGTTCTTGAACACCCAGCCCAGACGATGCTGCGCGTCGTACTCGCATGAATAAACCTGCACGCCGGAAGCGGTCGTCGCCAGCACGCGCTCCGCTTGTGGGGGATCGATGGGCGGCGCGGCGAACGCGGCAGTACTTGCCACGCAGCCCGCGATCACGGCGCTTGCACGGCCGACACGGCTCACAAGGTCGAAAATGGTGAACATGAAATTCCTGATTAAGTGGATTGATAAATGAGCTGGCGAATAAGTCGACGATCGATTGTGCGCCCGCGGCCATGTTACGAGCACAATGCGATCGGCCGGCTCACACCCGGTCCAGATTAGCTGACGCAAATGCCCAGTTCAAATGCTGCGACACAGTCGCAACGAGGTAGTCGGGACGGCGATTCTGATAGTCCAGGTAATACGCATGCTCCCATACATCCACCGTCAGCAACGGCGCGAGGCCTCGCGTGAACGGCGTTTCCGCGTTGCTCGTCTTGATCACCGCAAGCTCGCCCTGGTCGAGTACCAGCCAGCCCCAACCGCTGCCGAACTGCGACGCCGACGTCTTCACCAAAGCCTTCGTCAATGCCTCGGTTGAACCGAACTTGCGCACGATTGCAGCGTGGAGCTTTTCACTCGGCTGCGTGGTAACGGGGCTCAGCGAATTCCAGTAAAAATTGTGATTCCAGGCTTGCGCGGCATTGTTGAAGACATCGGCCAGAGCGGGTTGATCGTGCGATTGCATGATCACTTGTTCAAGCGATGCCTGCGCAAGCGGCGTACCGGCCAGCAGCTTGTGCAGGTTATCGAAATACGCGCGATGGTGCTTGCCGTAATGAAACCCGATGGTGCGCGCCGAAATCACCGGTTCGAGCGCATTTTCCGCGTAAGGCAAGGGCGGCAGCGTTTGCGGCGATGAACCGAGGTAAGCGGGCACTACGCCGAGCGTCGGTTGCGCATCGGCGGGAGATTGGGCCGACGGGTCTTGCGTGGAAGCGCCGAATGCAAACTTGGAAAGCGCGACGCTAGCCGACGCCAACGTTCCGCTTGCAATCAGCCGACGACGGGAAATAATCGAGTTGAGCATGAAGAATCCCGTAAGTGTGGAGTAATTGCAGCCGTTACCGGTTCACCGGCCTGTTTTGACTGCACTTTCACAACGCCTCACGTTCGAGGTTTATTCCATCGCCTGCTCACGGTATTAACGACAGGCCGGAAAAGCTGAAGAGTCCAAGCGCCGCGGCCATCGCGGTTGCATAGATCGCGGCTGAGAGCGCGTACTGGACGGCTTAACCGCGCAGGTTGCGCACGAAGATATCAAGGTGACTTTGCATCGAGCTTGCATGCAATCCAAAACCAATGGTCTGATCGGCACGTTCCGGAGCTTAACGTGCCGAACAATAGCGTGGCGGCAAAGTATTGTCGTTATGCCCCCCGGGATGGTAGCCGCGAACGAAACGCCCCGCATCCGGGATACGTCTCGTCCGCGCATTTACCCAATCAACCTTCGCGAAACAGAAAGCTATAAGCGTTCAACGCCGGCACGCCGCCAAGATGCGCATACAGCACCTTAGAGCCTTCCGGGAACTCGCCGCGTTTCACTTTATCGATCATGCCGTGCATCGACTTGCCTTCGTACACGGGGTCGGTCAACACACCTTCGAGCCTCGCGCACAGGCGGATGGCCTCAAGCGTACCTTCGTTCGGCAAGCCGTATTCGGGGCCGCCATACCGCTCATCCAGCACGATATCGTTCAACGTGATATCGCGACCCAGCTCTACTCGCTCAGCAGTCTGTCGCGCGATCCGGTAAATCTGCTCACGGGTTTTTTCAGGCTTCGCCGAGGCATCGATACCAATCACCCGATCCGCACGTCCGTCCGCCGCAAAGCCCACGACCATGCCGGCCTGCGTGCTGCCCGTGACCGAACAGACCACGATGTAATCGAACTTGAAACCAAGCTCCGCTTCCTGCTGGCGCACTTCTTCCGCAAAACCCACGAAACCCAGGCCGCCTAGTGGATGATCCGAACAACCAGCCGGAATCGCGTAAGGCTTGCCGCCCGCTTGCCGCACCCTCTCCAGAGCGTCTTCCCAGCTCTGACGAAAGCCGATGTCGAAACCGTCCGCGACCAGGCGCACATCTGCGCCCATGATCCGCGACATCTGGATATTGCCAACGCGGTCATACACCGCGTCCGAGTAGTTCACCCAGTTTTCCTGCACCAGCACGCATTTCATGCCGAGGTGCGCGGCAACGGCTGCGACCTGGCGCGTCTGGTTCGACTGAATCCCGCCGATGGAGACCAGCGTGTCGCAACCTTGCGCGATTGCCTCGGGGATCAGGTACTCGAGCTTGCGGGTTTTATTGCCGCCGAATGCGAGGCCGCTATTGCAGTCTTCGCGCTTGGCATAGAGCTCGACCTTGCCGCCAAGATGGTCTGACAGCCGTGCAAGCGGCTGGATCGGCGTCGGCCCGAAAGTGAGCGCGTGACGGGGAAATTTCTTGAGATTCATGTGTCGCTCCGATGATCAGCCAAGTCGTCGCATTAATTTGCGTCGATGAGAAGTATGGTAAAAAACTTTGACTGAAGCAGGGTTGCGAATCAATTGTCGTTTGTTTAATTCTCAATAATCGGATGCTTGACGAACGTAATTATCATGTGGAGAAATAGCCATGGGCGCAATAAAAGTTCGTTCCGGATCGCAGGTGAGCGACCAATCGGGCGCCGGGCTGGACCGCGTCGACCGCGCCATCCTCAGGCAGCTTCAGCGTGACGCCTCTATTTCCAATGTCGCGCTTGCGGCCAAGGTGAGCCTGAGTGCGCCGGCGTGTTTGCGCCGCGTGGAACGGCTTAAACAAGCGAAGCTGATCCGTGGGACGGTCGCGTTGCTGGACCCGAAAAAGCTCAACGCGGGCATGCTGATGATCATCGGCGTGGTGCTGGATCGTTCCACGCCCGAGTCCTTCGCCGCGTTCGAGAAAGCCGCGCAAAAAGTCTCGGGATGCATGGAGTGCCACATTGTGACGGGTGAGTTCGACTGCTTCATGCTGGTACGCACGCGTGACAGCGAGAGCTTCAACCGCCTGCATGCCGAACAGTTGTTGTATTTGCCCGGTGTGCGTCAGGTCAGGACGTTCATGGTCCTGAAGGAAATCCTGTCGACAACCAGTTTCCCTATCTAGGGTTTCGGCGCGTGGCCGGCCGTGCGCATGGCCCGCGCACGGAGCGCACAAAGCCATTGCCAAGCTGAAGAATAATCACTATGTTTTGCGGGGCCGCAAAACCACGCTTCAAACCAGACAATTGAACAGATTACTGCGCTGACGACCTGGGCCCCATGCCGTCGGCCAACAAACCGGACCATAGGAATTTCCACGCATGACAACGACCGCACAATTCGACAATGTCTCGATCATCAAGCACGCGAATATTTACTTCGATGGAAAATGTGTCTCGCATACCATCCTGCTTGCCGACGGCACGCGCAAGACGCTAGGCGTCATTTTTCCGGCCCTGCTGACGTTCTCGACGCAAGCGCCAGAACAGATCGACGTCAATGCCGGACGATGCCGCGTGCGTAATCCGGGAGAAGATGCGTGGCGTGAATACGGCGCGGGCGAGTCCATCACCGTGCCAGGCAACACGAGCTTTGAGATCGAAGTGATTGAAACCGTCGACTACGTCTGCCACTACTTTTGAGCTGGAAGGATCGTCCTGACGTGTACCGATCACGGCTTATCTGAATGACAAGACGGGCGATTGGCGGCAAGGGTTCGTAACGCCGTCAGTCCATCGTCTGCCGGCAACGCACGTCGCATGCGCATGAGGTGCACGATGCATAACGTGCATAACGTGTGTAAGGTGTGTAAGGTGCATTACCTGGACGCGATCTGCCGACGCGCCGTAGCCGGACAAAGCTCGGCGTACATCTGAACCAGCCATGCGCGCGGGCAATCGTTGCTGATGGTAATACCGTTCGCGTTCACGTCGCTCAACTGGACCTGGCAGTTCTGCAGCGCGTCCCTGAACGCGCAGCTTGCCTTACGCCGCACAAACAGCACGCCAAGCACCGCGATAACGAACACCGTCATCCGGAGTCCGAACGTACCCGGATGGTCCAAAGGTACGTGGAGCAACAACACGATGAACAGGCATGCCGCCGTCAAAACCGCCACTGATGCCGACAACAGCACCGCATGGGCGCGCAATGTGATCGACAGGGTGGTTTGCATGACGGTCTCTCCGGGCTGGCGCCAGGCGGAATTAGCTTTCGATCTTGAACAAGGCCCCGCTTTCATCCGAAGCCGTGCCGGTGTCGGCCAGCAATACGGCAATGCGGAATCCACTTTGCACATAGACTGCGCGAAGCGTGCTTAAGCGACGCTTATCCGCGCGCGGAACGTTCAGTTACCAAAAATTGATTTGAAAGCTTCAGCGCCGCTTTGGGCCGCCGCCGGGCTGTCGCCCAGGCTTTATTTGCCGATCGATGCCATCTGCCGGAGGCGTCGGGCCAGCGCCTTCGATACCACCGGCTTCGCGCCACCTTCCGCACTGCTGGCGGCCTCGCTTTCCTTGAGGAACACGGCTGTCTCCCGTGCAACGATTTCCCGCTCGTTGTCGGAGGTGATCATGTGGTACGAATCGTCGAGATAGATGGTGCGCATGACCGTCGATCTAATGTTGGACGCGACGAATTGCGCGTTGCGCGGGCTCGACGTCTCGTCGTCGATTGCGTGAATCAACAGGCAATCGTTCTTGAGCGCAGTCAGTGTATTTTTTACGCTCGCGGCAAGCCGGCTGGCTTCGTGCAGCGCGGGAACCGAGATGCTCGACGGGCCGACTTCGCTCAAGTCGTTGCGCTGCATCGCCCGGCCGACCTTCGCACGCAACGCCTCGTTGCGCAGCCCGAACGGCGCTTCCTCGCGATACCGCCAGCGGTAACGCAACGGCGTGTAATAGACCCAGCCGAGCAGGAACCGATACCACGGCATTGCCCAGCCGTCGTAGTCGAGCGTGACGGACAACAGCACGATAGCCTGCGCGCCGGGCCGCTCGCGCACGAGCGCGAGTGCAAGCGTTGCGCCCATGGAAAGACCGCACACGGACACGCGCGGGTAACGGGCGCTCAGCGCATCGAATTCCTTGACCGCGGCCGTGACCCACGCTTCCATCCTCAGTTCCGGCGTGCCTGCGCTGTAACCGTGGAGGTTGGGCGCGCACGTGGTGAACCCTTCGCTATTCAGGTATCGAGCGAGATGGCGCATTTCGAGCGGCGAACTGGACAGGCCGTGCAGCATCAGGACGGCATGGTCGCTGCCAGCGTAGAAGTTCGACGCGTTCAACGCGGGCGTTTCCTTTGTCACGCTAATCAACCCTGCGCAAGATCAGAAACTCACCCGCGTGCGTGGTAAAGCGCTCGCAAATGCATTCCACGAGTTTATGCACGCCGTCGCCCGAACCAATGCGCACGCGATGCCGCCCTGGCTGCAAACCACGCTGAAGCCGTTCGATATCGTCAGGATGCGCATTGGCAAAAAGCCGCCCCGGCGCCATTTCCTTCGCGCCTTGCGCCGCATTGCGATCGACCGCCTGCAGCAGGATGATGGCGTCGTGATAATGGGGAAGATGTCGCACGAGCCGATGCGTTTCGTCCACCGCCCGGCGCGACTGCGCGCGCTCGTTATCGGCGCGCAGCAGCATCTCATAACGTGAGAGCGCCACTGCCGCGATCAGTTCTGTACTGAACTGCGCGCGCCGGAGCCGTTCGATAAGGGTGATCGTCAAGAGCGTGACGAGCGGGTAGGAAATCGCCAGCATGACGTCAGCGCGATTGATGATTGCAATCTCGCCGTAAGGTGGCACGAACAGGAAATCGGCAATGCCCAGTCCAAGCAGCATGACCGTCAGCGAAGGGATGAGCCCAAAGAAGTATTCGACCATGGCCGCCGCTATGCAGAAGGCGACGCCCGGCATGACCGGGCCCAGGAATGGGTGCAACGCGAGCCTGACCGCGCTTGCGACACAAAGCGCGAGCGCGCTCATTATCCACACTCGCTTGCCTCGCGGCGCCCAGCGGCGGGCGTTTTGAATATTCATTAATGCGGCTTGTGTCAGCGAGATAACCAGGACGGAGGCGAATTATTACACACAGTTACAGACATTGTGCTGCGCTGTTGCTTAAGCCATGCTTAAGGACTTGTCAGCGGCTGACTTGTCGCTCAAAGTGGCTGTTTTTTGGTTGTTGCTTGGCTGTTTCGTGATGGTCAGATGCTAAGGATTACTGGTAATTTGCGAAATTCCATTGAAGCAGCGATCAATTCCTGAAGCCTGTGCTTAAGGAACGCTTAAGGAACGCTTAAGCACGTGCGGCGGACAATTCATGCTCGATACTTGTTGGCAGGACCGGGGACTTCACGATGCGGCTGTTACTGGTGGAAGACGACGAGATGATTGCCGAGACCGTGCTCGACTCCATGCGCCGGCTGGGTTACGCAATCGATTGGGCCGCGGACGGACGCGCCGCTGACCTGTCGCTTGCCAATGGAGTGTACGACCTCGTACTGCTCGACCTCGGCTTGCCGAAACGCGATGGCATCCAGGTGTTGAACACGTACCGCAAGGCAGGCGGTACGGCGTCAGTCATCATTCTGACCGCGCGCGATGCCGTGGACGACCGCATTCGCGGGCTGGATGCGGGTGCCGACGACTACCTCATGAAACCTTTCGATCTCGACGAACTCGCCGCGCGCGTGCGCGCGGCGCTGCGACGTCGTACCGGACAAAAGCAGCCTGTTTATACGCACGGCCAACTTGCCCTTGATCCCGCCTCGCACGAAGCGAGCAAGTCGGGTGTGCCGTTGCCGCTGGTGCCACGCGAGTTCGCGTTGCTTCAGGTGCTGATCGAGGAACCCGCGCGCGTATTCAGGCGGGCGGAACTGGAGGAGAAGCTGTACGGATGGGGCGAGGAAGTGGGCAGCAATACCATTGAAGTGCATGTCCACAGCCTCAGGCGCAAGATTGGCGCGGAGCAGATACTGACGGTCCGGGGCGTGGGCTACCGGCTCAAGGGACTCGAATGACATCCATTCGCCGCTGGCTGCTCGGCTGGCTGATCTTTGGTCTGGCTGCGACGTCGCTGGCGGCGGGCTATGGCATCTTTCACACGGCGCGCCGCGAAGCGAGTGAGTTGTTCGACTATGAGCTGCGCACCGTTGCGCGGTCGTTGCCCGCGAATATCGCTGCGGCCGACGCCGCCGAGCGGGCCAGCCACGACTTCAACGGCATAGCCGACGACCGGATCGCCATCGATATCTGGGACAAGCAAGGCACGCTCGTTTACCACTCGCTCAAGGAGCCGGCGTTGCCGCGCGTCACCGAAGGCTTCCGGTCGATTGAACGCGGTGAACATTCATGGCGCGTCTTTGGCCTGCAGCAGCCGGACCGATACATCCAGGTGGCGCAACCGTTCTC
>DASYLW010000469.1:0-2635 GCA_036009385.1 Caballeronia sp.
CGTGTCCTGCATACCGCATGATATCGTAACGACAGCACGTAAAGTGCGGGAGAACCGAAAAATTCCCCAAAATCGTCGGCAGAAATTCCCCACTTCATTCTGGTTTAGTCACGGCCAAATCCCCTCGGCGGTTTGATATCGGCGAGGCTATCGAGGTCGAGATCGATGATCTCCTGAAGCGCCTCGGCGGTTGCGCTGTCGCGCAGGCTTTCCGGCAAGGCGTTGGACCAAGCGGCATACTCGGCCTGTAAAGCAAGCAGCTCCGCAACGGCATCTCGCCAACGCTGTGCACGACTGCGGCGGTCTGCTACCGCCCGATGGCGGACGGCGGCCTGGGGTTGTTGTGCCTGCCGACCAGCGCGGTATCGCGCCTGTCGTTCGGCATTGCTGAGGGCGTGCTCGGATTCGGGTTTGCGGCCTCTTGGCATGGTCCGGTTCACCGTTACGAAACGTTGCTCAATGGAGAGGCGGTGCTCGTGTTGGCGTCCGCGATCTTCGGCGGTCGGCCGCGACGCTTCCGCGGCGGCGCCGATGGCGGATGGATGAGCGCCTTGGAGCGAATGTGCTCAGGGAGCAGGTCGGCGTGTTGGCGCAGCCGGTAGCTGGCCCCTTCGATCTGGACCACCACGGCATGGTGGAGCAGGCGATCGAGCAGTGCGGTGGCGACCACGGGACCGCCAAAAACCTCGCCCCACTCGGCGAAGCCGCGATTGGAGGTCAAGATCATTGCGCCGCGCTCGTAGCGCGCGTTAGATCGTCACTCATAAGGTGGTTTTCCTTTGCGGTTACGTTGAATCAACGCGGTTGGCTGCGGTGTATCGGAGGGAGGCACCTTCTTCAGACGCCACTCCCAGGTGCGGCCGCGGCGGACGCGATATGGGAGGTAGTGGCCAAGCGAGATCTGGTGCCACAACTCGCTTAGAGACAACCCATTCTGTTCTCTAATCGATTTCAATGTCGGCAGGCTGGCTGCCTCCGGAGAAGCGCCCGTCAACCGCGCAAAGTCCGCTTCCGACAAATGCACCCAGACTTTCGACGCGGTCACCCGCTGATCGTGCCGAAGCACGCCGTGCTTGACCCATAGATTGACCAGGGATGAAGAGACTTGCAGACATTCAGCAGCGACTTTGCTTGATACCAGACCATCTGCACGTTTCACTGCGGGGCGGGGGACCAGCGGGCAGCCAGTTGGGATAGCGTGCTGCTTCCGTATCGAGTGGACCCGCGCATAGGTCCATTTCTTTCCGGTCCGGGTCCGTAGGCCTTCGGCGTTCAGGCGCTCGGCAACTTGATGATCGGGCTGATTGCTCGCAAGAGCGGTCAGTCGATCGAGTATACTGGCTTCGGTGCGTTGATGTACGCCCGCGGGTGGGCAATTCACCACGTGCTCAGTAACTGCGCCACCGCACCAGAGAATCCTGAATGCCGCGCTGCGCTGTTCCGGTTGCGTGGTCAACGTGACCTCGGTCACGACAAGGCGCAGCAGGCGCTTCCGATCGACCGGGGTGGTCGTTGCGGCGTGCCAAAGCGCCGGCAGGTCAGCTGCCATACGCTGAACGTTTTCCCGGTCTGCGTCGCCGAGCGGCAGCAAGTCCGTCCGCTGCACGATGGTATACTCGCGTTGCAGCTTCTCGAGGGCTTCCAGGGCGGTATTCCACCGCGCCTCCAGCGACCGTGCGACAGAACGGTTCTCCGGCTCCACCGCATCGTATTGCCGTTGCGCACGCTCGGCCTCGTAGCGGGCGCGCTCGAGACGCAATTGCCAGTGGCGGTCGAGATCGAGGCGTTCACGTTCCATGACGGCAAACGCCTGCAACGTCGCCTCTAACGCCGCGGGTTGCACGGCTTGCAGGAACACGGCGCCAACGGCGGCATCGAGATGCCGAACCGGAAAGGCCTGGCAGGGTGGCGCTGCGTAGTCCAGCTGAGCACGCCGACACTCGTAGCGACGATACGCGTTGCCGTGACTGACCGTCATTCGTCTTCCGCAGCGCCCGCACAGCATCAGACCCTGCAGCAACGCCACCCCATCCCGCGGCGCGCCACGCGCCTTCTTGGCGAAGTTGTACATGTTGTCGTGCAGTTGCTGACGATTGCGGAGATACTGATCGTAGCTCAGATACGCCGGATAGACGTCAGGTACGACAATGTCCCACTCCTCGACCGGCCGGCGACGTTCGGCCATGACCGGCGGGTCGCCTGGCGTCATCTCCAACTTGCGCCGGCCATAGACGAATACGCCCGCATAAACCGGGCTCGTGAGCACTTGCTGGATCATCTGATAGGTGGGCTGCACCCAAATCAGCTTGCCCTTGTCGGCGCCAAGCTGGATCAGGCGCGGCATCTGCAGTCGTTGCGCATTGAGTTCGCGCTGCACCGCGCGCGCGTTGCGCAGCACGGTGAAGCGCTCAAAGATCCGGCTCAGCGTCTGCCGGACCTGCTCTTCGGGATCGAGGACCACCGTCCCGTCACCCAGTCGGCGATAGCCGACCGGCAGGCGCAGCGCGAGTTCGCCACGGCGAGCCTTGTTCAACAGATTGCCACGCATGCGGGCCCGAAGGATATGCAACTCGGCAGCAAACAGCGTTCCCTTGACCCCAAGCAAGAGCCGGTCGTTGGGGTCTTGCGGGTCGTA
>DASYLW010000470.1:0-7824 GCA_036009385.1 Caballeronia sp.
GCTACGTGCAAACAATTTCACCCCGGTTCGGCCTCCCAACGCGCGCAACTTCGACTTCCAAGCTCGAACGACGGACGGCGGCCAGCACCTCAAGCTCGCAGCCCTAACGACGCGCAAACCGACACCCAAGCCCGCTAGCCCAAACTCACTGCCCCAACGACCCGCAAGCCGCCACCTAAAACTAAAACCCGCTGCCCCAACCCCCACGCAATCCGACGCCTCAACACCCAGCTCAAAAGCACGAAACAAAAACCCCAACCTCAAGGCTGAGCGGAATCCCCCACCGCCCGCAGCCATCGCGCAACAAACCCCCGCACAAGCCTCCGCATTGCCCCTCAAGCTTCCCCGCGGCAACTCGGTCCGGCTGAAAATGCCCAGTATGGTAAAATTTCGGCGTTTTCCCATTCCGGCCTTCCTCTGCACATGCCGCTTTCTCCGCCCGTTTCCCGACAGTTGCGCCATCGCCGCGCGATTCGAATGGAAGCGTTTGAGCGTGAAGATGGCTTGTGGGATATCGAAGCCTGTCTAACCGATGAAAAGCCGCGCGACGTCAAACTCGCGGCGGGCGTCCGGCCTCAAGGCCTGCCGATCCATGAACTCTGGCTGCGCATCACCATCGACCGCACGCTCACCATCGTCGACGCCGAAGCGGCTTCCGAGTGGGCTCCGTATGCGGGTCTGTGCGCAGCATCGAACCCCGCTTATCGCGCGCTCATCGGCCTCAATCTTGTGCAAAATTTCCGTCGTGAATCCAGCCGTTTGCTCGCTGGAACGACCGGTTGCACGCACATCACCGAACTCTGCGCCGTATTGCCCACTGCCGCTATCCAGGCATTCGCGGGCGAAGTGTGGAACACCGAAAAAGGCGGCGCACCGGGCAAACCCCCGGAAAACTCAGCAAGCAAGAACGCATCAGGCAAAGCAGCAGAAACCGCAGCAGACAGCGACAAACCCCCATTCCAGCTTGGCCGTTGCAACGCATTGCGTTTCGACGGTGAAGCCGTTCGGCAATACTATCCGCGCTGGTTCGGTCACGCGCCGCGTGGTACGGCAGACCGGATAGCGGATCAGGACAACTCCAAAAAGGCCGGGAGCGAAGTGGAGCCGGCTCAGCGAAATTAGTCGGAATTCGTCGGAATTCGTCGACACCAAGCGAATTAAGCAAGAGCAGATTCCGGGAACTGGCCGACCAGGAAACATCAGCATGACTCCGGACGCGTAGTCTTTTCACGCGGGAAGCAACGCTGAACGCAATTCAGGTATTCCAGGTAAATCGAACAAGTAATTCAAGCGACTCATTAATCCACGTAATTGAAGTTCAATCCAACTCTCAGACTGAAGGAATCACGCATGAAGATTCACGAGTACCAGGGAAAGGAAATCCTGCGGAAGTTCGGCGTCGCGGTCCCGCGCGGCAAGCCCGTGTTCTCGGTGGACGATGCGGTCAAGGCCGCTGAAGAGCTGGGCGGCCCGGTATGGGTCGTCAAGGCTCAGATTCACGCTGGCGGCCGTGGTAAGGGCGGCGGCGTGAAGGTTGCAAAGACGCTGGAACAGGTTCGCGAATATTCGAACCAGATCCTCGGCATGCAACTCGTCACGCACCAGACCGGCCCTGAAGGCCAAAAGGTGAACCGCCTGCTGATCGAAGAAGGCGCGGACATCAAGAAGGAACTGTACATCGGCCTCGTGCTCGACCGTATCACGCAAAAAGTCGTGGTGATGGCATCGAGCGAAGGCGGAATGGACATCGAAGAAGTCGCGGAAAAGACGCCGGAACTGCTGCACAAGTTCGCCGTCGAGCCGTCGACGGGTCTGCTCGACAAAGACGCCGACGACCTCTCGCGCAAGATCGGTATTCCGGAAGGCTCGATCCCGCAAGCACGCGTGATCCTGCAAGGCCTGTACAAGGCATTCTGGGAAACGGACGCATCGCTGGCCGAAATCAACCCGCTGATCGTCACCGGCGACGGCAAGGTGATCGCACTGGACGCCAAGTTCAACTTCGACGCTAACGCGCTGTTCCGTCACCCGGACATCGTTGCGTATCGCGATATCGACGAAGAAGATCCGGCTGAAGTGGAAGCATCGAAGTTCGATCTGGCCTACATCTCGCTCGATGGCAACATCGGCTGCCTGGTGAACGGCGCCGGCCTGGCAATGGCCACCATGGACACGATCAAGCTGTTCGGCGGCGAGCCGGCCAACTTCCTCGACGTGGGCGGCGGCGCAACGACCGAGAAGGTCACGGAAGCCTTCAAGATCATGTTGAAGAACCCGGGCCTCAAGGCAATCCTCGTGAACATTTTCGGCGGCATCATGCGCTGCGATGTGATCGCGGAAGGCGTGATCGAAGCGTCGAAGGCGGTGTCGCTGAAGGTGCCTCTGGTCGTGCGCATGAAGGGCACGAACGAAGATCTCGGCAAGAAGATGCTGGCGGATTCGGGCTTGCCGATCATCGCGGCCGACAGCATGGAAGAAGCTGCGCAGAAGGTTGTTGCAGCAGCCGAGGGCAAGTAATCGCCAGGAAAATTTCCGGCAATTACGAGCGTTCCACCAGACACGAAAGGCGGCGCTTTTCCGCTTGGCCGCGCCTTGGAAACAAGGTGCGCCGATTGAAGAGCGACGTCGACGAACAGAGGTCACACTATGTCGATTCTGATCAACAAAGACACCAAGGTCATCACCCAGGGCATTACCGGCAAGACCGGTCAATTCCACACCCGCGCTTGCCGCGAGTATGCGAACGGCCGTGAAGCGTACGTAGCGGGCGTGAACCCGAAGCGCGCCGGCGAAGATTTCGAAGGCATCCCCATCTACGCAAGCGTCGCGGAAGCGAAGGCTGAAACGGGTGCAACCGTTTCGGTGATCTACGTGCCGCCGGCTGGCGCCGCTGCTGCAATCTGGGAAGCGGTTGAAGCCGACCTGGATCTCGCGATCTGCATCACGGAAGGCATTCCCGTGCGCGACATGCTCGAGATCAAGGACCGTATGCGTCGCGAAAATCGCAAGACGCTGCTCCTCGGACCGAATTGCCCGGGCACGATCACGCCGGACGAACTGAAGATCGGCATCATGCCGGGTCATATCCACCGTAAGGGCCGCATTGGCGTGGTGTCGCGTTCGGGCACGCTCACGTACGAAGCAGTTGGCCAGTTGACGGCTATTGGCCTTGGCCAGTCGTCGGCAGTCGGTATTGGCGGCGATCCGATCAATGGTCTGAAGCACATCGACGTCATGAAGATGTTCAACGACGATCCCGACACGGACGCCGTGATCATGATCGGCGAGATCGGTGGCCCGGACGAAGCGAACGCGGCTTACTGGATCAAGGACAACATGAAGAAGCCGGTGGTTGGCTTCATCGCGGGCGTCACGGCTCCGGCCGGCAAGCGCATGGGTCACGCAGGCGCGCTGATTTCGGGCGGTGCGGATACGGCCGATGCCAAGCTGGAAATCATGCAAGCATGCGGTATCACCGTCACGAAGAACCCGTCGGAAATGGCGCGTCTGTTGAAGGCGATGCTGTAAAGGGTTTAAGGAATGGCCGATCGACAGAAAACGCGGGGCTGCGTTATGCTTGCGTAAGCCTTTCGTAAAACGTCGGTTCTAAAAGCGGGGGAGCTAAGGCTTCCCCGCTTTTTTTATCGCGCGTTTTTTCTGTCGCTGTCGCGTCGTTCACCGGTTTTTTCATGCTCGAATTTTTCGCCACGCTCCATTGGGGCGCTGTTCTACAGATTATCGTTATCGATATCCTCCTTGGCGGCGATAACGCCGTCGTCATCGCGCTCGCTTGCAGGAATTTACCGCCGCAACAACGCACGCGCGGCGTGCTGCTCGGCACGCTCGGAGCCATAGTGCTGCGGGTCGCGTTGATCTCGTTCGCCGTCGTGCTGCTCGATATCCCATTCCTCAAGTTTGTCGGCGGCCTCATGTTGTTGTGGATCGGCGTGAAGCTGATGATGCCGGATCACAGCGACCCGAATATCAAGCCGACCGACCAGCTTTGGACCGCGATCAAGACGATCATCGTGGCCGATGCCGTGATGAGCCTGGACAACGTGATCGCCGTGGCCGGTGCTGCCGAAGCGGCCGATCCGCAGCATCGGTTGGCGCTGGTGATCTTTGGCTTGCTGGTGAGTATTCCGCTGATCGTGTGGGGCAGTACGCTGGTGCTGAAGCTCCTCGACAAATTCCCGATCGTGATTGCGCTCGGCGCTGGTTTGCTGGGGTGGATCGCGGGCGGATTGATGATCGACGATCCGTTCCTGGACCGCTGGCCCGCGTTGAACGTGCTGGGCGCCGAGTACACGGCGCACGTGGCGGGTGCGCTGCTGGTTCTGGCGTTCGGCTGGTACTTTCGGCGGCGCGTGCTGGCGAAGGAAGCGAAAGTCGCGCACTGATTGGGTCAAGCCATAGGCCGTCTGGCTGACTGTCGAGACCGGGTTGTACTCAATAAGATCGAAGCGTCTGGATTGCATTACGCAACCAGGCGCTTCGTCTTTTTGGGAGTTCAGCAATGGCAGCAGCAATGACAGCAGCGGTGTGCAGGGTAGATGGAGCGGGTAGCAGCAAAGCGTGGTTTCGAAGGCTGGTTACGCGCGGCAAGATCCGGCGATTCGGGACGGGCTTCACGTTGATCGAGTTGATGATCGTGCTGGCAATTGTCGGCGTGGTCGCGGCGTATGCCATTCCGGCTTATCAGGATTATCTGGCGCGTAGCCGGGTGGGCGAGGGCTTGTCGCTGGCATCGTCGGCACGGCTGGCGGTGGCGGAAAATGCCGCGAGCGGCTCTGACCTGGGCGGGGGATATTCGTCGCCGCCGGGAACCCGGAACGTGGAGTCCATTCATGTCGACGATACCAACGGGCAAGTCACCATCGCGTTTTCCACGCGTGTCGCACCGGCCGGATCGAATACGCTCGTGCTTGTGCCGTCAACGCCGGACAACGCCGAGACGCCGACTGCACGTACCGTTCTGACGAAGGGTTCGGTTCAGGCCGGATCGATCACATGGGAATGTTTCGCGGCCACAAAAACGGCGTCTTCCTTGCCGGCGCCGGGCGCGGGGCCGTCACCTGCCGAAGCACCCACATTGCCGCCTAATCTCTCGCCGCCGGAATGCCGGACTTAGCGAGTTGAAAGGCATTGAGAAAAGCTGAAAGGCTGGCCGCATGAAACCGTAATCGCGATGAACCGTCGTCATGACGCTTGCTAGCGAGCACGCGGATTGCGGGCAGCCTTCATGTTTTGCCGAAACCGCCACGAAATTTTCAGGAATGACAGTGATTTCGGCGCATTTCATGCCAGGTGCCGCACAGCATGAGTAATTTTTTGTATAGTGCGCCGGTTGCCGACGTTCCCGACCCCACATGCCTTCAAACATCGCGCGCTACTTTTCTCTCGCTGTCCTCTGTCTGGCGCTGACGATGCCGTTCGCGGTCGTCAACCACACCTATCCCATTCCGACCTTCTACGCCGAGTTCAGCGCGCTTGCACTGTTCCTGGTGCTTGGCGGGGGAATGGCGTTGATCGTGCGGTTGTCCGAGCCACGCGTGCCATTTGCGACGCCGGTTATCGCGTTGATGCCGCTTGTGCTCGGTCTGCTGCTCGTAGCACAGACGGTGGTTTTGCCGGTGTCGCAGCCGTCGATGAACTGGCTCGGCGGCGGCTATTTACTGGCATCGTTTATCGCGGTGCATACGGGTTATGGCTTCGTGCGCGCGGGTCTGGGCCAGAAGGCGTTGCGCTGGGGCGCGGCGGCGCTGATCGCCGGCGGCTTGTTTGCCGTGTTTTGCCAAATCGTGCAGTTGTTCCACATGGAGTCGAAGTTTTCGCCGTTCGTGGTGGCTTACAACGTTACGATCGAACGGCGGCCGTTCGGCAACATGGCGCAGGCGAATCACCTTGCCACCTACATTGCGTTCGCGACGGCAGGTGCGCTGTATCTGGTGCAGACACGACGGTTGCCGATGATCGTTTGGTTCGTCTTGTCCGCGATATTTTCAGCAGGCCTCGCGTTGACCGTATCGCGGGGACCTTGGTTGCAGATGGGCGTGATCGTGGTCGCTGGACTCTGGATGGCCTTCATTCAGGGCCGTTCGACCGTGGCCGATGACCCGGATGGTCGTGCGAGTCATGCTGGTCGCAGCAAAACCCGCGCGTGGCTGATTCCGGTCGTGCTGCTGGTGTTGTTCTTCGCCGTGAACGCGGCGATTCGCTGGGCGAACTTGCGTTTTCACCTTGAACTCGGTCAATCGGCGGCCGAACGGATGCAGGACGCAAACCAGATCGCGCCGCGGCTTGCGCTCTGGAAGTACGGCTGGACCATGTTCCTGACTCATCCGTTGCTGGGTGTCGGCTGGGGTGAGTTTCCGCTGCATCAGTTCGAGTTCGTGCGGGAGTTGGGCGGCGTGGAGATCGCGAACAATTCGCACGATATTTTCATCGACTTGCTCGCGAAAACGGGTTTGCTCGGCATGGCGATCGTGTTGTTCAGCGTGATCTGCTGGCTTGTGCGTGTGCTGCGTGCGCCGCATACGCCGGCGCGGATTTTCGCGTTGTCGCTGCTGGGCGTGCTGATGATGCACGCGCTGGTTGAGTATCCGCAGCAGTACATGTTTTACCTGATGCCCGCGATGCTGATTTTTGGCTTGCTCGAAACGCGACCGGTGCGGTGGGTGTCGCGGTCGTTTTCGTATGGGTTGTATGTTGTGCTGGTGGTGCTTGGACTCGCTTCGCTGTACCCCATCTTGCGCGACTACAACCGCTCGGAAGTGCTCTATTACGGTTCGCAGCCGGCTGAGCAATATCGTGCAGATCCGTCGTTCTTGTTCCGCGCCTGGGGTGAGTATGGTGCCGCGACATTGCTGCCGATGAACAGCCAGGACCTCGCTACGAAGCTCGCGATGCATCGTCAGGCGCTGGCGTTGTTGCCGGGGGAAACGGTGTTGCGGCGTTATGCGGTGTTGCAGGCGTTGGCCGGACAGTCGCAGGACGCGCTCGATACCATCGCCCGGTTGCAGATATTCTCCACCGAGCTTCACGACTGGCCGCAACAACTGTCGGACGTTTATCAGTTACTCGACGATCAAGGTAAGCCGCTGGCCGGGTTCAAGGCCGAGCTGATGAAGCTGTACGGCGTGCCCGCACCCACGACAAATGACGACGATAGTGACGATGAAGATGATTGAGGGGTGCTTGATCGACGACTTCCATGTGACTGAGAGTCTGAAATTCGAAGAGATCGACCAGGGCTAAAAACAAAGGCAGTTCCGACTTGCGTTGGAACTGCCTTTTTCTTGGCTAAATAGTCAGGCGTTCCGTGATCAGCTCCCCGCCACCCAATCCCCCGATTTCCCGCCGTGCTTCTCAAGCACCTTCACATCGGTGATTGTCATTCCGCGATCCACCGCTTTGCACATGTCGTACACCGTCAGCAGGCCCACTTGCACGGCGGTCAGCGCTTCCATCTCCACGCCAGTGCGCCCGACCGTTTCCACGCGTACTTCGCAAAACACGCCCGGCAAATTTTCATCGATCGAAAAATCCACCGCTACCCGGGTCAATGCCAGCGGATGGCATAACGGGATCAGATCGGAGGTGCGTTTCGCGCCCTGGATCGCTGCGATTCGCGCGACGCCGAGTACATCGCCTTTTTTAGCCTTGCCCTCGCGGATCAGCGCGAGCGTGGCGGGCAGCATGACGATCGAGCCGCGCGCGATGGCCACGCGACGCGTCTCGCTTTTGTCGCCGACATCGACCATGTGCGCTTCGCCAGAAGCATCGAAATGTGTAAGTCCGGACATAAGCTCTCCTTGCAACGGG
>DASYLW010000471.1:0-7107 GCA_036009385.1 Caballeronia sp.
GGTCGCGTGCTGGCGCTGCGCTGGGTCGAGCGGGGGCATGAGGTCCTGATCGGCAACTCGCGAGGGCCGGATACGCTGGCCGAAGTCGCCAGCGAAACCGGCGCGAAGCCGGCGGAAGTCGCCGACGTGGTGCGCGGCGCTGCCGTGATCGTCGTCACGATTCCCGAAAAGAAAGTGCTGAATCTGCCGGCCGGCTTGTTCGACGACGTGCCGGAAACCACCGTCGTGATCGATACCGGGAATTACTATCCGCGTGAGCGCGATGGCCGTATAGACGGAATCGAGTCCGGCATGATGGAAAGCGCATGGGTCGCGCAGCAGATCGGGCGTCCGGTCATCAAGGCTTTCAACAACATCTACGCGGCGCATTTGCGCGATCTCGGCAAGCCTGAGGGCACGCCTGGACGCGTGGCGTTGCCGGTCTCGGGCGATACCGCCGATGCGAAAGCCGTCGTGATGCAACTGGTCAACGAGATGGGCTTCGATCCGGTGGATAACGGCAGCATCGGCGACTCCTGGCGTCAGCAGCCGGGCACGCCGGTCTACACGAAGGATTTCGACAGAGAAGGCCTGAAGGCCGGTTTGCAAAAGGCGGAGCGGGCTCGCAAGCCGCAATGGAGCGCGACGGACAAGAGCCCGGGAAGCTTCGATCACCCGGCATGAAGCCGCGCGGCGGCGGGCCTTTCTTTCACAGCCCGTCGCCGCGTAATTGAAGCTGATAGTTGAAGCAGGCGGTTGAAGCCAACTCGTCAGTCGAGCGTGATGCCGTCGAAACGATGACCGCCCAGCGGGCTGATCTCGTAGCCCTTGACGTCTTTCGTCATCAATTGAAACGCATTCGCATGGGCGATCGGCGTGTACGGGACCTGATCCTTGAACACGACCTGCGCCTGCTCATACAGCTTGGTGCGGGTCGGCTGGTCGGTAATCAGACGTGCTTTCCCGAGCAGATCGTCGAATTGCTTGTCGCACCACTTGGTCACGTTGCTGCCATGCACGGCGTCGCAGCCGAGCGTCGTGCCGAGCCAGTTGTCCGGGTCTCCGTTATCGCCCATCCAGCCGTAAAGGATGGCGTCGTGCTCGCCGCCTTCTTTCGCGCGCTTGTTATATTCGGCCCATTCGTACGTCACGATGTTCGCTTTCACGCCAATTTTCGCCCAGTCCGATTGAATCAGTTGTGCCATCAGGCGAGCGTTCGGGTTGTAGCCGCGCTGCACGGGCATGGCCCATAGCGTGATCGAAAAGCCGTTTGGAAAACCCGCTTGCTTTAGCAACTCACGGGCCTTCGCGGGATCGTAAGGGGCGTCTTTCAACGCCTTGTTATACGACCATTGCGATGGCGGCATCGGGTTAGAAGCCACGGTCGCAGCCCCGTCGTAGATGCTCTTCAGGATGGCCGGCTTATCGACGGCCATGTCCAGCGCACGACGCACCAGCACGTTATCGAGGGGCTTGTGCGTGGTGTTGTAGCCGACATAGGCCACGTTGAAGCCCACTCCCGAGAGCACCGCGAGTTTCGGATTGCTGCGCGCGGTCTGGATATCGGCGGGGCGCGCGAAGGCCGTCATCTGGCATTCGCCGCTCGCGAGTTTCTGCATGCGCACAGCCGCGTCCGGCGTGATGGCGAACACCAGTTTCGCGATATGCACGTCCTTCTTGTTCCAGAAGTCCGGGTGCGCGTCGTAGCGGATGATCGCGTCTTTCTGATAGTCACGAAACACGAATGGGCCGGTGCCTACGGGTTTCTGGTTCAGGTCTTCCGTCTTGCCGGCCGCAAGCAACTGGTCGGCGTATTGCGCCGACACAATGGAGGCGAACTCCATTGCTATGTTGCGTACGAACACCACGTCCGACGTGTGCAGGGTGAAGCGCACGGTGTAGTCGTCGAGTTTTTCAACCGATGCAATGTTCTTGTCGTAACCGAGATCGCTGAGATACGGGAAGCTGACCGGATGCGCTTTCTGGAACGGATTGTCCGGATCGATCATGCGTTTGAACGTGAAGACGACGTCGTCCGCATCGAAGTCGCGCGTGGGCTTGAACCAGGGCGTGGTCTGGAACTTGACGCCGTGCCGGAGATGAAACGTGAAGGTCTTGGCATCGGGCGACTCGTCCCATGACTCGGCCAGGCCCGGCACCAGGTTGAGCGAACCGCGCTCGAATTCGACCAGGGTGTCGTAGACTGCGTGCGCGCCGGCGTCGAAGTCGGTGCTGGTGGTGTATTGCGCGGAGTCGAAGCCGGCCGGACTGCCTTCCGAACAGAACACCAGCGTTTTGCCCGCCGCGTGAGCCGTGCCGGCGAGCGCGCCAAGGGCGGCAAAAGTGTAAACAGCGGTGCAAACGACGGTGCGGGCCAGCTTGCGGGCAGGGGCGAAGAATGAGTCGGACGGCAGGCGTTTATGTGGCATGTAAAGTCGGTGAAGGTTGAGAGGCGACGCCCGGAGGCGACCATTCCTGCCTAAGTAACCGGATACTTTACCAACCGCGGAATTTTGGACGAAGCGATACGTTCTTCTTTACATATAACGAAATCAGCCGTATCGGGCAACTTCATGCGCCCTTGCACGCGGCTTTTCACGCAGCCACCAAGGGTCTCGGGGTTCGCAGGCTGCAAATATTTCCCGGGCGTTTTAACATGTCGGACCGGGCGCTCCCGCTTTTTTCCGGCTTCTTGCTAAAGTTACCGATTAATGACCGGCATGCGGCCTACGCCCTCCTATGCAGTACAAGAGAACATGAAAAACGTTTCTGATTCACCGGCAGCCACTGCCGTAGCAGCCCACGAAGAATGCGTCGAACTCGTGGCAAAGGCCACGATTCCCACGCGTTACGGCGTGTTTGAGTCGCACGTGTATCGCGTGACGAGCACGGGCGCCGAGCATCTGACGCTTGTCATGGGCGATGTCAGCCACGGCGAATCCGTGCTGTGCCGGCTGCATTCCGAATGTGTCACGGGCGATGTTTTCGGCTCGTATCGCTGTGATTGCGGCGAGCAACTGGACCTCGCCATGCGTTATATCGCGGCTGAAAACCGGGGTATCTTGTTGTATTTGCGGGGTCATGAAGGGCGCGGCATCGGGCTGGCGAACAAGATCCGCGCATATGCGCTGCAGGAGCAAGGCTACGATACCGTGGACGCCAACCTGCATCTCGGTTTGCCTGACGACGCGCGGGAATACGACTCGGCAGCAGCTATCCTGCGCGCGCTCGACGTGCGCTCGGTGCGCTTGATGAGCAACAATCCGTCGAAGTTCGACACGCTGCTCAAGCACGATATCCCGGTGTGCGAACGGGTGGCGCTGGCCATTCCGGTGCGTGAGGAAAACGAGCGCTACATCAAGACGAAGCAGGTTCGCTTCGGTCACTACTTCGATGAAAACGAATAGCTGACTTCAAGGCGTCCTTCGGCGCCTTGAGCTTCAGGTTGCGTCGTGGAAAATGACGCCTACGGTATGCCGGTGCCCCGATCTCAGCCGGCTAACGCCGTGCCTGTGGTTCACGCGATATGCTCCGCGCGTTCCGTTTACCGGCCGGTTATGCACGGCAAAAATCACGGCGTCGCCTTGCGCCAGCGGTACGACTTCGGCCCGCGACTGCATGCGCGGCCGCTGCTCGGTCATCACAAATTCCCCGCCTGTAAAGTCCAGCCCTGGTACCGACAGCAGACACGCGAGCTGCAGCGGAAACACGTGCTCGCCGTACAAGTCCTGATGCAGGCAGTTGTAGTCGCCCTGCGCGTATTGCAGGATCAGCGGTGTGGGGCGAAGCTGGCCGGCCGCGTGGCATCGATCGATAAAAGTGGCGTGGTCCGGTGGGTAGCGTGTGTCGATACGCATGATCTCGTTCCATCGATTAGCAATGGGAACAAGATGCGGATACACCACTTCACGTAAGGTGCCGATCACCTCAGGCAGCGGATAGGCGTAGTACTTGTACTCGCCGCGCCCGAAACCGTGGCGCGCCATGACTACGCGGCTTCTGTACAACTCGTCGCGCGCATAAAGCGCTTTCAACGCGTCACATTCCGCTGGTGCGAGCAGGCGCTCGATCGTCGCGCAGCCGAAACCATCCAGTTCCTCGTGCACCGCCTGCCAGTCGATGGCGTTTACGCGAGCTTCGATATTCGTCGCCAGGGCATCCATTGACGGTTTCTCCATGCAGATTTCGATGACCCAAGCGTCCGCTGCACGGCGCTTCGAAACACTCCGAATGTTGCGTTCATATTAGATACGCTGGAAATGCGCACAATCATATGATGAATAATTCAAAGCCTCCCCGAGCGGGACGCGGCTTAGTGCTCCACGGGTGGTGATTGCACCGCAGCGGAATTGCGCGATGCCGCGTCGCGCAAGCGGATGATCGTTTGCCGCGACGTGCTGAGCGCCCGCGCGATTGCCGTCACGGTGCTGCCTGCGGCAAGCGCCTTCAGTGCTTGTTGCCGCTGTGAGTCGGACAACGAGGCGGGACGTCCCTGATGCGTGCCGTCCTTCTTGGCAATCGCGGCCGCGTCGAGCGCGCGGGCGCGTTTGGCATCGCGCTCCAGTTCGGCAGCAAGCTGGAGCATGCGGGTTGGTGAGCCTTCGCCGCTCGCGCAAAGATCGGCTTTGCCGGCGTCGAGGCAGAAAACGTGCGCTCCTTTGCCGGCCAGTATGGTGAGTGTGGATACGGCGTCACCGATGCTGCTTCCCAGATAACCGAGGCGCGCGACCACCAGCGTGTCGCCGGACTTGATCCGGCGAATGGCTCGCTGCAGCGCGGGGCGCGACGCAGCGTTCACGGCATGGCTGCAGTGATCGACCAGCACGCAGCCCATGTCGACCAGGAAGCCGGCCGCGTCGATCTGGAACAGGTCGTTGTCGCGTCCGAAGTGATTGCCGGCAGTATTGATGTACACGATGAGGGTCACGAGGCGCACTCCGATATTGCCGTGCACAGTCCGCCGGGAGCGCCGCGGAGCCGCTCCCGGCCGCTGCGGCTTTGATCCATGTTAGCAAACTGCCGGACGATGCGCGACGCGCGGTCTCAATGATCCATCGCGACTTTGGTGACCTTGCTTTGCAGCGCCTCGCGGCGTATGGCGATCCGTTCGCCCAGTTTCGCGAGATCGAGCCGGGTCTTGCGCAGTTCCGGGAACAGCTCCGACTCCTCTTCCTCAACATGATGATTGACGCTTTCGGTCAGGACCTTGAAGGTGGCGTCGAAGCCTTCGTCGCCGGCTTTCATCGTCGAGAATTTTTCGATCAGCGTCTTCACCAGGAAGTGCTCGACGAATGCTTCGTTCACGTCGTCCTTGTTGTCTTTGCCAAGCGCTTCCTTGGCCGCCGGATAAAGGATTTCCTCTTCCACAATGGCATGCATGGTGAGCAGTTCACATGCGCGTTGCACGAGGGTCGCCTTGCGTTCGAGGTCGTCGTCGGCGGCGCGTTCGAACGCATCGAATAATTTCTCTACCGCTCGATGTTCTGCTTCAAGCAGCGTGAGCGCATCCTGCCGGGTCGTGTGAGTTGCAGCCGTAGTGACAGCCATGATGATTCCTCGCGTGGGGTGGGGAGCGTGGGGGTGACTCGCTCGTGAGACTCACAGCAAAGCGGATGCCCGAGCACCAGGTGCGCAAGCCACGGTGTGCCGGACGATCTCCACCCTCCACCACGCAGGCAGCAGGCGGCGCACGTCCGCACGGGCAAAGCGGTCGTCGATGAGATACAGCACCCCTCGATCCGTTTGTCCTCGAATCACACGCCCTGCAGCCTGTACCACTTTCTGCAGCCCGGGGAACAGGTACGTGTAGTCGAATCCGGCGCCGAACTTTTCGTCCATGTGCGCTTTCATCTGCTGGTTGACCGGGTTGAGCTGCGGTAGTCCAAGCGTAGCGATGAACGCGCCGACCAGCCGCGTGCCGGTCAGGTCGATACCCTCTCCGAACGATCCGCCAAGCACGGCGAAGCCGATACCCCGGCCAGTCTGCGTGAAGCGCGCGAGAAAAGCTTGCTGATCCGCCTCGCTCATTGAACGCGATTGCGTCCACACTGCAATGTCCGGGTGCTCGCGAAGCAGGGCGTTGGCGACCTGATCGAGGTAGTCGAAGCTGCTGAAGAAACTCAGGTAGTTGCCGGGCGCACGCCGGTATTGCGCCGCGATGAGATCGACGAGTCGTGGTACGGACTCCTCGCGATCGCGAAACCGCGTGGAGACGTTCGCTACGGCCCGCACCTGCAACTGATCCGCGTGAAAGGGCGACTCCACATCCACTTGCAGGCAGGTGTCAGGAAGACCGAGCATGTCGCCATAGAAATGCATGGGCGTGAGCGTGGCTGAGAACAGCGCAACCGAATGAGCGCGGGCAAAGCGCGATTTCAGATGCGGTCCCGGCACACGGTTGCGCAGGCATAGTACGGTGTTGTGCCGCGTCGCCGCATGCGGGGACAGGGTGGTGTCGAACAGAGTGTGGGTGTCGAAGCGCTCTGCAATGCGCACGAAATGCATGGCATCGAAGTAAAAGCGCAGCGTCTCGTGATCCAGCCCGGTGGGCTGTTCGCCCACCAACTCCGTTACTGCGCCGATCATGTTTTCCAGCG
The DNA here is from genome assembly GCA_036009385.1 of Caballeronia sp. Classification (GTDB taxonomy): domain Bacteria; phylum Pseudomonadota; class Gammaproteobacteria; order Burkholderiales; family Burkholderiaceae; genus Caballeronia. Next base: position 6,576 of record DASYLW010000471.1, read on the forward strand.
CTTCAATGAAGCGTCCGGGCAGGGCGGCATGCACGTCGTAATCGCTTGCCTGCTCGGTGGAAATGGTTTTCCATTCCCGCGCGATCCTGTCGAATGGGCGCTTTAACGATGGCGGCGCCGTGCGGCGAAGGCTGCGAAAACGCGCTTCATCCAGCGTGGCAGAATACATCGCGCGGGCGCGCTCAATCAGGTTGTGCGCTTCGTCCACCAGCACGCCGACGCGCCATTCCTTCGATTCTGCGAGGGAATACAGCATGGCGTGCGTGTCGAAATAATAGTTGTAATCGCCAACAATGACGTCGCTCCAGCGCGCCATTTCCTGGCTCAGGTAGTACGGGCAAACCGCGTGCTCAATGGCGACCTCGCGCAACACATGCCGGTGCAGTTGCGCAACGCCGAGAGCAGCGGTTCGTGCGGCGGGCAAGCGATCGTAGAAGCCGCGTGCGAGCGGGCAGGATTCGCCGTGGCAGGCTTTGTCGGGGTGCTCGCAAAAACGGTCGCGCGCGACCAGTTCGAGCACGCGCAGCGGTGT